>JANPPN010000145.1:0-8113 GCA_031428535.1 Bdellovibrio sp. | reverse complement strand
CCGGCCCCGCCGCAGGGGCTATTTTTAATGCGAGTTTACTATCCTCTAGACCTTGACAATAAGTGCCGCGAACTTTAAAACACTCATTCATCTATTTCGGAGTAACTATGAAGACTTGGAACGCAAAAACAGAAGAAGCTGATCGTAAGTGGTTTGTCGTCGACGCCGCTGGTTTAAGATTAGGCCGCCTAGCAACTCACGTTGCCAACATTTTACGTGGTAAAAATTTACCTACATTTACGCCCCATGCAGACGTCGGCGGTTTTGTTGTCATTATTAATTCTGACAAAATCGAAATGACCGGAGACAAATGGAACAGTAAAAAGTACTATCGCCATTCACGCTTTTTCGGTTCACTGAAAGAAAAAACAGCTGAACAAATGAAAGAGAATGATTCAGAATTTATTATTTCTGAAGCCGTTCGCGGAATGTTGCCAGTAAACAAACTTTCTAAAACATTAATTACAAAACTAAAAGTATATAAAGGTCCTGAGCATCCTCATACAGCTCAAAAGCCTGAAGCTTTCGTAATCAAAACTAAAAAAGGGTAATATAAAATGGCAGCTGCTGAAAAAATGTATTATGCAACTGGAAGAAGAAAAACGAGTTCTGCTCGTGTTTACTTAAAGCCAGGTAAGGGACTTGTTGTTATCAATGGAAAAAAATCAGATGCTTATTTAACTCGTTTACAGTCACGTATGGTTATCATGCAACCGCTTGATGCTGTAAATTTAATGGATAAGTTTGATCTTAAAGTTATGGTTGCCGGTGGTGGTGAGTCCGGACAAGCAGGCGCAATTCGTCACGGTGTAACTCGCGCGCTGATTGCATTCAATCCTGAACTTAAAGACGTTCTGAAAAAAGCTGGTTTTGTTACTCGTGACCCTCGAATGGTTGAGAGAAAAAAATACGGCAAACATGGTGCGCGTCGCAGCGGTCAGTACTCAAAGCGTTAATTTTTGATTTTCATTTAGACTTTAGTCTGGGGAAGCTTTGCTTCCCCTTTTTTGTGTTCGCTTTGAACAAAAATGTCAAAATATTGTTAAAATACTGTTAAAAAAAATTGATAATTTTTTTTTAAATGATATCCTATTTTTAAACCGATAGGGATTTACAAGAAGGTGATCATGCAACAGAATTCAAACAAATTAGCTCAGTTTCTAAAAGAAAAACGTACAACCTCTGGTCTCTCACAAAAAGATGTAGCGACCAAGCTGGGGTACAGCACTTCACAATTTATTTCAAATTGGGAGCGCGGAATTTCGCAACCTCCGATCAATACCCTAAGAACCTTGGCCAACATGTACAAGGTAACCGCTGAACAGATGTTTAACGTATTGCTCGAAGAAACGATGGTTCAAGTGCAATCAGATTTGAAAAAGAAGTTTTACTCCGAAGGCGAAGGGCAGACCGAACCTACCGAACAGACCGCTTAATTCAGATATGGAATGTGTTTCTTTACGAGACACATTCCATTCTTTTTTTATTCAAGATCGATAAGTTAATAGACGATAAGTGCATTAAGAGGGCAACGTCTATGTCTGAAGTGAAAGTTGTTAAGAAGGGCCAGTTTCTATTTAAAGCCGGGGATAAAATTTCTGCGGTATTTGTCATTCAGGCCGGCCAAGTCAATTTGTGTACTCACAAAAACAATAAAATTCTCGATATCATGACCGTCGGCAATGGCTATGTGTTTGCCGATCTGGTTGTATTGGGTACAAATCAGTTTCAGTATTCGGGTCTTGCACAAACCGAATTGAAAATCATTGAAATTCCGCTTGAGGTTTTTAAAGTACAGTATGATTCACTTTCAGTTATTAATAAATCATTTATAAAATCAATGGCAGACAAATTGAAATGGGCCATTAACGAAGTGAAGAATTCCAAAAACGAACGAAGTGCGAATCCTTGTTCTGAAGATGAAATTCCGAGAGTGTTCGGTTCTATATTTCATGTTTTGAATCACAAGGGGCTTAAAGAGGGTAGTCGCGCCAAAGTTGATTGGCTGACACTTCGAAATTATTCGCAGCGAATTTTTGGAGAGTCGCTCAAGCGGGTTGAACAGATTACGCAGATCCTGGTTAAGGTAAAGCAGGCCGAATACGTAATGGGACGCGACCCGAATAATCCGGATACGGATGCGCAAACTGAAATTCAAGGGTTCGAAATTTATGATTTGCCGGCGCTCGAGGCTTTCTTTGAATTCTACCAGTACTACTATTACAAAGGCGGAAAATCCGAGCTTTTAAAATTTGATGATGCCAACTACAGTACGCTCAGACTATTACTCATGTGTTATGCCGATGTTACACCTGACAAATTCGGGGTGGCTTCAAAAGATTTGAATGATGTAACTTCCTTTTTTAAAGAGTACGGCGTCAATCTCGGAAACGGACATTTTATATCGCTCGAAAGCAAAGGTCTCTTCTGTAAACGTAAAAACACGGCAGACGGCAAAGTTAATCTACAATTTGACACTAAAGAATTCCGAACTCAGATCGCGATCTGGGGTCTGATAAAAGAAATTGATAAATTAAACGAAAAAGGCCTAGTGGATATGGCTGACGTTGATGAAGGGCCCAAAAAGAAAGTGGCAATAGACGGCATCGAATGCGTTGAGTGTCACTCGACAGTTGCGCTAGAAAGCAAATTCTGCGGAGAGTGCGGGGCCAAGGTTGTCGGTAAAGTCGGAATGCCCGGAAGCGAAAAAAAGGCGGCATGAAAAAGGAAGTTTCCAGCATCCTTGTTGCGGTATTCATACTTCTTATTTCTTTTCAAAATTGTCAGAAACCTCCGTATCCCGATGAGCTCAATAGTTCGAACATAAATGCGTTTTCAAATCGGACCGATCTCGGGCTTGAAGCCATTCGGGTAGCGGTGTTCATGATTCCGGCCACTCAGACCGTCGTCAAAGCCGGAAACAGCTATCAAATAAATTACAATAAAGTGCTGACAATTGATGTTAACACCGGCGTTATCACCGAAAGTTCGGATGTTGCGGCAACCACATCTGAATTTTGCCTAAATTCCGCTCTGAAAAACGAACTGATCAGCATTTTAAAATCTTCGCAGGTTTGTACAATGCAGCCCGTGTTGCCGCCCGGTACGATGTGTTCGCAGGTTCTGAAACTGGCCTATGCGCAGGTTGTAACTTCAAATGCGCAATATGAGCTGGGCTCGGCTTCAGACGGGTGCGGAAGCAATTCAGTTGATTTGTGCGATGATCAGCCCAATATTTTGAAGGGCTATATTGAAGCGATAAAAAACCAATATCAGCAGCTGAGTTGCACTTAGTTGCGTTTAGTAATGGAGACCTCAAATGAAAAAATTTTTATTGGCCGTTTGTTTTTTGAGTTCTTGCGCAAGTTTTCGCCCTGTGCTGAATGACAACGAGCACTATAAACGAGTCGGGGATCAAAAGGCCGAACAGGACATTGATAGCTGTATTGCATCAGCAGATGTTTATCTTGAGAAGCATAAGTCCGAGCGTCTGAAAAATCAGGTAGGTCGGCAGGCACTTGGTGGTGCGATTGTAGGTGGCATAATCGGGGCTATAACCGGCGATACCCGTAACGCTCTTGCCGGAGCAGCAGCTGGTGGAATGGTTGGCGCCGGGGGCGCGTACGTCGACGAAAAATCAAAAGACAATTTAAAGCCTGACGAATTGAAGCAGGCCTACATCGCTAAATGTTTGCAGAATAAAAATTACGAAATTTTGGGCTGGAAATAAACCGTAGAAAATAATTACTGAATTATTTTCTTAGCAATCAGGTCAAAAGCCTCTTTGAGTTTGCTTCTGTCCGGCACGGCGCCCTGGGCAAAATCGGGGCGTCCACCGCCTTTACCGCCAAGTACCTGAGCAAAGTCTTTCAGTAAATCTCCGGCTTTGAATTGCGAATTTAGCTCTTTACTGACGGAAATAATCACCGGATGCGAAGACTCACTCTTGCCGATCGTGATAATAATTCCGCGCTGGACTTTATTTTTCAGTTGATCAGAAATCTGCGAAAGCACTTCGCGGTCGTCAATCGTCAGATCGGCAAAAATTAATTGCGCGGGCCCCGATTGAGACTGAAACGACTTTGCGGATTTCAGCAGTTCGTCAATATTGATCTGGCCGGATTGCGCTTTTTGAATCTGCTTATGAAGTTCTTTGATCTCAACCTTTTTTTCGTCAATCCACTGGGTAAGTGATTTGTCGGCGGCTACACCGGTCGCCCGCCGGGCTGCTAAAAATTCTTCGGTATTTTTTTGCAGGTAATTGACCGCGGCTGTTCCTGTAATAGCCTCAATGCGCCGCACTCCCGAACTGACGCCCGATTCTGAAATTATTTTAAAGACGCGAATTTCCGCAGTATTTTTAACATGGGTTCCCCCACAAAGTTCGCAGGAAAATGAACCCATTGTGAGCACTCGGACCTGGTCACCGTATTTTTCGCCGAACAGGGCCATGGCGCCCGTTGCCAGGGCTTGTTTGTGACTCATAACTTCTGAAGAAATGGCATAAGCCTGGGAAATTTCAGTGTTGACCAGTTTTTCAATTTCTGAAATTTCATCGGTGCTCAGTGGTTTGTTATGTGTGAAGTCAAAACGGGTTTTTGTGCTGTCGACCAGCGAGCCCGCCTGGGTTACATGCTCACCGAGCACTTTTCTGAGCGCGGCATGCATAAGGTGAGTGGCCGAGTGATTTGAAGTGGTTTGCCGGCGTTCTGAAACCTCGACCTGACAATTGACACTGTCGGTATTTTTGAGAGGACCATTCAGAACTTCGACAAAATGTAAATACACGTCTGCATGTTTTGTGCAATTGTACACTATGATTTCGGCCTGTGCTGTTTTCAGCAGGCCTTGGTCGCCCACTTGTCCGCCACCTTCAGCGTAGAATGGTGATTGTTTTAAAATAACTATTCCGGTTTGGCCGGTCGCGAGCGAACTCACTTCTCCGGAGCCGTCAGAAATTGCAAGAATCAAGGACTCCCCACTAAGACTTTCATAACCGACAAATTCAGTCGGCGTTTTAGAAAACTTCTGGGTCAGTTCAATGATGTGTTTTTCATCTGCTTGCAGCCCTTTGCCCTTCCATGAGGATTTGGCTTTTTCTTTTGCGGACTGCATATGCTTTTCAAACGCCAGCTCATCGACCTGCAGGCCTTCTTCAGCCGCCATCAACGCGGTTAAATCCACCGGAAATCCGAACGTGTCATAGAGTTTGAAAAGCACTTCGCCGGAAAGTTTTATCTGCTTAACCGATTTTGCTTTTTTAATTTCGTCCTGAAGAATTATTGTGCCATTGTCGAGCGTTTGCAGAAATCTGGTTTCTTCATCACGGATGGTCGTGAGTATGTGATTTTTTCTGACCCTGAGTTCAGGATAAAAATCACCCATCTGCTCAATCAACACTTCGCTCATCGGTACCAGCAGCGAAACATTCAGAGAATGCTTGCGGCCATAACGGAGCGCGCGCCTAATGATGCGTCTGAGAACATAACCGCGGCCTTCATTAGATGGGAGCGCCCCATCTGCCAGCAAGAATGAAATAGAACGGCTGTGATCGGCCAGAACCCGCAACGACGACAGCATTTCAAGTGCGGATTTATCGTAAGGAAGTTTAGCCTGAGCATTCACCTCGGCTTCGTGTAACTGTTCTACTCCGCCGCTTAGCCCGATAAGTTCAACACCCTTGTTCAGGATTGCAGAGAATAAATCTGTTTTGTAATTGTTATGGCGGCCCTGAACGGCAGCGACCAATCTTTCAAAACCGGCGCCGGTATCAACCGAAGGCTTTGGCAGCGGTGTTTGAACACCGGGTGCAGATTCGTAAAACTGCATGAATACCAGATTCCAGATTTCGATGTAGCGATCTTCGCCGGCTACGATACTTTTAAACGGGTCAGAAATTTTACCGTATTGCGGACCGTGATCGTAAAATATTTCAGTGCAGGGGCCGCACGGGCCAACGTCACCCATTCGCCAGAAGTTGTCTTTTTCGCCGAGTCTGAAGATGCGGTCTTTCGGAACGCCTTCTTGTTTGTGCCAGATGTCTGCAGCCTGATCGTCGGTTTCAAAAACAGTTACATAAAGTTTTTCTTTCGGGATTTTCAATTCGTTGGTTAAAAAATCCCAGGCAAAACGGATGGCGTCTTCTTTGAAATAATCGCCGAAGGAAAAATTACCCAGCATTTCAAAAAAAGTATGATGCCGGGCCGTAAAACCGACGTTGTCGAGATCGTTGTGTTTACCGCCGGCGCGGACGCATTTCTGAACCGAAACCGCTTTTGTGTAGGGTCGTTTTTCGAGGCCCAGAAATAAATTCTTAAACTGGTTCATACCAGCATTGGCGAACATCAAAGTTGGATCGTTTTCCGGAATGAGGCTCGAGCTCAATACTGAAGTGTGCTGGTTTTTTTTAAAATAATTAACAAAACTGTTTCGGATTTCAGAACTCGTCATCATAAATATTTTCCTTATTGGCATTGTTCTGCTGCGAATGCTTAAAAAATGCCATTTGTACACCTTAGACAAAATTGCTGTAAATGACAATAGACACGAAATGTACAGCTTTTCTTGACTCAACCGGAAAAGAAGACTTCAAATAGCTGTTTCAAAGGGAGTTTAAAATGTTTGAGCAATTGAGTTTTTTTTCGATTTTTATAGGTCTGGTTGTTATTTCAGTTGTGGGCGGGTTATTTGTCACCGTACAGCAGGGAACTGTTTCAGTAATAACGATGTTCGGAAAGTACCGCCGGATCATGTATCCCGGGTTAAGTGTTAAAATTCCGTTTTTAGAAACCGTCTTTCGCCGGATTTCTATTCAGAATCAATCGATCGAACTGGCCTTTCAGGCCATCACGCAGGATCAGGCCAATGTTAATTTCAAGGCCATGTTGCTTTATTCGGTCATAGATCAAACTGAAGAAATAATTAAATCCGTCGCATTTAAATTTATCGATTTCGGTAGCCTTATGCAGACCTTGAACAGAACTGTTGAAGGCAGCGTCCGGGGTTTTGTTGCAACCAAAAGACAAAATGAAATTCTGGCATTGCGCCGGGATATCGTTGAGGCGGTAAAAGCCAATCTCGATGAAGATCTGCGCAGTTGGGGATACCACCTGATTGACTTACAGCTTAACGACATTTCTTTTGACGAGACGATCATGCAGTCAATGGCGCAGGTCGTGGCTTCAAGCAATTTAAAAGCCGCCGCCGAAAATGAGGCTCAAGCACTTTTAATCCGTAAAACCAAACAGGCCGAAGCCGATGGATTAGCGGTTAGAATTTCGGCCGAAGCTGAAAAGATCGCGGCTAAAATGCGCGGTGAGGGTATTGCACTTTTCAGAGAAGAAGTCGCACGCGGAATGCACAAAGCGGCGACCGAGATTAAGGCCGCTGGTCTTGATAGCTCCTTCATTCTTTTTTCAATGTGGACGGATTCAATAAAGCATTTTGCCGAACAAGGTAAAGGAAATGTTATTTTTCTGGATGGCTCAAATGAGGGGCTCGATAAAACTATGAAGCAAATGATGGCTCTGAGTAAAATAGAGTCCATCACAACCTCTCAGAAATAGGCTACATCCGCGATGGTTCACAGTTTTCTTTTAAGTCTTGCGACATTGTTCGGTATCGGAAAGCTCTCAAAGGCGCCCGGTACCGTAGCAACGCTTGCAACAATACCGATCTGGTATGTGCTTGCGCAGGCCGGCCCGATCATTTATATGGCGGTGGTGTTTTTGCTTTTTCCGATCGGTGTGTGGGCTGCACAGCTGTACGAGAATCAATCTGACACTCACGACTCAAAAGAAATTGTCATTGATGAGGTTGTTGGGTTTCTGATTACCATGACCTGGATGCCTTTTACGTGGCAGAGCGTAGTTTTTGGATTTTTGCTCTTCCGCTTTTTCGACATCGTAAAGCCGCCGCCGATCCGGCAGTTGGACAAAAAAATTCCC
This sequence comes from Bdellovibrio sp., assembly GCA_031428535.1. GTDB lineage: Bacteria > Bdellovibrionota > Bdellovibrionia > Bdellovibrionales > Bdellovibrionaceae > Pseudobdellovibrio. Next base: position 167 of record JANPPN010000145.1, on the reverse strand, counting down.
GGTGGGTTCGGGGTTATGGTTGATGATGTTGCTGCTGGAATTATCAGCAGTATTTTGATGCAAGGCCTCTTATACCAGACTAATTGGCTGGGAACTCAAATTTCTACTTTGACAGCCAATTAATTTACACACAAGATACATATGTAAATTATATGAAACAAAAAACA
>JANPPN010000144.1:0-52510 GCA_031428535.1 Bdellovibrio sp. | reverse complement strand
CAATGCCCCCGCCTACATTAATCTCTGGGTGGTGTGGAATATCGGGCAGGGTCAGTGGGTTACGCATATTCAATCCGATACCTGTAACCACTACGATATGGGCGGCGAATTCGGCAGTTTCAAAAGCATCCGCAAAACCCTTCTTAGTCACTGTGGCCTTAAAACCAATCGAATTCATTTAAGCCACTGGGATTTTGATCATTTTATGAATATCCCGATTGCAGCCCGAAACCTGCCCCGTTTGTGCTGGGAAAACGCGCCCGAATTCGGCTTTATGAAAAAATCCGCACAAGAGATATTGCGCTTGAGCATTCCTTCGTGCAAAGGCTTTACAACTCATAAAGTTTGGGTACCCGGCACGGTCCGAACCACCAACGACGCTTCACAGATTTTCCTTGTTGAAAATATTTTAATAACCGGCGACTCCCCGATTCAGCAGGAAAAAGTCTGGGTGAACGAATTCGAGAACTTAAGTCTCACCAAAATTTTAGTGCTGGGGCATCACGGCAGCCGCACCAGCACCGGAAAAACATTGCTTGAGCATTTGCCCCGCCTGAAGTTTGCAGTGGCGTCTGCGCGTTTTCAGAAGTACCGGCATCCGCACACCGAAACACTTTCACGGCTTAAAGAATTCAATATTCCACTGCTAAAAACCGAAGACTGGGGTAACATCTGGTTTTCAAAAAGCCACTTATTCTAATGCATAGACTGCATGAATCTGAATAAATGAACTATCTATCGTCTCCTGAATACGAAATGGGTAAGGTGGGAGTTTGAACGAGTAATGCAATGCCAAATAAAATGTAGTCGTTTTAAAGTAGTAAATTAAGCTGTATTGACCGAAATAGCTTTTTATGTTAGATTGGTTATTGAGGTATTAAATGAAACTATGGAAATCAACTCAGGCAAAAGATAATTTTGGCGAACTACTTGATGACTCAAGAAAAGAGCCTGTGAAAATCACTCGTAATAACAAGGAAATTGCTGTTGTTGTATCTATCGAAGAGTATAATCGTTTAATCGACCTAGAAGATTCATGGTTCGCCTCAAAAGCCAAAGAAGCCTCTAAACAAGGGTACATTGGAAAAACCAAATCAGAAGCCCTTTTGAAGAAAATGTTAAATGCTGAAGATTGAGTTTTCAAAATCAGCAGCAAAAAACATCGAGAAATTTCCGGCTAAAGTCCAACGACAAATTGCACTTAAAATCCATGAACTCAGAGAAAACAAAACTCAAACAGATGTCGCCTATTTAAAAGGTCATGCTCCATATAAGAGAGCTACATCAGGCGAGTATCGAATAATTTTTTACATCAAAGATGAGACTGTATTTATCGATTTTATCGGAAAAAGAAACGACTCTGATATTTATAAAAAGCTGAAAAGATCAGGCAAATAGCACAACATATGATCAAATAAATAAAATTGACTTAACATTTTTTAGGTGAATTCAACCAGTTTCCGTTTTTTTTCATCCCAGAGTCGCAATTTCAGACATTTAAGTGAGTCTTTCAATGTGACCACACTTTGCTCGCCGCCGTACTGCAACTGCGCCTTCGGCAAATTGGACATCGGAATTTTCACATCTTGATGATGTAGATGATGATACCCGATATTTCCATAAACCCAGTTCAGAAATGTCGGCAATTTTTAATATGAACTGCCGTGCTCTGCAATCAATTTGAAATTAAAGTCCTTATCGCGCAGCCAAAGCGTGCCTTCGAACTGATGCTGAATATAAAATAAAAAAGAGGCCATTGCTAAACCAAGCAATAAAGAAGACGCCTGCACCAGAAAAAACCAAGGAAAGTTGTACAGACAAATGCCAAGAACAAAATCAAGGAAAATAATATTGATCACTGCTTTTTTACTGAAGCTTTCAAACGGCACCCGAAAAATAATCAGAAATAAAAAAAAGGGCGCTATCGAAAACAAAAACAACGAATGTCGGTAAATCTGGTAGGCTGCGCGTTTGATAATTGCAGCAGCTTTGTATTCTTCTGTGGTCATTGTCCAGACATCCAGGCTTTGTTCGCGCTTATTGAGATTACCCTGAAAGCGATGGTGTTTATTATGCAATTCGCGCCACATAAAAAATGGCGTCCAGAAAAAAAACGCGGCAACGTGACCAACCAGATTATTCAACATCCGACTTTTGGAGAAAGAGTGGTGCCCGCAGTCGTGCATGACGACAAACATCCGCGCGTGAAAAAAATGGGTCGGAATGACGAGTGCCAGCACCCAATAATAGGAATATTGCGAAAGAAAATATGCTGCAAAAAGGAGAAATATATACGGTAGAACCGAAGTGAACAGAATTCTTAAAATATCGGATGTGTTGTGCTGGTGAAATTTGCTGAACGGCATGAGTACTACCAACCTAAATGGTGATCGATAACCCAGTCAATATCTTCCTTTGTTGTAGTAAGAACCGGAAGAATTCTTTCATTATAACCCGGCCTTAATTTTCTCTGTGAATCGTAGGGAGACAGTGTATAAAATGGAAATCCGGTGATCAGTAAACCGATTCCACTTAAATTTTCATGGTTATCGCTTTTTGCAGAACCCTTTTTATTCAGAGCTTCCCGCGTTCGCTCCATCAGGTAGGCTCCTGTAACGGCCGCATTTAAATCAAGCCTTCTGTTCCAGATCGTTTTTAGAACCTGTAACGCTTGCACCAGTGCAAGCGGGTTTACCATTGTAGTTGCCATTGGGCCGTAACCGAGCGAGGCCCGTCGCCTTCCGGTGTGAAATTCGCGTTCCGGCTCAAATATTCCGGATAACGCGAGCCCTTTTCCGAAACTCACAAGATCGGGAACAAAACCCTCGTAATGCAGAAAACCCCAGAATTTACCGGTGCGCCCACCCCCTGACAAAATTTCGTCAGCATAGATCGGAGTCTCATACTTATCCGCAAGCACGCGAAGCTTGAGCAGAAATTCCGTCCGGAAAATTTTAACTCCTTCCGAAGCCGGTATAGGTTCCATAAAAATTGCTCCCACCTGATTTTTCAGATCACTGATCTGAGCTTCGATGAACTTAAGTGCTGCGGCTTCTTTCTTTTTAAGTGCGTTCAACTTAACTGCATCGAGTTTTTCTCCGGTTTTGAAAAATGGCGCATCAATCTGCTGTTCTTTGCCGTGGGCCAAATTAAGGATCGGGCCGTAAGAGCCGCCATAGATATCAGTAAATGTCAGAACCTTCATTGCCGTGGGTTCTTTGCGGAGTCTTTCTGCCAGATTGGCTTTGGCGTACAGAAATAACATGTTATTGGCGTCAGTTCCATTTGAGGTAAAATGCTTCACTTCACCTTTAAAAAAATTATTCATGTAAGTATGATATTGGTTCACAAGAACAGACGCCTTACCGCCGTAATTGGTAATATTCGGCACGGCATATTCCTGAATCCGCGCCAGATACTCGGGCTCCCGCCACATGGGGTCGCTGTCGGAAAAAAACTTTGAACCCCAATCACGCAGGGCTTCAAAGCGGTCAGGCAAGTCGATATCTTTTTGCAGTTGCTCTTTCTTTTGTGCATCATTGAGAATGATCCGGCATTGCTTTTTCGCGCCGGCAAATGCTACGGGTAAAAGCAAGACCGTATAAATAAAAAGGGATATGAAAAACTTCATATCCCTTTTTAATGCAATGAGCAGACCTTGCAATTTCTCAAAATGAGACACTCAAAACGCATAAAACATATTTGGCCTCCTCAAGGCAAGGAACCTGCCAAAATTGTTTTACACAATCAAATACGGTAAGCGCGGAACTCCATACCCAGATCTTTTGCGACCGGCTCGTAACAGACGTAACCGTTGTAAACATTCAGACCCTTCATCAGCGCCTTGTCTTTAGCAACGGCGTCTTCAACACCCATGGCAGCCAACATCGAAGCGTATTTCAGAGTTACGTTTGTTAACGCGTAAGTTGAAGTGCGTGGCACAACACCCGGCATGTTCGGCACGCAATAATGAATGACGCCGTCAACTTCGTAAGTCGGGTTCGTGTGCGAAGTTGGCCGGCAGGTTTCAATACAACCACCCTGATCAACCGCCACGTCCACAACGACAGAACCTTTTTTCATAGCAGAAATCATCTCTTTTGAAACGAGCGTCGGTGCTTTTTGACCGGTAATCAGTACGCCGCCAACCACGAGGTCAGATTCGGTAACTGAATTTTCGATATTGATCGCATTAGAAAATAAAGTCTGGCAACGGCCTTTGAAAATATCATCAAGATATTCTAAACGAGCCGTGCTCACATCAAGAATTGTCACCTGAGCGCCAAGGCCGATCGCCATTTTCGCGGCGTTCGTACCCACAACACCGCCACCGATAATAGTGACTTTGCCAGGCATAACACCAGTTACGCCACCGAGTAAGATACCTTTGCCTCCGTGGTCTTTCTGTAAATAGAACGCGCCCACCTGAGTGGCCATGCGTCCCGCAACTTCAGACATTGGCGTTAAAAGCGGCAACGAACCGTTTTCTAACTGAATGGTTTCATAAGCTACGGCTTTAACTTTTCTTTCAGCCAGTACTTTGGTTAATTTTGGCTCGGCCGCCAAGTGAAGATACGTGTAAAGAATCTGGTTTTCTTTCAATAATTCATATTCGTCAGGAAGTGGTTCTTTTACTTTCATGATCATGTCGGCTTTGGCGTAAACATCTTTTTTAGTGTCGATTATTTTTGCGCCGGCTTTTTCATATTGGTCGTTTGAAATCCCGCTACCGATGCCCGCGTCTTTTTCAACGAGAATTGTGTGGCCTTCTTTGGTCAGCTGTTTGGCACCGGCTTCGGTCATACCAACGCGATTTTCACTGATTTTAATCTCTTTAGGAACGCCTATAATCATAAATATCTCCCTTATTATTTCGAATAAAAAACTAACAGCTCGGCTTTTAAAAAGCAACTGTTACAAATTTACAGGACTGACCAATTTGCGAACTTTTTTGTTTCCAGTGAAACGTCGGCACCCATCTCAACAAACCGATAGGCCTTGGGCGTGGCCACTATTTTTTTGATCAATTTATTCATCACATCGTGGCCGGCTTTATTTAAAACCACATGCCCCATGAGCGGCATTTCAAGCGTCACCAGATCGCCAAGCGCATCTAATGCTTTATGGCGCACAAATTCATCTGTGAATCTGAGCCCTTCAGGATTCAGGATTTTGGCATCATCCAGAACGATGCAATTATCTAAACTTCCGCCCTTCGCAAGACCTGCGGCTTTCAGCGATTCCACATCTTTCATAAAGCCGAAAGTTCGCGCCGCTGCGATTTCGCGCACGAAAGTCTGTTCATTAATTTCAGTATCGAGAGTTTGCCTGCCGATTGCAGGATGCGCAAAATCAATTCCCACAGTAAGTCTTAATCCATGATACGGCAGCACATAGGCCGATTTATCGCCTTCGGTAAAAGAAACCGGCTCAGTGATATAGCAATATTTTCGGGGCTCATCCAATTCGATTAGTTCGGCCTGTAAAAGCGCATTTAAAAAGTACAGCGCGCTGCCGTCACAAATCGGAATTTCGGGCCCGTCCAGTTCAATATAAATATTATCAATTCTCAGCGCCGAAAGTGCCGATACACAATGCTCGATCGTGGCCACTTGAAAATGCGGGCCACCTAAAGTTGTCTGATAACTGACGGCCTGAACATTTTTGGCCGAGACTTTCAAAAAAGGTTTATCAGGCAAATCGGCCCTTATAAAATAGACGCCGGTATTGGCCGGAGCCGGTTTAAAAATAAGTGTGGTCTGTTCACCGGAATGTATTCCGACGCCCTCAACCTGAATGGCTTTACGAATGGTTTTCTGCAAAAACATATACGGGAAACTATAGTCTAAATGGCCTGAATTTGCCAATTATATCGGTCGAGCTAAAATCAAAAATGGATTTAGAAAAACTCTAATCGAGGACGACTTCTTTAGTACTTTCAGCAAGTTACGTCTGGAATCTGAGTTTAACCAATTCGTTTCTGCTTTTTTGATCTATTCTCCGGGCGAGCTCGAATAATGAATTTTTTAGCTTTCTGTTCAATGAGCTCCAGCTCTTTTGACTTCTTAAACTCACCGTTCGGGTAAAGAAAAATTGTTGGATGTAGTCCAAAAGTTGTCGCAAAAACTTCAGCATAGTGCTGAGTTATCTCAATCTTTCCGTTCTCGATAGCGCTGAGGTGAGACTCTCTAATGCCAGTTACTTCCTCAACCTCCTTCAAAGTCATACCCAACCCATTGCGAAAAATTCGCACAGTTTCATTCGGGGTGGCCCCAACCGCACCAAGCTCATGCAATAATTTTTTAAAAGACGACATAAAGTCTCTCCTCATTTTCGATAATTGTGCCTTGCCGTAACTCGCACGACCATTACCACGAGTCTGGTGTTCTCAACCCGATATAATAACCGTCCTCGTAATGAAAAGCTTGCTGAACGATATCCTCTCCATTCAGAGTCTAAAGGATGGTCGTTCCAAAAATCCGTTTGTACGCTTTCCGGTCCGAACAACTCAATCTGCTTAACCCATTTTAACAAAGCCTCCAGATCACTTTTTGTTAAAGTTCCATTTCGCATTTGCAAATCAAGTTCAATTTTTACAAACGAATCATAGTCAACTTTCCACTTCATGGAAGTTCCTTAACTTAACTTACATTTTTATGTAAGTCAATAGCTTGAAGATACATTATGATTTTTTGAGGTGCATATCTTGGGCGAACCCGGGGTTTCGCCTGAAACAAAAGTACGACTGAATTACGGATCGCACTTCAATATTCGATTTTCAGATCAAACTTAGCTGCTTCGAATAGTTCGTCAGCATACGGCCGCGTGCGGTTTTCTGAATGAAACCTTCCTGAATCAGGAAGGGCTCGTAAACTTCTTCCAGTGTTTCGGCTTCTTCGCCCAGCGCAGATGACAGGGTTTCTATACCGACCGGGCCGCCGTCGTATTTTTCGGCGATAATTTTCAGAATCCGGCGGTCCATTTCATCTAGTCCGTTTTTATCCACGCCCAGTTGATCAAGCGCATACGTTGCGATTTCCATAGTAACCGTACCATCGCCTTTAACTTCGGCGTAATCGCGTACACGTTTTAGCAACCGATTGGCTACGCGGGGTGTGCCACGAGCTCTGCGCGCCAGTTCTGATGCCGCTTCAGGGGCGAGTACCAGGTTTAAAATCTGCGCCGAACGGATTAATATCTGGCAAAGTGAATCGCGGTCATAGAATTGCAGCCGCTCCTGAATTCCGAAACGATCTCTGAATGGATTATCCAGCAAACCTGCGCGCGTTGTGGCGCCTACAAGCGTAAACGGCACCAGTTGAAACTTCATGGTTTGCGAACCCAGGCCGTCGCCGGTGATGATGTCGATGTAGTAGTCTTCCATCGCGGTGTAAAGATACTCTTCGATGGCTCTCGGCAGGCGGTGAATTTCGTCAATAAATAGAATTGAAAAAGGCTTAAGGCTTGTGAGCATAGCGGCAAGATCACCTTTTTTGTCGATGGCGGGTGCTGACGTGATTTTTATATCCACTTTCATCTCGTGCGCGATAATCTGCGCCAGTGTGGTTTTACCGAGCCCCGGCGGGCCGAAAAGTAAGGTGTGATCGAGCGGTTCGCCGCGGCTTCTTGCCGCCTGCACAAAAACCCGCATTTTTTCTTTTACTTCTTTCTGACCGGGAAATTCCTCAAAACTCTGAGGTCTTAATTTGTTTTCCCATTTGATGTCGAGATCCTGCATTTCGCTTTGTAAAGTTCGTTCCATTTAAAGTTGCCCCGATAATTTCTTAAGGCCTTCGCGCACGCCATCTTCGATTGTAATTGTATGTGCCAATGTCGACACGAATTGATCAACATTCAAATTCTTAAAACCGAGGTTGGTTAAAGCCGATGAAATCTGGCGGTGGGTTTCAGTCAGTTTCGGTCCTTTGGATTTTGTTTCAACCCGCACTAGTTTACCCTGCAAAGTCAGAATGATCTGTTCGGCCGTTTTTTTGCCGACTTTCGGCAGTGAAGACAGCGCTTTGGCATCACTCGCTTCAATCCAGTCCTGAATCTGCGCAAGCCGCGCGCCTGAAAGCACAGACAACGCCGATTTTGGCCCCACGCCGTTCACTTTCAGCAACTGAATGAAAAAATCTTTTTCAGGCCGGGTTAAAAACCCGAACAACTGAAACGCATCTTCTCTGACGTGCGAGTAAATCCAGACTTTCATTTTTTGGCCGAGCAGCACCTGCACATCATTAAGCGTCTGCGCTGATGTTGAAATATCGTAGCCGACGCCGTTGACATTCAAAATGAAAGAATCGGCAGAAACATCAAATACTGTACCATCTAAAAAACCAATCACGCTAATTCCCGTTCTTTTTGGGCTTGCTTCAAATTCACCTGCTTTAATTTCAAAACCCGCAATTGAGTTGCATGAAAACAAGCCATCGCCAGCGCATCCGAAGCATCCAGTGATTTAACAGGCCCCAGCTGTAACATGTTCCGCACCACAAGTCGAACATGCTCTTTGTCGGCGCCGCCGTTTCCGGTAATGCCTTTTTTCACCACGCGGGTGGCGTACTCATACACTTTGCAGTCAGCAAGCAAGGCTTCATAGATAATCACGCCGCGGGCATGCCCCATTTTAAAGGCACTATCGGCATTTTTACCCAGAAATAATTTTTCGAGCGACAAATGATCTGGCTTATATTTTTCAAACAATTCTTTTACTCCGGCGCCGATTGAATGTAGGCGCTCGGACAACGGAATTTCCGGATCAAATTTAAGCACGCCGAAGTCCAACGGCTTTTGCCCGGATTTTTCAACGGCAATAACGGCATAACCTAAAAAACGTGAGCCCGGGTCTATTCCTAAAATAATCATGGCTTATTGAATAAGTAGCTTTTCTTTCAGTCAATAAAATGAGACGATTTTCTGAGATATGACACAAGAAGATGAAATCGCGGCCCTGCAGAATGAATTGAATAATAATCCAAAATTTCCGCAGTTTGCGAGGCTCGCCGACCTCTATCTTGCACGCGATATGAATATTGAGGCCGAAACGCTGGTCAGACAAAGCCTGAAATATCATCCCCGCTCGATCAGCGGGCTCGTCATCATGGGCCGGATTTATAAACTAAAAAAAATGTACAAAGAGGCACTGGTGCCGCTTAACGATGCCATAAAACTAGCGCCCGAAAACTGGCGCGCCTGGCTCGAAACCGCCGAAGCTCAACTGGAGCTTAAAAACGGAAAAGCGGCACTAACGGCGTTTAAAAAAGTTTTGTTTTTTAATCCGATGCACCCGATGGCCCGGCGGGCCGTGGCCCGGCTCGAACTTCTGACTGCTGATGAATACGAAGACGATCTTTTTCAATTAAAAAAACTGCCCGACACCGTCACCGCTGCGGAAACCAAACCGGCGACGGCTAACATCTGGACTAAGCCCGACGACGCCCTGATCCGACTCATTTCATTCGTTGATGCCCTGACTGTCAGGCATGAATCGGAAAAGGCCCTCGGCCTGCTGAACGAGTGGACAGCCCGAAACGGCACACATCCAGAAATCGAAACTCGCCGATTACGTCTTTCGGTCTACGAAAAAGCGGTTTTTCTGCAACCCAAATCAGCAGTGAGCCTATCCCAAGCGAAACAGAAAATTATTAGCGAAAAGAAAATTGCAGCCCTTCGAATGTTGCTGCGCAGAATCGGCGCAAATAAAAGCGATTTGTTGTCGACTTAATTCCGATCAATTACACTGATAAATCAAATATTTGGAGTATACTTATGTATGAAACATCTGATTTTAAAAAAGGTCTGAAATTAATGGTTGATGGTCAGCCCTATGTGATCGTTGATTTTCAACACGTCAAACCCGGAAAAGGCAACCAGTTCTCGCGTACTAAAATGCGCAGTCTACTCACTGGTACAAACCTCGAGCGCACATTTAAGTCCGGCGAGAAGTTTGAAGTTCCCAATGTTGAAAATGTCGAAATGACTTTTTTATACAAAGATGACAACGGCTACAATTTTATGAATCAAACCACGTACGAACAAATTTGTATGATGGAACATGAAATGTCCGATTCAAAATATTATTTGACTGAAAATCTTGTTGTCGTAATTACGATTTACAACGACAAACCTGTCGTCGTCGATGTTCCCAATGCCGTCAATCTGCGAGTTGCGCAGACTGATCCGGGCGTTAAAGGCGATCGCGTAACCGGTGCCACTAAACCTGCAACAATGGAAAGTGGTCTCGTCGTTGGTGTTCCCTTACATATCAACGAGGGCGACGTGCTAAGAATTGATACGGACTCCGGTGCCTACGTTGAACGTGTTAATCAGAAATAGCGGGGTATAAGTCTTGGCTGGTAACAACAGTCTTGAACTTGAAATAAATACGTTATTTCAACAGGGTCAAACTCTTGAAATAATCTGCGCCGAAATTATATCCAAGTATGAAAAAAGTGATGTTCTCAGCCCTTCCGAAATCGAAAGTATCAGTCACTTTCTGACAGTGGCCGGGCGCATCGACCTGCTGTTTAAATTCTACCTGAAATGTCTGGTGCGAGATTCTCTGCCTGATTTTCCGTGGGGATCCTTTGCCCAGGCTTACATTGAAAACGAATCCAAATTGACTGACCCACTTATCGATATGATGGATCAGTTTTTTGAATCAACGCAGAATTATGAAAATGCCGCAAAATCCCCGATACTTGTAAATTCCATTCCGCAGGTTTCGGATTATCTTGCCAACAAGAAGGTCGGCTTTGATCAGGGTCAACAAAAACTGAAAACCAAACTGATCACGCAATTGAATCACAATCGCCTCTACCAGTTATCCGAACAAGAAGAACAGACGCTGCAGCAACTCGTTAAAATTTTTCCAAATGACAATGAAGTCAAGCTGCTGCATCAGGCACACCTTGAAAAAAAGGCCGACGACATTCTGGCGCGCATCCGGGTGCCGATAAGTCCACGCTATTCAAAAAAAATCGTCGAATCCGTTTCGAAAGAAACCGAGGATTTTGTTGCCGACCTCACGAGGCACATCACTAAACTTGCCGACCGATTGCAAAATGACGATCCTGACCAGATTTATAATCTGGCTATGCTGGCGTTGCAGTTTGAATTATTTGATCTGAGTCTCGATCTGATCAATAAAGCGCCCCGCACGTTTGCAAGTGAATGGTTGAAAGCCGAAATTCTTTTTGAGTCATCACGCTTTCTGGATTTGCTCAAGCATATTGAAAGTCTTGAGCGAAATATGACGTACACTCCGGAAGCCACCTATGGCGCCATTTACCTGAAAGCCCAGGCCTACTACGGCCTCGGCCAGAAGCAGACGGCTATTCAGATTCTGGAAACCCTCGCGGCTAAAGTACCGTCTTATCGCTCAACCGAAGCACTTATACATGAATGGAAGAATTCATGAGCCGACTTAAATCAGCGGGGCTTTTTATTACACCTTTATTGCTGGTGGCCTGTGCGGTTTCGATCTGGATTTATATTCTGAAACCGATGACGGTTAATTTTATCTCTCGCCAGATTCCGGTTATCAATGCTTCCCAGGATATCGCAACTATTGAAGTGGATTCGATAGATCTTTCAATTCTCAAATTGCAGCTGATTGCACGTGGCCTCAGTGTCAAATTTAAAAAAGATCCAGGTCTTCAACCGCCACTGATTGCCGACTATCTCAGTGCCCAGCTTGATATCTTCGATCTTATCGTAGGCCAGATCAATCTCTCGAAAGTTACAATTGAATCTCTTCAGTGGAGCGTAGCTCTGCATTCAGAGAATTCAAAAGCGAAGGCGCGGCTGCCCGTCGAAGAAATTTTTAAAGTGCTTGAAATAATTCCGATTGACCGGGTGATTATTTACGACTCTGGGCTGAAGCTCACGTCTGAAGAATCTAAAAATCAGATTAAATTTCAGATTCCGCAATTAACGATCACCAATAAACGAAATGAAATTCTGCTTTCAACCAATAACTTCAGCACCCAATTCGCCAAAGAGGGCGAAGATGGTGTCAATCTCGACAGCGACTTCAACCTGACTCTCAACAAAAATGAATTGAACATCAACAAGCTGGAGCTGCGCCTGCTCGGTTCGCATCTGGGCATGACGGCCAAGTTCACCGGCCTCGAAAAACTTTTTGACGCCCCGGAAGGGCAGCTGAAATTCAGAGGCAAGGTCAATCTTGAGGATGTACGCACAGTTGCGCTTAATCTGTTCCCACAAAAGTCGCGCATCTCCTCGGTGAGGGGTCTGCTGGAAGCCAATGGTGAATTCAGTCTTAATTCGGCAGACGACATGAGCGGCTCGGTCGATGTGAACACAACGCAGGTTGTATGGGATCATTTTAAACTCGGTCAGGCCAAAATCAAAGCTACCCTTAAAAACAATCAGGTTGAAATAAACGAAGTCAATCTGGAGCATCCATCAGGAACGGCCTCGTTAAAAAATGTCAAATTCGAGAAAAAATCCCCGCATGGTTTTTCAACTTCCATCGAGGTCGGTAAATTTGATCTCCAGAAATTATTTGTGTCGTTTGGCCTGGTGCAGATTCCGGCCGGACTTCTCGGCAATGGAAAATCTTTCTGTACCGGTTATCTGAAGCCCGAACCCGAAGCCCGCTGCCGTGTTGAAGCCGACCTTGCCGATATCTGGGTTAAAACAAGTTTAAAAGACGGCTTCACAATTTTGAAACTGAAACAAGGCGGCGTGGTCGGCGAAGCCTCGTTCAACAAAACCAGAATGACCTACCATGCCGATCTGCGTGTCGGTCATTCAAAAGGCACAAGCAACGGCACGCTCGATTTTAAAGAAGGCTTCGATATTAAATTCGATACCCAAAAACTCAGTTTTAATGACGTCGAATCTTTGGCCGGACTGAACATCAAGGGCGATCTGAAACTCAGCGGCTCAACCCGCGGCGACTCTGAAGCCGCGGTTATGAAAGCCGCAATTTCCACGCACAACTCCGAAATCGATGGTTTTTTCCTCGGTGATTTCGAATCTGGGCTTGAATATAAAAGTTCGGCGCTGAAATTCGAAGCTATTAAAGGCAAGCTCGGAATTACCGATTATGCCGGCGACCTCAATTTTAATTTTTTAGATTCCCTTCTTGAAGGCGCCTTCCACCTGCCTGATTTCAGAGGTGAAGATATCTTGCGCGTGATAAGTCAAAAATTTTCACTGCCGTTCAGCTTAACGGGTACCGGCAAAGCCAATATCCGGTTTAAGGGCCCTTTCGATTTCTGGAAACTTTCTTACGAACTGGATTCCGAACTTAAAAACGGCACCATCGCAGGCGAGGGTTTCAGCCTGCTCAGTCTGAATCTCGCAGCCGACAGCGATAAAATCGTTTTCAAAAATGTCCGGCTAAGGAAAATAAAAAGTGATTTCACGCTTTCAGGCAGTATTGATACCACGTCGAATGAGCCTCAGTTTAATCTGAAGCTGCAGGCTAATCCGCTTTTACTTGAAGAAACCGATCGCATCATTGCCTATGCGCCGGCCATTACAGGGATCGGTTATGCCGAAGGCCAGATCACGGGGCCGCTCAGTATTCCGGAGCTGGCTACGAACTTTACGCTGAATCAGGTTTCTTATGACAAAGTCGATTATCCGAACTCACAGGGTAAAATCCGGATCAATAAAAGTTTTCTAAATTTCAACGGCCAGTTTTTCGGTCGTCAGATTCAGTCCGACTTTACCTGGCCCTGGAATCCCAACGACAGCTTTTCGGCCAAAGTTCTTATTCATGATTTAAATCCGTTGTTTTTGCTGCCACTGATTTCATTGCCGCAACCGGGTGCGGATTTTAATTCGCGGCTGAATGCCGAAATCGACCTGACCTCAAAAAGCCGTAATTTATCTTCAGCCGACGGCTATATCAAAATTACCGAATTTGTACTGCAACGAGGTACACAAAGCCTGAAGCTCGAAAAACCCAGCAGCCTGATTTTCCGTTCGGGCCTCTCGCAGATGGAAAATATTTATCTGACGGGCAATGAAAGTTTTCTGACTGTGAAAATGAATCAGAATTCCGCAAATCAGGTGCGCCTTACCGTGAAAGCCGACCTGCAATTGCGCCTGCTGCACTTTCTGGTGCCATTCGCGCAAAGTCTCAGTGGCAACATCGTGGCCGACAGCCAGGTCCTACTTAAACCGAACTCATTCGAACTACTCGGCGAAGGTGAACTGACCGATGGCCACATTTTACTGAAAGGTTTTCCGCAGGCGGTTGAAAGCCTGAACACTCCGATTGAGTTTTCGAAATCCAAGATTTTCCTCAGTGATATTACCGGTCAGTTCGGGCAAAGCGACGTGACCGGCATCGGCCAGATCGAAATTCTCGGGCCAAAAAATATTCAGGTGAATCTCCGCGCCGTGGCCGACAGTATCGAGTTGAATTTTCCGGACCAGATTTCAACCGGCGGTCGCGCGAATGTCCTTTTTACCGGAAACTGGTTACCTTACGATCTGAAAATCGATTATAAAGTGTCGCACGGCTTAGTTGAAAAAGATTTTGAAGCCGGCAGCGGCAACCAAACTTTATCGCTCAAGGCGAGTTCGTTTCTGCCGCCGAAACAGTTTGAGCAGCTTTCGCCGTCACTTGCGCTGGATATTACCGTGGATGTCACCAGAGGAATTATCATTAAAAACAAATTGATCGAAGGCGAAGCCGTCGGTCTTTTGAACATTACCGGCAGCCCCGAATCTCCGGTGATCAAGGGCAAGATCGACATCAATCCCGGCTCGAAACTTATTTTCAAAGATAAGCCGTTCAACATTCAAACGGCTTCGATAAATTTTCAGGAGACGCGAGAAATCAATCCGGATATTTACATTTCCGGCAACGCAAGGATCTCCGATTATGATATCAACCTTCTGGTACAGGGGCCGGCGAAAAATCTTTCAATAAAGCCCACCAGTCAGCCGCCACTTTCAGAACCGGATCTTTTTTCTTTACTTGCCCTTGGCGTCACTTCGCAGACGGATCACAATTTAAGTTCTGAGACCCAGCAAAAGCAGACGGGTCTTGAAGTGTTGGCGGCCATCAGTAACCAATCACAGCTGAACAAAAAAATTCAGGAAAAGCTGGGCTTAACCGTGCAATTAGCACCTTCGGTCGACAGTACAAAGAACATTGCGGTACCGAAAGTTGTGGTCAGCAAAAAATTGTCAGACAAATTCAATGCTTCGTATTCAAAACCCTTTACCGGAAACGATCAAAATCAGGAAATAAAACTGCAGTACCTCTATAACAGCAACGTTTCGCTTTTGCTGAATTATCAGAACAAAGACACTTCACAGCAGGATCAGATCTCAAATACTAACAGCAACAACAAGGGTATTCTCGGGTTTGACCTCGAATTCCGGGATGAGTTCAAGTGAGATTTCTTTCCGCTCTTCTTATATTGCTGTTTTCGGTTCTGGCTTTTTCAACTGAGAAAAAGTATTCAATCAGTCTGAAAGACTGGCCCGCCGATATGTCGGTACGGATCGTAACGCTTGCGCCCGAAATCAAAAGACGCGATCTCGATCTTGAAAATCTGAATGAGATCCTGAAAAAGCTGGATGAAAATTTTCATTTTAACAGCTTGAAGCTGGTGCGGACCGCCAGTGGCAATGACCTTTTGCTTGTGGGCGAAATCTCGCCTGAAGTCAAGAAAATCACTTTTGAGGGCCTGTCAAACCTAACTGACGCCGAAGCTTTAAGTCTGATGGGCCTGAATATCAATAATATTTTAGACGAAGATAATCTTAAGGCGGGCGCCGCTAAACTCAGCCAGTATTTCCGGGAGCAAGGTTACCGATTTACGCAGGTGAGTTATGCCATTCAGTCGGAATCTACGATTGTGAAAAGCATCCTATTTTCAATTAACAAAAAAGAAAAAACAAAATTAATCGATATTCAGCTCGATAATCTGGGTGACGAAGCCATTCAGAAAGATATCGGAAAATATCTTAAACGTAATTTTCGGCTTGCAACTCTTAATCAGGAGAATCTCAACAAAATTGCAAATAAACTCAGAACTCAGCTCAGCACCAATGGTTACTATCTCACACAGGTGCCCTCGCCCCAAATTACCTTTTCGGCAGATGAACTTACCGCAAGAGTGGTTTTCAAACTGAGCGCTACGCAGCGCTATCACGTAGAAGTTCAGAGTAAACAGTGGGATCACACAAGTATCGAAGACGATATCCTTAAGCTGAACAATTACAGTTCGAAGGATCAGAATATCACGTCTGAACTGGTTGAAAGACTTAAAACCCATTTTATTGCCAAGGGCTACCCGCACGTCAATGTGCCGACTTACGAAGTCCGTAAAAACAACCGGATCTATCTGACTTTGATCCTCGATGAGGGCCCGTTCACGAAAATTGCCGACTTCCGCGTAACCGGCCAGTATTCGCGCGAAGAAAGTTTTTACAAAGAAAAATTCTACGAATTGGCTTCACCCAACGTTCAGGAAGACATCTTCATCAAGGAAGATATTGAACAGGCCGCTAAAAATCTGCTTATTTTTATTCAGAACGATGGATTTGTTAATGCCAAGCTGGCCCGGGTTTTTATTTCGACCGTGCGCGAAAATCCCAGCCAGGGCGTGGTCGTTATTCAGATTGAAGAAGGCCAGCAGGTCCGCATCGGTAAAATCAAGTTCAACGGCGTGAGCGAAGCCAACCTGCCGTTGGTGCTGCAAACGGCCAACATTGCAATTGGCCAAAGCCTAAGCCTCATCCAACTTGAAACCGCACTTTACAACATTAAAAGCTTTTATGAAAAGGCCGGTTACATCGAATACAAACTTCTGAATGAAGGTACGGATCTCGTTAATTACTCCGACAACAACTCGGTAATTGATCTCAAATTTGTTATTCGCGAAGGCCCGCGCGTTGAGGCGCAGTCGATTGTAACCGAAGGTAATACCCGCACAAAAGACAAATTGATCTTTATCGAACTGGATTTTAAAGTCGGTGATGTTTTAAACCCCGAAAAAATCGAAGAATCCATTTCAAGATTGCAGCGCACCGGGCACTTTAATTCCGTCGAAATCACCACCCTTGAAAAAGACACCACGATCCCACAGCGAACAGCTGTTGTAAAAGTTGTCGAGCGCGATCCGGGCGTACGTGTGCTCGGAATAGGTTTAACCGACGAAAACCGCGGCACGTTGCATGGCTACGCCGGCGTGGCCTATCGTAATTTCGAAGGCTGGGGCATCGGAGCCTCGTTCCGTTCAGAACTGAATTATAATTTTGCCGATATCAAATATCTCGAGCAAAAGCACACCTTCGGATTTGTTTTTCCGTATCTGTTCGGCACCCGTACCCGCTTCCGTACAAGCGCAACGCGCGCCAATACCATCGCCGACGTGCGGATCAACAAAGTGAGTGAAGCCAATTCTGCCGTCTTTTCACTCGAGCAGGATTTTACCTCACACATCACCGGAATATTTTCGTACTCAGTTTCAACTTTTAAAGATCACGGGATCACCCCCGATGATGAAATCAAATACGGCTACTCAGGAGAAAGTCTCGTGATCGGTTCGATCGGCCCAACTCTCGATATCGACTTCCGCGACAACCTTTTTAATCCCACAAAAGGCAGCTTCTCACGCCTGACGCTAGAATATGCGGCTGAAGGTCTCGGAAATAACAATGTGGATGATTTTTGCCGAGTCATCGGCCAGACCACCCATTATTTTCCAATCCAAAGCAGCGGCGTGGTGTTTGCGCAGTCACTCCACGGCGGATATCTAAAAAACCTCGAGACCCAGCAAGAAGGAATTCCCTTTGATAAAAGAGGCTTCCTACTTGGCGGACGAACCACAATCCGAGGTTTCGAGTCCTCTGAGTTTTTTCCAACCACCAATGATATCGGCCCATCTTACCGGTTGATGACCAGTTCAAATTACCAGCTGGTTAAGTCAGAATTAAGGTTTCCGCTAAGTGCGAAGTATGATCTAGCGGGGGCGTTGTTCTACGATGGCGGCCAAGTGCAGATAGAAGGCGTGAATCTGCCGTATAATTGGCGCGATGCCGTAGGATTCGGCATCAGATACAACACTCCAGTCGGCCCATTAAGCCTTGAATATGCCCAGAAGCTAAATAAAAAAGCAGGCGAATCAGATGGCGCATTTCATTTGTCGGTCGGCGTTTTCTAAGTTAATTTCTTAAGGTTAAATTAGAATAAATTAAAAAACTTAAGGAGAACTTATGCGTCAACTCAAAGTGCGTGTTTACCCTTCAAAGGAAAAGCTCGAGCGTAAAGATCAATTGGCCTGGAAAATGGCTGAACTGTGCACCGACAACGCGGTCATTAAAGACGATGTTGTCGACATGGTTATCAATCGTGTAATCGACAATGCCGCGGTTGCAATCGCCGCCTCAAACCGTCATCCGGTCGCCTCTGCAAGATCGATGGCATTGGCTCATCCCCGTGCCGGCGGCTCAACTGTTTTTGGAATGCCGAACGACCAGAAATTTTCATGCGAATGGGCGGCCTGGGCCAATGGTACAGCGGTGCGCGAGCTCGATTATCACGACACATTCCTTGCGGCTGATTACTCGCATCCCGGCGATAACATTCCACCGATTTTAGCGGTTGCTCAGCAAATGGGTAAAACCGGAAAAGATTTTATCCGCGCAACGGTGGCCGCTTATGAAATCCAGGTTGATCTCGTTAAAGCGATCTGCCTGCACGAACACAAAAAAGATCATATCGCGCACTTGGCTCCTGCCGCAGCCGGCGGCATCGGCGCGCTTCTGAACCTACCAACTGAAACTGTTTTTCAGGCAATACAGCAGGCCGTACATGTTTCTTTCACCACGCGCCAGTCCCGCAAGGGCGAAATCTCGTCATGGAAAGCCTTTGCTCCGGCTCACGCAGGCAAGCTGGCTATTGAAGCGAGTGACCGCTGCATGCGCGGCGAAGGCGCCCCTTCACCGATATATGAAGGTGAAGATTCGGTTATTTCTTACATGCTCGACGGCAAAGCCGGTCAGTACACCGTAACGCTGCCGGAACTCGGCGAAGAAAAACGCGCCATCCTTGAAACGTACACCAAAGAACACTCTGCCGAATACCAGTCGCAGGCTTTGATTGATCTGGCTGCGCGTATGAAAACAAAAATCACGAACTTTGACGACATCAAAGAAATTGTTATTCATACCTCGCACCACACCCACTATGTTATCGGTACCGGAGCAAACGATCCACAGAAAATGGATCCGAAATCTTCGCGCGAAACTTTAGATCATTCGATCATGTATATTTTTGCAGTGGCCTTGCAGGATGGCACTTGGCACCACGTTGATTCTTACACACCGGAACGCGCTAACCGCGCCGACACCGTCAGACTGTGGCACAAAATCCGTACCATCGAAGATAAAAAATGGACCGAAGCCTACCACGATGCCGATCCGAACAAAAAACGCTTCGGCGGTCAGGTCGAAATCACTCTGAACAACGGTACAAAAATAATCGACGAACTCGGTGTGGCCAATGCTCACCCGGCCGGTGCCCGTCCGTTTAAACGTGCCGACTACATTAAAAAATTCGACACGCTCACTTCTGAAATCATCAGCAAGGAAGAACGCAATCGTTTCATTTCGCTTTGCGAACGTCTTCCTGAACTAACGGCTGCCGAAATTCAGCAGCTGAATGTTCAGATTCCGATTGATAAACTTGTCAGTAACAAGCGTGATCAAAAAGGAATTTTCTAGATGTTATTTCCTACAACCACCCCGACTGAGAAACGAAAAAATCTCCGCGCAAGCCTGAAATCCGGAAAACTTCTGCAGTTTCCCGGCTCATTTTCACCGCTCGTCAGCATGCTGATCGAACAAAAAGGTTTTGACGGCGTTTATATCTCGGGGTCGGTTGTATCGAATGATCTGGGCTACCCTGATATCGGGCTTACCACACTATCAGAGGTGGCTTATCGCGGCCGCCAGATTTCCCGCACGACTTCACTGCCTTCCATCATCGATGCCGACACCGGCTGGGGCGAACCGATGAATGTGACCCGCACCATTCAGGAGTTCATCGAAATGGGGCTTGCCGGTTGCCATCTCGAGGATCAGATGAATCCAAAACGCTGCGGACATCTTGATAATAAATCAATTATTGAAACTTCCGACATGATAAAAAAAATCAAAGCCGCCACTCTGGGAAAAAACCTTGATGAAAACTTTCTACTGATTGCCAGAACCGATGCCCGCGCCAGCGAAGGTCTTGATAAAGCAATTGATCGCGCCAAAGCCTACGTCGATGCCGGTGCCGAAATGATTTTTCCGGAAGCCTTGCAGGACGAAAAAGAATTTGCAGCTATGCGGAAAGCCATCAGCGTTCCGTTGCTTGCCAACATGACCGAGTTCGGAAAAGGTAAACTTTATTCTAAAACCGAGCTTGAGAACTTGGGTTATAATTTGGTTATTTATCCAGTTACTACTTTTAGATTGGCCATGGGTGCCACTGAAAAAGGGCTGGATATCATTAAAAACACGGGCTCGCAGAACGAAGCCCTGCCGCTGATGCAGACTCGCCAAGCCTTGTATGACTTAACCAAGTACGAAAAATACAACAGTTTCGATCAGAATATTTTTAATTTTAAACTGAAATAGTTTCCCTAAAACGAATCACAGGAGTTTATGAGTTTTAACGATTTTGTCAGATTTTTCATCTGCATTTCAATAGCGCTCAATCTCGGCTGTATTCATACAAAATCGCACGAATTCAAATCAATAGAATTGGCTGATGAAAACTCCAGGCTCAGCGGCCTGCTGCAAACTGAAAATATTCAGGTTAAAAGTGTGATTTATACTGCCGAAAAATTTCCTTTAGAAGACTTTTTTTCTCAACTGCTGAAGGGTCAGTTTAAAGAGTCGTTTAAGCGGGCTAATTTGGCCTATAAACCTTCGAATACTGAAAATGAAATTATGAAAAACCTGCTGAACAGAGGTCTTGTTCCAGTTTATATTGTTGCAATGAATACGGGTAAAAAAGAAATAAAGTTTTCGTATGAACAGTTTTATCTGGTCAGTGAAGGCCAGAGGCACCAAACATTTAATCCAGTCATGCTGCCAACTCAAATTCGAGAATTTTCTCCGGCGGCAGTTGCAGCCAATATTCATAATGTTATGGTGGTAACTACTGTGACCTTTATGTTGGGGCTACTGCTATCAGGTATTCCGGGAAACCCTTCGTTTCCGAACTACAGTAACGGGACTAAATCCGAACAAAAGGATATTTTTAATCGTACCCAAAAAATTACCCATGTTGATTACAAAAATTATGTCATTAAAGAAAAAACACTCAAACCAGGCGAAGAAGTAAGTGGACTACTCTTTTTCAACCTTGCAGATATACAGACCGAGGATGCACGTACTTTGGAGTTTAAAGAGGTCCTACAGTTTCAATAATTTCTCAAACTTAGCTCCAAAGGCGTCGGGTGCAACCCTTAAGCATTTAGTCGCAGAGCTTTATAAACTCGGTTCCGCAAAAACATTCGTGTGTGAGTTCGGGCACTTCGAGCTTTCCAAGTTTGTGATGTAACATGATTTTCAGCATTTCTGAAGGTAGATGCGTGAACCCTGACCTACCCGATTTGAAAACGAACTGTAACATTTTAATACGATGGCATGGTTTGCATGCATCGATTAATTGCGGAAAGAAAACAAAACCTCTCTCTTTTCTTCCCGAAGTTTGACGCTGGCGCAGTATACCAACGTCAAACTTCGGGAAGAAGAGCGATTGTTTCAAACTTTTTAATTCTTATAAGCTATTCAGAATCCTCATACTTGGCTCCAAATGCGTCGTTCAAGTCTGTATAGACATAGTTCATAGTACATAGTATACTACATACTATGAAAACAGAAACAAAATCTCAAATTATTGAATTTATTAAGAAAAATAAAAGCTCCCGGCCGCATGATATTGTTAATTTTCTTCAAATTACACCAGCTGCCGTTCACCGGCACCTTAAAAAACTTATTCTTGATGGTATAATTAAAAAAATTGGGGCGCCTCCCCATGTGTATTACGCATTAGCAGAACCCATCTTTTCACAAACTAACACCCAGCAATTAAATAACGTCGGTTTTGAGAATTACTTATACATCTCACCTACCGGAGAGATGCAAAATGGAGTTAATGGCTTTCAAGCTTGGGCTAAAAGCGTTAAAGAAGAACCTAGGTTGTATCAACTGATTGAAGAATATAAAAAAATCCGTAGCGACTCTAATCATTTTTTTAAATTTGGAGTGATCAATGCAACAGAACGATTGCAAAATGTTTTTGGTGACATTGAGTTGGATAAAGTTTTTTATCTCGATTTTTACAGTTTACCTAAATTCGGAAAAACAAAACTCGGGCAGTTGGTTTTACATGGAAAGCAGGCGCAAAATAAAAAAATAATCCGCAATGTGGCAGAAATTATCAATGAACAAATATCTAAGCTTTGTACACGAGAAAAAATTGAAGCTGTTGCCTGGGTGCCACATTCGTTACCCAGAAAAATTCAGTTTCTAAAAGAACTTGAACAAATTCTAAATTTGCCTTACCCACAAATTCATATTGTAAAAACATTTTCCGGGCAGGTGATCGTTGCACAAAAAACTCTTTCAAAACTAGAAGATAGAATTAAAAATGCTTCCGAAACCATGATGGTTAAAGAAATGTCTCTGAAATATAAAAATGTAATCTTAATAGATGATGCTGTAGGCTCTGGCGCGACGCTTAATGAAGCCGCGAAAAAATTAAAAGAAAAAGGAATTCGAAAAGTCATTGGCCTTGCGATTGTTGGCTCTTATAAAGGTTTTGAGGTCATTAAAGAGGTCTGAGTTTTGGTAAAAGCACAAAACATTGGGAACTGATCCCCTAAGAAGCTCGAAATAATTATACTAGGCAAATGAGGCTCTTCATATAACCCGAGTGTTCATATATTTATGCACATTTGTATTGCAAATCTCCATATATTTATGTACATTTGTATTTATGTATATAAATCGCGAAATTCAGCCCTATTTGGTGTCCGAGTTAAAAAAGCCCTTGCGCTCTGGGTTTATCATCAGTGGAATTGTGGGTTGCGGAAAAACCACATTGATTGAAAAGGTATCTGCAGAACTTGCTAGTCATTTTCAGTCATTTTTTTTTACCGGTGACGATAGTCATTTTCGGCAAGTCATTGTCGAAAATTCAAGATACTTATTGGAAGAGATTGCAAAACAAACTAGCAAGCGCAGTCTGATTATAGTTGATGAAGTCCAGAAAACACCTGAAGTTTTTGATGCGCTCAAGATCGCATTCGATGAGGGGCATCACTCATTTATTGTTTCGGGATCCAATCCCTTCTTTTTGAGTTCTATAGCTAAAAAACGATTGCAACGCCGAGCTGAACAAATATTATTGCTGCCAATTTCACTATCTGAACTTATTGCGAACAAATTTGAAATACCGATCTCCCTGGAGATATTTAATAAAATTTTGTGGGAAGCTCGCGCGCTAAAAGATGTAAAGCTTCCCTCGGTTACTAAACCTGAAATAAAAAATATTTTGGATAAATATCTTTTGTATGGTGGGCTTCCGTTAGCATTGCAGGCGAAAGATTTCACGAGTAAGCTTAAAGAAATCAGGCTTACCGTCGAGCGAGGCTTTGAGCTTATGACAGTTGAAGGTAATTATCTTGCAGATCGTGTTCGTACAGAACTCGCCCAATTAAACTCAAGAGAATTTGCCTACAAAAATATTCTCGAAAAAACACGTCTAAGAAGAAGGGAACCCATCAACAATATATTGAATGAACTCATTCATCACGGCTATATTATAAGAAAAAAGCCGGTCCTTCTAAAGAATAATAAGGACTCATATCTTCAGATATTTTCTTATATCGATCCCGGAATTTCAACTTACTTATACAGGGACGAAAGCGAATCTTCATTGGGATTTCAGTTGGAATCATATGTTCATAGCCGGCTTAACTACCGAGTTGTGAATTCAGTTCATAAAAGCGAGCTTGGTTACTATAAAAATCATAAAATCGAAAAAGATTCACTTAGATTTACGGGGGGAGAAATCGACTTTGTCATGATTTATGGAAAACGAATAATTCCGATCGAAGTTAAAATGACAGACTCGATTTCTCAAATCGATCTGAAAAATTTAAAGTTATTCTCTGATGTCCACCATCCAATATTTTCAATTGTGATTTATGGTGGAGCACCGTATATCGATTTAAAATCGAATGTTCTTTATTGGCCGTATTGGATGATTTAAAACCCACCAGTAATCGGGCAAATGGATATTATCGGGCTTAATAGTGCTTACTTTTCGGCTGTAATCACATAATGACGCGAAATCAGCATCCGGAACGGAAAAAGCGCAAGTCTTTCGCTAACGGAAAAATCGCTTTTGCGCAGCAGCAGATTCAATAAAAACACCGGATAAATCAAAAGCGCTAACGGTAAGAAAAAGAAATCTTCGTTGTAAATAGCCGTGTATTTCATTTGCCACTTCCGGAAACCATGACTCTGAAGCTGGGATATCAGGGCTTGCGGCAATACCACATTCCAGTTGCCTTCATTTTTCGCGTAAAGAAGTTTAAAGCGCTTAAAATGTCCGAAAAAAAGAAAATTAAACCGGTCGCGAACGCTCATAATATTATCGTTGGTAATAACCAGTACCCCATTAACTTTAAGCGCCGTGTAAGCGGCCCCAATTAGCTGCGGAACCCCATCAAAACACATAACACCGCTGATGCAGGTAATAATATCAACACTTTCAGGCAACTGCCGGCTGATCACTTCGTGCGCACCGGCCTTTTGAAATTCAAACTTCTTATTTTTTGGTTCGGTAAAAAGATCAACACCGATAACTTTGAGACCGCTGAAGTTTTCCCCTAGAAAATGAGCAAATTCGCCACTTCCGCAGGGCGCATCAATCAAAAGGCTGGCCTGATCAAGCTTGCCGGAAATCGAATCAAAAACCACTTTATTTACATTTTTCTGAGTATTGCCTCTGGGAATCAATTGCATAATGCGGATAAGATATAGGTTTAACTTGACCCTGTCGAGAGCATTTTATCTAATGGAGCGCAAAGAATTGACCATTAAAGAGGAGCCTAAAATGTCTGAATATATCAATCCGGATTACGTTGCCGAACCCGAAAAAATGAATGTTAAAAAAGGTCTGGAAGGCGTTGTCATGGACACCTCGAGTGTTTCAAAAGTAAATGCGGAAACAAATTCTTTGGTGTATCGCGGTTACCCCGTGCAAGACCTTGCTGAAAACTGCACTTTTGAAGAAGTGGCATTTTTACTTTACACCGGCGAACTGCCGAATAAAAACCAACTTGCGGAATTCAGTAAAAAAGAAAGATCTCTGCGGGATATCACAAAAGAAAATTTACAGGTTATAAAAACTCTTCCGAAAAAATGTCACCCGATGGATTCAATTCGCACGGGCGTAAGCTTCTTAGGTTGTGAAGATGAGCGCATCTGGGACGCCTCACCGACTGCCAATATGGATAAAGCCATTCACCTGCTCGCAAAAATTCCAACTATGATTGCAGCTGACTATCGATTTAAAAAAGGCCTCGACTTCATTGCGCCGAATCCAAATTTAAGTATTGCGGAAAACTTTTTCCATATGTGTTTCGGCAAAGTGCCTGAGGCTAAAATTGTAAAGGCGTTTGACGTTTCTTTGGTTCTTTACGCTGAACACAGCTTTAATGCGTCAACGTTCACAGCAAGGGTTGTAACTTCAACTCAGTCTGATATTTATTCTGCAACTGTGGCCGGTATCGGTGCGCTTAAAGGACCACTTCACGGCGGTGCCAACGAAATGGTCATGCACATGATGCTTGAAATTGCCGACGCCGAAAAAGCCGAGCAATGGATGCTGGATGCACTTGCGAACAAACGTAAAGTTATGGGCTTTGGGCACCGGGTTTATAAATCCGGCGATTCTCGCGTTCCAACGATGAAAAAATATGCGCAAACCATGGCGGATGTGACCGGGCAGCAGAAGTGGATGCTCATGTACAACTCGCTAGAAAAAGTGATGGTTGAAAAGAAGAAGATTTATCCTAACTTAGATTTTCCGGCTGGGCCTGCATATTACATGATGGGCTTTGAGATTGATTTCTTTACGCCGATTTTTGTTATGGCGCGTACGACAGGCTGGTCGGCACATATTATGGAACAGACTGCGAATAATCGGATTATTCGGCCGTTGTCGGAATATGTAGGATCTGGACAGCGGAAGGTTACGGCGGTTAATGAGCGGTAAATTCTTAGGTAGTGGTAACTCGGATCAAAATGGGAGCTATGAATTAACCCAAGCTGAATAAACGTTGTATTGATATCCTAAATTTCTCAAGAGGCATCTTTCTTTTTAACTGTGAGTTCCAACCCAACTGCTTCTAAAAGCTTATTCACATTTTTAAATGAAGGATTTCCCTCCGAAGAAAGCATTTTGTAAAGAGCCTGCCGGGCAATTCCAGTTTCTTCTGCGACCCGCGTCGCTCCGTGGGCCTTAATTACTTTCGCCAGAGCTTCACTCAAAAATTCTTCATCGTCTTCGGCGATGGATGCCGCCAAATAGTCTGCAGCGAAATCAGAATTCAGAAGTTTTCGTTCTAGGTCTTCTTGAAATTTAGTTCCTCGAGCCATATTCAGCCTCCTTTGGATTCATTCTTGTGTTCAAACCAGTACTGTTTCGCCAATTCAATATCCTTGGATTGACTTGATTTATCACCGCCAACCAAAAGTAAAATGATATCGTTCCCTTCGAGCACGTACTAAACGCGGTAACCTGGGCCGACATCGATTCGTAGTTCGAAAACACTCTGCCCCACAGGACGATGGTCACCAAAATTTCCGGCCTCTGCTCGTGCAATACGAGTATAAATCCGAGCCTGGCCAACTCTGTCTTTTAAAGATTCCAGCCAATCACGAGCTGGCTCCTTTGCAGCTTTCGAGTTCTTGTAATAGATGGCGGTTCTTCGTTGGGTCATCTAATTTACATTGTCTCATATAGATGACAATATGTCAACCACAGGTGACATATTGTTTAGACTGAAGTTCAACAATGTATAAACTAATACATTAGATATGGCTAATTTTAGATCCAAAAATGGCTATAGTTAGGATCTATTTTTATCGATAAATATGGAGAGTTATTGTAGCATAAGTAATGGAGGCCGAATATGAAAAGCATGAAAAAGCATTCTTTCTACCCAGTTGAGCAGGTTG
The DNA here is from genome assembly GCA_031428535.1 of Bdellovibrio sp. Classification (GTDB taxonomy): domain Bacteria; phylum Bdellovibrionota; class Bdellovibrionia; order Bdellovibrionales; family Bdellovibrionaceae; genus Pseudobdellovibrio. The sequence continues at coordinate 25,255 of JANPPN010000144.1, read as the reverse complement.
AAAAAGAACTTAAGGACGTTCCACGCGGACATATTAGCGAGCGTGTGAACGAACTTATATTGAAAGGTCTTTCTGTAGAAAAACAGCAGGAGGTTGCGCTTGCTTATCAAAACTATAATGCTGCTCTTACAAAAGTGCCTTTAAGAAATTCATCTGACTCTTCAATAAAATTTATGTCTGAAGGAGCCTTCAAAGTTGAAGATGAAGTCGAGGATTACATCTAATGTTCCGAGGTGAGATTTGGTTAGGCGTGTGGCCCAATGACCCAAACAAAACCCCGAGGCCTTTATTAATTGTGAGCAACAATCATCGCAATAGTGCTGCAGGAATTCTAGATCTTGTGGTCGTCAAACTGACATCTCTTCATCGCCACGATAAAACTGAAAAACCAACCAACCCGGCAGAAGATCTTGTTTTAACATTCAAGAAGCCCACAATTATAAGATGTGCTTCAATATATGCCGTTGAAAAATCACTCTTAACTAGAAGAGTCGACCAGCTAACTCCAGATCAAATGAAAAAAGTTGATGCGCTCTTAAAAACTACTCTTGATCTGCATTGAAGCCGTTAAGGTGTGTTGGCGCAATTTGAATCGTAAAGCCAACTGTATTCAAAGAAAAGCTTTGGCGCTGATGGAGCAGTAGCATGGACCTGAGTCAAAAATAAAAATGAAATTATGAAGATAAGTTTCATACAGCTCCTTTATATCTTAAAGGCAACTTTGACGTCAGAAAGACTACCCGTCAATAGATAGCATCTGGGTAGGTTTTCAGGGTATAGAAATTTCATTGTTCGTTGCTGAATCCGGAATTTTCTGCTGAAAATTCCGGATTTGTTTTTTGGAGCTTAGTAGCATTGACCTCTGTAGCGGTAGATTTTTTCTACGGATGCTTTTTGGCCTTTGAATTCCGCCAGAATTGCAGATTGAGTTTCTTTTACGAAATTAACTTCGATTTGTTGGTTGGTTCTTCGTTCGAAGTATTCAACTTGTTGTTGTCCGTAAACGGTTCTCCATTCGGAGTAGCAGCCTCGTGGTGTGCAGACGACTTCGCTGCGTTGGTAGTTGCACGATTCGTAGCCGCGGTAGGTGCCGGATTCGGTTACTTGGGTTACTGAGTTGCCTAGTGCACCGAAGTCTTGGCCAAGATCAGTTGCTGTGATTTCCCAGTTGCCGTTATCAGGCACGTTTAGTTTTTTTGGTAAATCTAAGTTGATTTGCATTTTCTTGCCGTTGATTTTCAGCTTCAATTGGATTTGATTGCGGCTGGCGAAATCGAGTTTGGCGCTGTGGTCACCGACAGGGATCGTTACGTTGACGATCTTGTCACACCATGAGCCATCGCCGGGATTGCAGCCTGCTGAATTTTCTGAACTCTTTACGATCATTTGTTGTTTGACCGAAATGACACCTTCGAATGGATCACATGCAGCCAAAAGTAGCAGATTCGATATTATAAATAACTTTTTAATCATTTTTCCCCCGGTTTAAAGACAAATTGTCCTCAGTTAACTTAATTTATGGTCTAGGTACTATACTACTGCAATTTATTTACCAATCAACTCTTGATCTCTGAATGAATATTAATTCTAATAAAGTATGAAAAATATGACTTCCTTATTCTTAACTTCCGCTCTTGTTATGTTCTTCACAGCGTGTCAGACACCTCAGACATCTCCGAAAGAAAACATCGCATTGCCTATTAAAAATGCGATTTCAGAAAATTATCACGCCCAGATCAAGTCGGATAAAATGAAGCAAGCCGAATTAGACTTGCCGTTTCGCGGATTTAACGACGAAAAAAATATTCAGACAATTGCTTTCGGCTCTCCGGAAACCAACTGCTGGGATGCTATTCAGAAAAATAATCCGGAACTCATGATTTTGACGGCTTCGCCTGAAAAAACTCTATTGAAATTGCCCGAATATCGATCAATCCGCGAAAAAGTACCCTTCATGTGCTCGCCGACCGCCGATACAAAAAACGAATTCATCCGCGACTGGCCTTATGCAAAAAACATCATTCCCGACACTCAAAACGGTGTCTACCATTCTAAAATTTTTGGAACGAAAAAAAATCAGATTCAGGTCATCATGATCGATTTAATCGACTCCGACCAGAAATGGAACTGGCTCGAAAACGAATTCAAAAAGCCCACCGCGCTGAAGATTCTGTCGGGGCCTACGCAAAACCCCGAGAAAATGCTCAGTCTGATCAAAAAAGCCAAGGCTAAAAATCTGATTATGCTGACGAATGATCGCCCGGTGGCTCAATTCGAAAAAACCGAAATTAAAGATCTGGGCTCAATTTATGAAACAGTTGCGGCAACCCGTGCAATTGCCACCGAAGGTGTTGAACCGGTTATTTTCGGCCTGATCAAAATCAATTGGACTGATCGCGAAGCCAGTCTTGAAATCAGAACAATCGAAGATCAAAAAGTTCAGGTTGTTGAACTCAAACTCTGAAGCGGCTTTTGAGCGATCTGGTTCAGATCCTTCTGAACTAAAAACCAAACGGCCGGTGGAAACACCAGCCACAATAAGAAAATCACCCATTTATTCAGCTTTTCGGAACAGACTTTTTCATAGAGTTCCGCATGCTTGTAAAAAGAGTAAATTGTTCCGAATGGAACAAAAAGTAAAACCGTCCAGAGAGTCGGTGCCGCTTCAGAGTCTTTCGCCACGCTCTTAAGCTCAGTGCAAACCTGATAAAACCAGTAAAACGCATAAAGTCCGAATGTGACGACCACTAAGATCAACTGATTGATCATGTTTCTATTTTTTACTTCTGACATTTTTTTTCTCCAGTATGATGGCCTCGGCCCGGACTTTGGCACTTCCGAGCCAGCCTAGTTTAGTCAAGTAAAGCCAAAGGGCAATTGAAATCAACAGCATGATAATGATCGAAATTCCAAAGCCCTCAGGGTTTGCCAGCAGCGGCAGATTCGCAAAATTCATTCCGAAAACGCCGGCAATAAAATTCAATGGCAGAAAAAATATTGTCAATACCGTCAGTACGCGCATGATTTCGGTCGTGCGGAATGAAGCATCGTTTGTTTTTTGTGCCTCGATGGCCACGTGCAGATTCAGCAGCGATTGAACATTATCAAAGACGTCTTCGGCGTAGAATAAACTGCGCTCAAGCCGGTCTTTCGACTGCTGAAAGTGATCAATAAGAAAATCTTCCTGGGCGTTCAGCTTCCCCTGCAGATCAAGTGTCAGCCGCAATACTTTTTTAAAGGCAGAGGCCTTGCGTTTAAGATAAAAACCTTCTTGCAGGAAGCGCCTGGATTTTTTCGAACTGAAAAGGTTTTCCTCGAAATAATGCAACTTGGTTTCAAGCTCGGTTAAGGGCTTATCAAAACCCAGCGAAACCTCTTCGTAAAACAAACCGATGAATTTTGAACGTGTGATTTTTTCAGGGCCCATCTCGCCGATCTTGGCTTTGACCGCAGAAATTTCCGGCAGCGGCAAGCGATGGATGGTGACAAGCTTCTCTTTATCGCGGCTCATGAAAATCGCAATTTTTGTGGTCAGTTCCTGAACGCTGTCGGCATCAGACAGTGACTCTGGCTCCATCATGCGCAGGATCAGAAACTGAGCGCGCGTATAGTTCTCGATATGCGGCAAATAGTCGGAATCAAGACAGTTAAAGAGCACCTTGTTTTCAAGCCCCAGCTCGGCTGCTATTTGCGAAAGCACTTCCCTGTCGGGGTTTGTGTAATCGGCCCATTTAAATGAATTGAGTGTGATTTCCGTTTGCACTAAGTATCTATAGAACACGACTTTTCAGCGGATGACAATCATTGCGTTTTCTTATCCGATAAGTAAAAATCAGTTCCCTGACCCCCCGGAGGCCAAAATGAAAACAGATAATGATTCCAACCAACCGAAACGGATATTTTTGCAGGACTATAAAGCCCCGGCCTATGAAGTGAAAAGTCTTGAGCTTCATTTCGACCTGCATGAAACCAACACCACTGTTCGCGCAACACAAATACTTGAAAAAATTGAAGAGGCGGCATTAGTGCTGTTTGGCGAAAACCTGGTACTGAAATCCATCAAGATTAACGGGCGCGAGCTGTCGGCGGCAGAATTTGATAAAGACAATGACACACTTACGCTGAAAAACCTGCCCGCGCGCTTTACGCTTGAAACGGTGGTGGAAGTTAATCCGCTTGAGAATAAATCCTGCGAAGGACTTTACCTTTCAAAAGGAATTTTTGCCACACAATGCGAAGCCGAAGGTTTCAGAAATATCACTTATTTTTTAGATCGTCCCGACATTATGACTTCTTATACCGTTACGATTCAGGCCGATAAAACCAAGTATCCGGTATTGCTCTCAAATGGTGATCTGATTTCTACCCGTGAGTTGCCGGGTGGAAAACACGAAAGCGTCTGGAAAGATCCGTTTAAAAAACCAAGTTATCTTTTTGCACTTGTAGCTGGGGATTTAGGCGTGGTTGAAGGCAACTTTACAACTCTCTCCGGAAAAAACGTAAAACTTGAAGTCTTTGCCTCACATGGCAAACAGGAACGCTGCCACCACGCCCTTGAATCACTTAAAAAGGCCATGAAGTGGGACGAAGAGCGCTTCGGGCTTGAGTATGATCTCAGTCAGTACATGATTGTTTCAATAGATGATTTCAATATGGGCGCGATGGAAAACAAAGGCCTGAATATCTTCAATTCGCGCCTAGTGCTGGCCGACCCCGAATCCGCAACCGACACCGATTTTGAACTCATCGAATCTGTCGTGGGCCATGAGTACTTTCACAACTGGACCGGTAACCGTGTGACCTGCCGCAATTGGTTTGAACTTTCTTTGAAAGAAGGTCTGACCGTCTTTCGCGATCAGGAATTCTCGGCCGATATGATGTCGCGAGCGGTTAGCCGAATTAAAGATGTGGATGCGCTCAGAGGCAGTCAGTTTGCCGAAGATGCCGGCCCTAATTCACACCCGGTGCGTCCTGAGAGCTGCCTTGCCGTCGACAATTTTTACACGGCTACGATTTACGAAAAAGGTTCAGAAGTTATTCGCATGATGCAGACCATCGTTGGGACCAAGGGCTTCAGACGCGGCATGGATGAATACTTCAAACGCCATGACGGCTGTGCCGTAACAATACTGGATTTTGCCGATGCAATTGCCACACCGAACAATGCGGATTTTTCCCAGTTTAAACTGTGGTACAGCCAGGCCGGCACGCCCGAGGTTTTTGTTACCGAGCAGTTTTTGGCCACTGAAAATGAATATCGTCTGACTTTAAAACAGTTCTGCAAACCAACCGAAAAACAACCGGTGAAAAAACCTTTTCATATTCCGCTGCTTGTTGGCCTGCTGGATGCAAGCGGCAAAGATATGAAATTGATCTCGACTGACATTTCTTACAACACCGACGAAAAACCGGTCGTACATCTAAAAAACGAAGAGCAGACTTTTTTATTTAAAAACATTTCTGAAAAACCGGTGCTCTCGCTAAACCGCGAATTCTCAGCCCCCATCAAACTGAATTGGAAAGCCACTCAATTTGAACTTCTGCATCTGATCAAGTTCGATACTGATGCCTTTAACAGGCGTGAAGCCTGTTTTAAAATGGTGCTCGAGGAACTTCAGAGACTAATTGCAGATTCGCGTAAAGGTACAAAGCCCGAAGTTATTGAAGCGCTAGGATTCATCCTGAATGATTCAATGATCGATCCGCAGTTTAAGGCGCTTATGCTTCAATTACCCGATCATCATATTCTGGCACAAGCTGAAGACGTTCTCGATGCAAAAGCATTTCAGATGGCATTACAAACGCTTTCTTCAGCCGTCGTAAAAGCCTTTGAAAAACCACTGCTTGATCTTTATAACACTCATCATGCAAAAGATTCAAAGGACGACCGTGCCTTAAAAAACCGGATTCTTCGCTTTCTGATTGATGCCGGGCATGCTGAAGCCGTGCCACTTGCCGCCGCTCAATTTGCAAAAGCCCGCAATATGACCGATAAAATAAATGCGTTAAATTGTCTGTGTCAGACCGAAGCCCCTGAAAAACAAACTTACTTAAATGAATTTCTTGCGCGCTGGAAAGATGATGCTGTTGTGTTTAACAAATGGCTGCAGGTGCAGGCCGGATCGGTCGTTGGAAGCACTTTCGAAACCGTTAAGAAAATCACAACCGGCCCGTTGTTCAGTCTTGAAAATCCAAATAACATCTACTCGCTGCATGCGGTATTGGGAGATAACTTTTTAATTATGCAGCAGGATGGCGGTCAGACGTTTAAATGGCTGTGTGATGAAATTCTGAAAATCGATAAAAATAATCCGCAAGTGGCAGCACGTGTGTGCGGTAGTTTTAATTTTGTTAAAAAATTTCCGGAAAAATTAAAAGATCTGGCGCAAACTGAGATAAAAAGAGTACTGGCGCAGCCGGATTTATCTAAGAATTCACGCGAGTTGCTTGAAGGTTGTGTCTAGGCTGTAAATTACTAACTAGTTATCTGGTTCGTTTGAATAATTCGTGGGTTAATTTTTGTTTCATATGTGGGTTAAAGCTTAAAAAAAATAAAATTTTTGAAAGAATTTGGATATTTCCTGAAGTCGAACCCCTCTGCAAGATGGTAATCTATAACTTACCATCTGCAGAGGACAAAAGCCTTTGGGTCTGCCTGCCACGATGGCAGGCGGAAAGGCCATATCATCGACGGACACGCTATCGCAGTGACTGCATCTGCCATGGCATTGCTGTTCAGCGGTTCTAACAGTCTAGCTGCGGAAGCGGGTTCGGCATTGTTTGAGGAACTCGGTACGGGTTTCCGGCAAATGCTTGAATGCCCCCCGTAAGTCAGACGTGGTCGTGGTGCTGTGGGTGTCTTGCACCCCGCGGGCCATTACACAATAGTGTTTGGCATTGATATGCACGGCAACATCATCGGTAGCGAGAATAAACTGCAGGCAATCTGCAATCTGCTTTGTCAGCCGCTCCTGTACCTGCGGCCGTTTTGAAAAATACTCAACAATGCGATTCAATTTTGAAATCCCGATGACTTTGTCTTTGGGAATATAAGCTAAAGTTGCAAAACCATCGATCGGCTGAAAGTGATGTTCGCAGACCGACATCACTTCAATATCCTGTACGCAGACCATCTGATCGTATTCCATTGTGTTTTCAATCACGGTAATTTTCGGAAAATTTTTAGGATCCAAGCCGCCGAATATTTCATTCACGTACATTTTTGCGATCCGTACTGGCGTTTCGCGCAGGCTATCGTCGCTCAGATCAAGATCAAGACTCTTCATAATCTCAGCAAAATGAAAACTGATTTTATCAATGCGTTGCTGGTTGGTCAGGTCAGAGGTCAAAGTGGGAGAGGGCCTGACATTCGTCAGAATTTCGAGTACTTTTCGTTCTTCATTTTGTGCTTTTGATTGGCTCATGCAAGTCCCCGTTTTCGGGGCGAGTCTACAAAAAATAAACTACAAAAGCAACTCGGATGCCCTGATGGCCGACTCAAGCGCACCTTCAACGGTATAAATGGCCCGACTTGGTGTAAAATCTCCAACAATCTGAAAATGCTTATTTGTTGATTCCGGCACCGCCATGAAGTTCCTGAATTTTGAGCCCCTTATCAGCTTAACCTGCCGCCAATCAAAATATTGCTCAACCGACAGCTTTTCAAACGGATATTCGATCTGCAGCTTCTTTTTAATCAGCGCGTAGACGGCCTCAATTGATTTATACTCGGTCTGCGGATAACTGACCTCGATTTCAACCGAAGGGGTTAGTTTACCTTTTTTGATAATCTGCCGGAAATTGACGTCATCCGCGCTAAACTCAACGCGGGGTTTTGTCAGATTCGAGACTGCGTTTCCGGGCAGGATAATCTTAATCGAATTTTCTATCGAAAGGGTTTCAAGCCAACCGGCAGCCCACTGCATCTCTGGAAGCTCGAGCAGTCCAACCACCGAGGCCCACTGCGATGGCGGAATTGCCAGCGCCACTTTTTTGCAGTTAAAACGCTTTTGGCCCTGCGGATGTTCGAAAAGCAGCTCAAAACCGCCGCTGTATTTGCGAATCTGCATCAGGCGCCAGCGCATTCTAAAATTTCGATACGGAATTAATCCGACAGTTCGCTCAACCAGAGCCTCGGTCATCGACTGCATACCTTCCGGCAAAAACAGAAACTCTTTATCCAGCGCTTTGAATTCTAACGATAAATCCTTCAATAACACTTTCAGATTTTTGTCGTTCACCGAAAACAGAGAAGCACCGTAATCCGCGCCGCCGTTCGACCGGATACGCCCGCCAAATGAATTCGAACCTTCGAATAATCGAAACTCCGTTTTGTTAAATCTCAGTTTGTGCGCTAAATACAGGCCCGAAATACCGCCGCCGACGATCATCACTTCATCATTAAAATCATAACGATCTTCAAACAGATAGTTATCAAAAGACGAGCACGAACCGAGTAAGCCCATAGCCGAAACACCGGCCGTGCCCAGTGCTATATCGCGCAGAAATTTTCTTCTGTTTCTTACATTATCCATTTTCAACCTGTTTAGACGATGCTACACTTTCTTTGTGTTTCCAGCAAATAATCTAGAAAAATACTTTGGCCAGCTCGATGAAAAGAATTGGACCCTCATACCGGTAGACCAAAGCTTTGCTGCCAAGCTTCAGAATTCAGCAAAAACCAAATTCGAAGCTCAATCTTTTAAAGCGGCCGGCATCAGCGGCGCCGAAAAGCAAGTCGCGAGTATCCGGAATGACTCCACCTTCTGGCTCGATACCAATAGCGAAACTTTCACCGATAATGACACGGCTAACGACACTGACCCCGACAAAAACGTAATCCATCAACTTCAGCGGCTTAGCGAGCAACTGAAGAACTATTTCAGAATTTCGCTGACCGAAGTTGAATGTCACTATGCCGTTTATGAACCCGGCCAATTCTATAAACTTCACCGCGACAGCACCCAAAATACTAACAAAAGAGTTTTTTCCTTTGTCATCTATTTGAATGAAGACTGGAAACAGTCAGATGGCGGGCAACTGGTCGGCTACGAAAAGCAAAATGCGGTTTTCAGTATTCTGCCTGAACTCGGCAAAATGATCCTCTTTAAAAGTGACCTCGAGCATGAAGTGCTGCCGACCGAACGCCTCCGCTATTCGCTCACCGGCTGGTTCCGACGGTGAATTCCGGCAACAAAACTATTTTGCGGATTATTTTCCTGGAGCGGCCCCTCTTTCGGCTATTGATTCTATTTTTATCGCTGCTCGCCGCACTGCTGGGGCTTGCGGTGCCGTATTATCAGAAAAGTTTTTTGACTCATGTGGATTATTCAACGCTGGCAATCTGCGTGGGACTTTCGTTCGTTTATATGGTTCTGAATCAAATGACTTTATTTGTGGGCCAGACAGAATCCATTCAGGCCCAGAAAAAACTGGCCGAAATTCTCTACCGGCATAATCTCGGGCTTAAACCTCTGACTCTGCAAAAACGCAGTATCGGCGAGATCGTTTCGCTTTACTCGGTCGATATTCCGAGCCTGACTGTCTGGCTGGAGCAATCGCTGCCGTATGGCCTCACGACTTTATTTCCGCTGATTCTGACCCCGTTTTTTCTGATGATGTTTTACGACCTTCCTTTAACATTCAGCCTTGGGCTCGTATTCGCACTTGTGCTGCTGAATTGCCTGATGGCTTACCGGCAGTCTGTTTATTTTTTCCGGTTTAAAATTCTGGCGGCCGATCGTATGGGGCTCGTGAATGAATGGATCCAGAATATCCGCGGACTGAAAGTCCTCAACTGGATCGAAGGCTTTGAAAATCGGATTCTGAAAAAGCGCCGCGAAGAAACCCGTAACCGTATGCATATGCTGACCAACGGCCAGATTATGAATTCAATTTCATCAAGTGTGATGTTCTGGCTCAACCTCGCAATTCTGGGATTTTTCATCTGGGGCTATCACGGAACTTTTTCAAAAGCCGATATTATTTCGCTACTATGGCTTACCGGCGTTTTTCTTGCGAGGCCGCTGCGCCAGTTGCCGTGGTTTTTTACATTTGTATTTGATGCCTGGACTTCGTATAAGCGCCTGTCAGAATTTCTGAATCTCGAAAATCAGAGCGAAATAATCTTCTCAAAAGTAAAAACCGATTCGGGATTGCTTCTTGAAATCAAAAATCTTAATTTAAATATTGAAAACCGCGCGATTCTGAAAAATATCGACCTCAAAATCCGCCCGCGCGAAATCGTGGCGCTGATCGGTCCGGTTGGCTCCGGTAAAAGCCTGCTGGCAAAATCAATCATCAATGAAACGCCTTTTACGGCCGATATCTTCTACCGCGACAAAATCAGCTATTTGCCGCAGGAGCACTTTATTATGAGCGCGAGTCTACGCGACAATATGAATTTTTATTATCAGTCGCCCGTCGACTTTGACAGCCGGATCATCCGGCATCTCGAGCAGGCGCAATTCAGCTTTGAACTTGATCGCGTAACAAACGGTCTTGAAACCGTCATCGGTGAACGCGGCGTGAATCTTTCGGGTGGCCAAAAGCAACGGGTCAGTCTTGCGCGGCAGTTGATGCAGCCGAACAGTCTGCTAATTCTCGATGATCCTCTCAGTGCAGTTGATGTTTCAACCGAAAAAAAAATGATCGAAGAGTTCATCAAACTGAAAGATGATAATTACTCAATCCTGCTGACCACCCAACGTTTCAGCGTACTGCCATTCTGCACGCGGATTGTTTTTCTGAACTTTGGCACGATCGAATTTGATGGCACCTCAGAGGATTTTTTGAAAAATCCCCGTTATAATTCGTTTATCCGGGGGCTGATCTGAGAATAAAAAGCAAACCCTATTCAAAAACGGTCTACGATACCCTGCTGCAGGCCTACCGCCCTTTTATGCTGCGGATTTCGGTGCTGATTCTCATCGGTTTTGTGGGGCGCTATCTCATTCTGGCCAACGCCCAGTTGATCGGTGAATTTCTCGATCGTACCGACGTCATCAATTCCGAAAATCTGACGGGGCTGTTTTACCGGCTGTTAAGTTTGCTGGTGGTTTCTTTTATTCTTACTCTCGTCTACCGCGTTATCTTTTCGAACCTGTCCGCACTGGCCGTTTCAAGGATTTACGATGAAACCACTTATCGGGTTTCCCGTTTTCCGATCAGTTTTTTTGAAAGCCAACCGGTCGGCAAAATCACCACAAGATTTTCAAGCGACTATGGCAACGTGTTCAGACTTTTCGGCGGCCCGCTGGCCGAATTTCTGGCGATTCTTTTTGATTTAATCTCAATTGTTATTCTGATGGTGCTGATCCATCCGTATTTTCTGTTCACGATTGTTTTTTCGGCCGCAATCTATTATCTGTTGTTGGTTAAAAACCAAAGTAGGCTTCGTGAATGCCGCCGCGAACTTTCCGCGCACCGGGCTCCGTCGATTTCGCACTTCTCTGAAACTGTGCAAGGTTCCACCACGATCCGCCAAAACGGCAAAGCCGACGACTTCGTCAATAAATTCAGCGAGTACGACCTGCGGTACTTAACCACCAAATGGGCGGTGTTCTGGCGGGTTACGCGCTTTTCGCTGGAGCTAAATCTGCTTTCAACTTTGTTGTTTACGGTCAATGGGGTGATCTGTATTTACTTGATCCGCAATAATGTTATGGGCATCGGCCTAACCGGGGTTATTTTAAGTTTTTCGGTCATGGCCACAAATACATTGCAGATGTTTTTTGAATGGTTTTCGCAGTTTGAAGAAGCGATCACGGGCGTAGAAAAAATGGACGAATACATCAGGCTACCGCTTGAAGCAGGCATTAAACTACCGCACTATTCAGACTTTTCAACCTCACACCCCAAAAAAACCGCACTTGAGCATCAGGCCGAACTTCCCGCACCCACCCAATCAAAAATTCAGATCCAGGTTGAGAATCTCTGTTTCAGATATCCCGGAAGTCCTGATTTGGTGCTGAATGAAATTTCCTTTAAACTGCGCCAAGGCGAAAAACTGGGAATTATCGGCCGCACCGGTTCGGGAAAAACCACCCTGATTTCGGTGCTGCTTAAGCTCTATCCGTTTGAAAAAGGCGTTGTCATGGTTAACGGGGTCAATGAAACCGACACCGAAAAACAGCGCTCGATGTTTTCGGTTATTTCGCAGGATCAGCTTTTTCTAACCGGCACAATCCGCGACAATCTCGACCTGTTCCGGAAAAATACCAATCAGGAACTCGAAAGTGTTCTTAAAAAAGTGGGTCTGAAATGTTCGCTTTCTGACCGTGTTGCCGAAAAAGGCCAGAATTTATCTTATGGTGAAAAACAACTCCTCAGCCTTGCCCGCGGCTTATTGCAGAATTGTATGATTTTTATTTTTGACGAAGCCACCTCAAATGTTGACCCGCAATCCGAAGCCCTGATGAATAAAGCTTTGAAAGAAATACTCGCTGATAAAACTCAGATTCGCATTGCCCACCGTCTGCAGACAGTTGCAGATTGCGATCAGATCATGTGGCTTGATCGCGGGGGCATTCGCAGACTTGGTCCCACGAAAGAAGTTCTTGTCGCTTTTGGAGAATCAAGGTAGGCTGAGGCTTCTGGATTAATACTGGGGGGCGCATGGCAAATGATGACAATAAAAACCCCGACAGCATCAATTACGAACTTGCCGCCCACGATCTTTCGGTTATCCATGATGAGTGGTCGCAGCTCAGTAAAGAAAAACGTAAGAATAAGTTCAACACCTTAAATCGCACAGACGCGGAAGAACTCTTTCTTAATTTGAATGCTTCCGACCAGTTCGAACTCATTGAAGAGATGTCCAATCTTGAAATCCGTTCATGGCTTCGGCTGCTGGCGCCCGATGATGCGGCCGATTTAATCCAGGAAGTCAGCAGTGAACGTAAAGATGACCTACTCTCTCTGCTCGACCCTCAGACCAAACGCGAAGTCTCGGCCCTTTTAGCCTACGCAGAAGACAACGCCGGCGGCCTGATGAATTCCCGCTTTATCCGCCTGCGCCCTAACATGAACGTTGATGAAGCCATCAGCTACATCCGCATTCAGGCCAAAACTCAGGTTGAAACTGTTTATTATTCCTATGTACTTGATCCCGAACAAAAACTGGTCGGCGTGGTTTCCTTCAGGGAATTATTTGCTTCTTCTGCCAATAAAAAAGTTGATGAAATCATGCACACCGATGTGATTAAAATTTCGGTTGACATGGATCAAGAGCACATCGGCCAGGTGTTCAGTAAATATGAACTGATGGCCATCCCTGTTATCGACAAAGAAAACCGTATGGTGGGTATCGTCACCTTCGATGATATCGCGCAGGCCATTCAGGAAGAAGCCACTGAAGATATCCATAAAATCGGTGCCGTCGAATCCCTTGATGCGCCTTACTTACAGATTTCTTTAATGGAAATGGTCCGCAAACGCGGCGGCTGGCTTTTGATTCTCTTCATCGGTGAAATGTTCACGACCAGTGCCATGGGTTACTTCGAAGACGAAATCAAGCGCGCCGTTATTTTGGCGATGTTCCTGCCGCTGATTATCAGTTCAGGCGGCAATTCCGGTTCGCAGGCCTCAACACTTATCGTGCGCGCCATGGCACTTGGTGAAGTGCGGCTTAAAGACTGGTGGCGGGTGTTCGTGCGCGAAATCGGCGTTGGCCTTTGCCTCGGCCTTTTGCTCGGTGTGATCGGCATGATACGGATCTATTTCTGGCCATGGCGCGAACAGATGTACGGCGAGCACTATTTTTTAATTGCGGCCACGGTTTCTACATCGGTTATCGGCGTGGTGCTCTGGGGCTCGATCTCGGGCTCGATGCTGCCATTTATTTTACGTCGGTTTAAGCTCGATCCGGCCTCGGCCTCGGCACCTGCCGTTGCTACTATCGTAGACGTTACCGGCGTTGTGATTTATTTCAGTGTTGCAAGTCTGATTTTAAAAGGGACTTTGCTGTAATCCAACGATCTAGTTCGTCGGAACAAGTCCCCGTGTCCAAGATTTAATTTCGAATTTAATTTCTTCAGATAAATTGATGAATTTCAGACCATACTCCTGCTTCTTCGAGCACCAGACCACTTCGGCCTCGATCTGCTCTGCAGATTCTTCGTTGAACTTCACCGAAATTATCTGCCCCTTCATCAGCGCCGCATCGGCCACACCTTTGAATGAAATTCCACCTAACGAAACATCATCGGTCGTGACGTTTATGATCTGACCACAAACCTCCAATACCGCTTTTTTCGAAATCATATAACGATCAAAGAAGCGTCGGTTAGCAACCGGCACTATCCGAGCTGCACGCGCCCGTAAATTCACCGCGATCACAATCGGCAAAAGAATCAGCGCCAGTACCGATGCAAAGTCACTGACCGCACCACCCGAAGCCGAACCACTATCGCCACCATTATCAATCAACGCTTTAACCAAGCCGCAACCCGCAGGGGCTGCGTCACCGCTATCGGCACCCGAGGCAATCGAACGATTGGTTTTATAATCCGGAGTATAAGCGGGCGCCCAGGCCGCAACCGAATTCTGCGCTTTAGCATTGGTAATTGCTTTGTGCGCATTCACACGGCCACCGCCGTTAACTTTACCGGCCAAAGTTGAAAACACATCGACTGAAGCCACAACAATACTTCTGATTTGGTAAGCCGATAATTGCGGCGCCTCACGAATAACCAATGCCGCAAGCCCCGCCACAAACGGTGCCGCCATCGAAGTGCCCGACATCATCTGAAAACATCCCGGCGCCAAACAACCCGAACCCGGTACCGAACTCAAAATCGCAACACCCGGCGCCGCCACGCTCACAGACGTATTACCGTAATTCGAGAACGAAGCCTTGTTGTCGTAATCAGTCGCGGCACCCACACTTATATTATTAGGAGAATCTAAATTAGAAGGATACATCGCGGTTGTGTCATTATTGGTATTTGAATTTCCGGCGGCCGAAACGATAACCACACCTTTGGTGTACGCATAGGTGTAAGCCTCGTGCAGCGATTGCGAATACGAAGCCCCGCCCCACGAATTATTTATTACTTTTGCACCATTATTAACCGCATAATAAATGGCATTCACCGCGCTCGAAGTAGAGCCCGCACCGGTTGAATCTAAAAACTTCAGCGCCATAATCGCAACCTTTGATTCCCGCACCGGATTTTCAAAAATATCCTGCCCCACACCTAAAACAATACCCGCCACGTGCGTACCGTGATCGTTATCGTCAACACTGTTTTCATTATTACTTACAAAGTTCCAACCGTTCACATCATCGATAAAACCGTTGCTGTCATCATCCACACCGGCCACACCATTTTTTTCGGCCAGATTTTCCCAGATGCCGCCTGAGTCCTTAAATATTAAATGCGTCTTATCTAATCCGGTATCGATAATCGCCACTACGGTTTTTGCACCTTGATCATACGGCTTTCCGATCGCCCACGAATCCTTAACCTGCACATTCGCATTCGACTGCGAGTACGTATCCGTCGATTGCGGCGCCGAACCCAGCCCGCTTACATCCACCGGATCCACACTCAAAATATAATTAGGCTCGATAAACTCCACATCCGAACTTGCATAAAGCGCATCGCGTGCCGCCATTGAATCAACCTTTAAATGCATCATCTGCGAACCGGGAAACACCGAACGAATCGAAACATTGCGGCCCATTTTGTTTACTGCCCGAAGGTTACCACCCGGGGTTTTCTGAGGTTTGAATTTGACGATGTATTCGCCGGTTACGACTTTAGGCGTGCTGAGCTGAGCATTGGCATCAGCAACAACAAATACAATCAATATGGCCATAATGCCCACGTTCAACTTCGACATAAGACTAGTATCGGACGTAGGTCTACTCAACTTAATACCAGGTCGTGATTCTCTCAAAATAGTTCGTTTTTGCAGTGGAATCGAAAATTTATTTCTGATTTGTATGTCTCGATACGAGAATTCGAAAAATTAGTTTCAGTCGGAAAAACCCCGGAGAAGTTGTGCCAATACCGACGTTAAAATGGAATTGAGTTGGGATCGACGACTTTAACCCCCGCTTGGGCGAATGGCGAAGGTGAGCGACACACCACGAACGACTCTCCCTTAGGATGAGAACCGCTTTTTTCGATCTGCTTGGCGACATGCTCAAAGTGTTGGATCGCTCGCAAACTGGGGCTTTCGGTCCACTTGCACTCGAGGAGATCCATGCGACCATGATTGAGACGTAAAAAATCGAGTTCGCGTCCTTGGGCATCTCGGTAAAACCAAATCGATGAAACCGCAGATCGGCCTTGCGCACCACGCTTGCGAAGTTCGGCGTAAACAAAAGTTTCCCAGATCGAACCCAAGAGAGGAGAGTTTGGCAATGACGATTCATCAAGGCCCAATAAAAAACATAGGAGACCAGGGTCGTGAAAATAAAGTTTGGGTGATTTAACGAGGCGCTTACCTATATTGCCGAAGTAGGGTTCTAGGAGAAATATCTGATTTGATGCCTGCAGAACGCTAATCCATTCACCCACTGTCTTGGGGGCTACGCCGACATCACGAGCCAGATCGGTGCGATTTAGAAGTTGGCCACTGCGAACCGCTGCGGCCCTGAGCAAACGTTCAAAATCCCGAAGACTTGCCACGTTTAAAATTTGTCTCACATCTCGTTCGAGATAGGTGGCGACATAGGAAGAAAAAAAATCAGCAGGGTTCATTTCAGGTTGACGCCAAAGCTCCGGATAAAGTCCACGGGCCAGGAGTCTGAGCCAGTCTCTCTGAGTACCGATTTCATTTAAATTCAAGGTCTCTAGCTCCAAGAGTCCGGCGCGACCAGCGAGACTTTCTGAAACCTCTTTCATTAGGGAAAATTTTTGCGAACCTGTGAGAATATAGCGTCCCATCAAGTGCCGGTCGCGATCGACTGTCTCCTTTAAGGAACGAAATAAACGAGGCGCATATTGAACTTCATCAATGATCAGCGGGGCCGGATATTGGGATAAAAAATTCTGGGGTTCTGTTTCGGCAGCTTCGGCAAGGCTTGGAAGGTCGAGACTGACATAGTTGTAGGTAGGAAACAGGGATTTCAGAAGCGTCGTTTTACCGACCTGGCGCGCTCCCGTTAAAACCAAAATGGGAAATTGGCGGATCAATCTTTCAATCGATGATGAAATATCTCTTTTATATCGCATAGATAGCAATCTATACTTTAAGAGTAGGATTGTCAAACATGTGAATGCTGAAGCCCAAGTAGTCCCCGAACCTGTTACCGAGGTAGTGGATTGTGAAGCTGTGCCTGTACTGTCGAACAGCTATATCGCCAGCCAATAGTCGGCAGACACCTCGAACAACTTAATTCCGTGCTATTATGTTGGCTTTATGCTTTCGTAAAAATACACATAGCAACGAATATGAAAGTTCAAATATGTCTGAATATTTAAATCAGTTAGAAAACGAAAGCATTTATATTCTCAGAGAAGCCATCGCTGAAAGTCAAAATCCCGTACTGCTGTACTCGATGGGAAAAGACAGCTCGGTTCTGCTTCATTTATTTAAGAAGGCATTTTATCCGGTCGAAATAAATAAACACCATAAAGTTCCGTTATTGCATATCGATACACAGTATAAATTCAAAGACATGTACCAATGGCGTGAGCAAATTTCAAAAAATCACAATTTAATTATCTATACAAATCCAGTGGCCCTCGAAAAAAATATAAATCCGTTTGCATATAGCTCATCTGATTATACGGATATCGTCAAAACCCAGGCCTTGAAACAAGCCATTGATAAATACGATTTTGATCTGATTTTGGGGGGCGCCCGGCGTGACGAAGAAAAATCCAGATCCAAAGAAAAAGTTTTCTCTTTCCGAGATCAAAACCATCAATGGCTGCCCGAAAACCAAAGACCAGAATTTTTTAAATTATTTAATGCCAAAAAAAAATCGGGCGAAACTTTCAGAGTATTCCCGTTGTCGAACTGGACCGAACTGGATATCTGGCAATACATAGAAAAAGAAAAAATTGACGTTTGCCCGCTTTATTTTTCAGAAAAACGCCCTGTCATCCGCCGTGAAGAAAAATATTTAATGGTTGATGACCACCGCATGCCATTGAAACAAAATGAAAAAATATATGATTTAAATATCCGCTTCAGAACCTTGGGCTGCTACCCGCTAACTGCGGGTATTTTGTCTGAAGCCAAAACAGTTCCGGCTATAATTGATGAGCTTAAACACAATAAGTATTCTGAACGCCAAGGCCGCTTGATTGACAGCGACAGCACCTATTCCATGGAAAAGAAAAAAACCGAAGGTTATTTTTGATGAAAGACGGCTTGAAAATAATGACCAGTGGTTGCGTTGACGACGGTAAAAGCAGTTTATTAGGCCGCCTTTTGTTTGAGACAGGATCTGTTTTTGCGGATCAATTGCCCGACCTTCATTCAGGCCCGACTACCGATTCAAAAAATAAAATAAATTTTTCAAAAATATTTGATGGTTTGTCGGCAGAACGCGAACAAGGCATAACCATTGATGTGGCCTACAGATACTTCTCAACAGATCGGCGACACTATACGGTGGCCGATGTACCCGGACACTTTGAATATACAAAAAACATGGCTCAGGCTGCTTCGGTGTCGGATCTGGCCTTGATTTTAGTCAGCGCCACAGACGGCCTGAAAGAGCAAACTCTGCGTCATACAAAAATTGCCCAAATTTTCGGAATCAAACATATTTGTTTATTAATTAACAAAATGGATTTAATAAATTACGACTCCATAGCTTTTGAAAAAATAAAAAATGAATTTATCCAGAAAACAAAGTCCTGGAATTTTAATTCGGTTACAATTATCCCGGTGTCCGCAATCAATGGGGATCAGATCACCACGGTGTCAGCCAAAATGGACTGGCACAACGGACCAACGCTCTTAAAATATTTAGAAAATATCGAAATTCAAAACACCGGACCTTCTGAAAATTTAATACTGCCGATTCAATATGTAACAGAAATCGAACCCAAAGAAAAAATATATTTAGGCTCTGTTTTGGCGGGAATAATTCAAATTAATACCGATTTACATAATGTCAGGACCCATGAAAAAGTAAATATTCGTGATATTCATGCCAACTATGCAAATCAATCTGTTTCGTTTGGAATTAAGAATTCCGCAAACATCCACCGAGGTGATGTGTTGGTACAAAACTTAAATTCCGTCACCTATGCCAATAAATTTCAGGCCAATTTATTGTGGATAGACCCCGCGACAGCTCTCACCGATGCAAAATATGATATCAAACTGGGGTTTTACTGGGATCAAGCTAGCATTCAAAAAATAAACTACAAATTTGATTTATTAAATTTAAGTGAAATGGTTACAGCAGAAATTCACTGCAATGATATTGTTAATGTAGAAATAAAAACAACAAACCCCTTGTGCCTACAAGACTTCAAAATCTGTAAAACCTTAGGTACTTTTTTATTGGTTGATCGAATCAGTCAAAAAACGGTGGCCGTGGGCACCGTGAACTGAACCACGTAATATTAATCTGTTCTGATATCAAACATGTAACTGTATTTTGGGTTCAGCGCGTATTTAACTTGAACAGATTTGTACCATTTTGAAAAATATTTATCAGAATTCCTCTCGAGCTGACTGATCCAATGCCAGATCGATCTATTTCGAATCAAAACCGTCGAATTCAAACCTAGGGCGCCAGAGCCTCGGGCGTTTCGTTACGGTATGCTGCTTCGCCCAGCGCATCCAATAAAACGAGATCGCTGGCTAAATCTGAATTTTGGGATAATTGTTTTTTTCGGGCGGCATGATTTAAATGAATTAATGCCAGATTCCAAGTGTTTGCATCGGCATAAGCTAAACCCAGTTCACGGTCGGAAGCAGGCACAGTTTGAACATTTAAATTTGCTGCACCTGAAGGGCTCATTAAATTATCTTCTAGGAACTCTTCCAAAATGACAAGGGCATTGTTTGGTGCCACAGGTCAGGCGGCAATATCGGTTCGCGCACGAGGTGCGATAATGTTTTCCGCACACTGTGCATTCCCTTTAAATTTACATCTTGATCAAATTCATCGTAGCTAGCCTCTAAGTTATTAAAATCGTGATCGAAATATTTTTCACCGATGAATTTATAAATATCCTGCATCACCGCCGCTGGCGTTTTACAAAGGTCATCGTAATTCACCAGCAAAATCAAGTCAGCGTCCGCGCCGTAAACGGCTTGTTTTAAACTGTTTAAGGTAAAACCCACTGTGCGATCAGGGCGCAGCAAGGTGGCCGCGCGTGAATACACATCCACAGATTCTTAAGTGGAAAATAGCGAACTGGTTGAATAGGGATTTTTTTTCAGAAGCTGTTCGAAGCTGTCGAGTATCCAAGGGATTTCCCGCACACAACAAATTACTTTTGTTTCAGGAAACACATCGCGCATTAGGGAAGTCATCAGTGTCCAACCGCGATTGGTATCAAAACTGACTTCATTTGATTCTTCGTAATAGGTGTGCATTAAATTTTGGATTAATTTTTTACGTTTTGATTCCGGACACTGCGTGCGGTACCCGCCCTGAGCCTGGGCTTCGGTCACAATGGCGCGCACCATTCGCGCCGCCGGCCCCGATATGGAGGCCGAAAATCGGGGGTTTTGTTTTAAAATTGTTGATAATAATGTGGTGCCTGATCTGGGTAATCCTGAAATCAAATGCAGTTTTTTCATATACTAAACCTTTACCGTTACATTTTAATTTGGTGAACATATTTTTTTAATTTTAAAAAAGATGTTTCAACATTTTCTAAACCTGTTTCTAAAATTAATTCGGGGGTTACGGGGGGCTCGTAAACATCATCAACACCGGTCATGTTTTGCACAAGTCCGGCTGCGGCTTTTTTATAAAGCCCTTTGGCATCACGTTTTTGACATTCCGAAATATCGGCCGACAAATAAATTTCATGAAAATTTTGACACATTTCGCGCGCCGAATACCGGCTGGCCAAATACGGTGAAATCAACGATACCACCACAACAGCGCCCTGTTGTTCGAGCAAACTGGCCGATAGCGCCACACGTTTAATGTGGTCCGCACGTTCTGCGTGTGAAAAACCCAACAGCGGAAAATGTTTGCGGATCTGGTCTCCGTCAAGCCAGGTGACCATTTTATTTTCGGATTTTAAATTAGCTTCTAATTTTTTGGCCAGTGTTGTTTTGCCGGATCCCGATAGGCCTGTTAGCCAAATCACGCAGCCTTGATTTGTTTTTTTTCCGAAATGGATTTTTTGCCAAATTCGTTCGTGGATAAAATAAAGTATAATTTTTAAAATCGTGTCTAATAGGCCTGCTGCCACAGCTAATTCTACATTTTTTGTTAATGCGTAGGTGATCAGTGTGGTGGCGAGAGTGCCGAAAATTCGGTAACTGATGGCTTTGGTGAAACTGCGTTTTTTTGAATCGGATTGCATTTAGATTCCGGTGGATTGGATGTAGGTGCTGCGATTGGTTGTTGTGTTGTCACCATGCTGTCCACGACCATTATACCCACAGGCAAACACCCGACCATCGCTGCGTATAACTATACTGTGCTGACTACCACCGATTGAATTCCTAATTTTTCCATTCCTAGCTGGCAACCGCGCCCTGGATCCAGCAACCCCCGACACACCCAATTTTTTCCAGTTGGCCGCTTGGGCTTGATTCCCTGACCCAGTCAAATTTTGTAAAGCATCGATTGCTAACGAAGCCATCCCCGCGGCACCGGCGAAACGAAATAAAGCTTCGCGGCGGTTTAAAAGCCCAATATTATCAACTGGATTAACAGCTGAATCTGATTTTTTTTTATTCGAATCTGAATTTTCATCGCTCAAAAAACCATCCCGAGTTAAACTATAATCTGTTCATTAAATCAAACGCTGAGTTCGCTGCCAAGCTTTAATTTTTCGCAGGCAGACCGCCTTATTTACAAATATACAAATCACCAGCGCTATCGCGCGCAATCGAACCCACCGTCGTACAGGCCGCAGCATCCACTGCATTTGTTGATGTAATTACCAAATTATCCGTGCTGATCACAAAATCACCGGCAGCGCCGATATACGCCAATACCGTACCCGCAAAATTTTTCCATTGTTGCAAATCAGCCGTTTGACCACTGGCCCCCTGAAAAATCACGCCCACTGTACCGGCTGCCGCGGGCTGAATTGTTTTTAACCCCGTAATGGTTTGCGCGCCGGATTTTGCAACCAAGTCCGCCGTATCCGGCGTGCCGCTGGCCCAGGCCGTACTGCTAGTCGCATAAATCACATTGTTTGTGGCGGTTGCGGTTAAAAATGTAGGTCCAGTTGTGCCGTTACCCACCAGTAATGAACCCGATGTTAATGTGGCCAATCCTGTTCCACCGTTGGCAACGGGAAGCGTTCCTGTGACTGAATTTGTTAATTCAATGCTAGCCACGGTTGAATATGTGTTGGCAGGCGTTCGTTTTACAAAGCCGATTGTTGATAATAAGGCAACATTGTTTAACTCTGTCGAACCGGCTTGCTTATTATTAAACGTTGTAAAGTCTGTATTTGATAAATAACCATCGACGCCTACTGTAGCTTTTGGAATATTGTAACCCGCAGCGGTGGTAGGAGTATTTGTACTTTTGTCCAATCCACACTGGCAATTATTGCGTTTGTGACAGAGTTGCTTAATGGATTTAACGGAACATACGTTAACGCTGTGGTCACATCGATAGAAGTCATCGTTGAAAAATTTGATAATTTATTACTAAAAATTGAGAAATCTGAACTTGCTAAGTGACCACTGACTGCAGCGGTTGCTTTAGCTATTGAAATATCCGGCGTAGCGCCGCCCGAAGACACTATAGGTGCGGTTGCTGTTACGTTTGTTACACTACCGCCTGCTGCATTCACCCACGACAAATCTCCGCTGGCATTCGTTGATAAAACCTGACCATTAGTACCCACTGCCGGCGGAAGCGTTACCGTGTAGTTTGGCTTCTAGAAAATCGAATATGCCATTGCCGGGATCTTGCAAGACGAAGTCGACTTCGCTTTGCTCTTTCGTGCGCCAAGTAAACAGGCGCCAGTCCTTCAGAAAATTGTCGCGTGTTTTAACGATCTCTGAAAAAACGAGTGTCTCGAAGAGGGCTCCTTATAAGCATTTGTCTATATTGGATTATAAATCCTAAATAGTTAGGAGCTCAGCCCGATTGCATGCTCAGGAAGGGCTTTTACGGCCAAATAGGTCTTGCCACATATTTAGAGTAACGAAATGGAAAAGCCCTGGTGATGAACCGGGGCTTTTTTTTTCGATTGCTGTGCAGTTCACTTGCGGATGGGGACTTTAGCAGTTTCTTCGTCCAGCCATTTTTGATAACTGTCTTTTGGAAAAAACACAGCTTCCATCGAATACTTCTTTTGTTTTTCGACTTTGATGAATTTTACGATGAGCCAGTTCTCGCCATGATCGACGGGCTCAGGGAAAACTTCACCTGGTCGCATTCGGTTGACGACATTTTCCACCCAGTATTTGGCGCTTTCCAAAGCTTGATCCTGTAATTGCATATCAACATGTTGCTTGACCTCAAGCGGAGCTTGCGGCCCTCCGTCAGCGCCGTTTCCTGAAGGCGGTCCCGCATGCCCAGGCGGCGGTGGCGGCCGCAAACCCGGATGCCTCTGCCGATCTCGAGCCAGGGCTGGATCTTGAGGTTTTTCTTCTGCCCACTCGATTCCTTTTTCTTTCGTCAAAGTGAATCGGTTGAATCTTAAACCTTGCTGGCGCGCCAGTTCTGAAAGCGGACCCTGATTGGTCTTCAGCAGCGTCAGGAAATTCTGCACCTGAGCCAAGGATTTGGCTTGGGCCTTTTGATTCTGTCTAAAAAAATCAAAATAGATCGTGCGCTCGGCGAAAGTGGGAATGATAAAGTCCTTTTGGTAAGCTTCGAAATCACTGCCAAAAATTTCCCGGATTTTACTGAGAACTTCGGGGGCCTTGGTGTTTTGATTGATGCGCATTTCTTCGGCGCGAACCATACGCTCATTGATTTCAAGGCCATTGTTTTTCAAAATTTGCGCATAGGTGAAGGCCTTTTCCAATTGCTCCAGACCGTAATTTTGGGGATCGTTCGGATAAAAAACATGATGGACTCGGTCTCGGTATTGCTTATCTTTCAAAGTGATTTTGTAATCCCCCACTTGGGAGATTGTCCTGTTTTGGTAAAGCGCGAGATAAAGAAAATAACCGACAAGGCCTGTGATGATGAAAGCCGCGGCCATCAGCGGATATTTTTTTTTGTGTTGCATCGAATATCCTTTTTCTAAATTCTCAGAATCTAATACTGAGGTTAATCATTGATACATTGTGGTCAACCTAAAAGCAGTCGGGCTAGGTTCGTGAGCCGCTTTTGGTTATGGATTGTAAACGCCGCCGCTGTTGTAGTTGGTCGACCCATTCGTCCCCCCCCAGATAATCATCTGAGTCCCCGTCCAAACTGATAAGGGTGCCCGACGAATTGAGGGCGTGCCACTGCTCACAGGCGTCGCTACCCATGTATCAGCTCCAGGATTGTATTTTCCTCCAGTATTGAAATATGAGGTATCTTCATATCCTCCCCAGACTATCATCTCAGTGCCCGTCCATTGGGCCTCGTGCAAGGCTCGCCGAGAAGGCACATTGGTCCCGGTGCTGGTGGCTACCCATGAATCCGTGCTAGGACTATATTTCCCTCCTGAATTATACATACTGCCTATGCCGGGGGAATTCCCTCCCCAAATAATCATTTCAGTGCCCGTCCAAACGGCCGTGTGATATCCTCGAATTGCAGGCACATTGGCCCCCGTGCTGGTGACAGTCCACGAATCTGTTCCCGGATTGTATTTTCCTCCGCTACCAAGGAAATTGCTTGGTTTGTACCCCCCCCAAATAATCATCTCAGTGCCCGTCCAAACGGCTGTGTGACCGGTTCGTGCTTCAGGCACATTGGCCCCCGTGCTTGTGGCCAACCATGCGTCTGTGCCGGGTGTATATTTTCCTCCGGTATTTAAATAGGTTCCATCATACCCCCCCCAAATAATCATCTGAGTCCCGGTCCAAACAGCCTTGTGATAGTAACGACCTGAAGGCAAATTGGCCCCCGTGCTGGTTGCCAACCATGCGTCTGTGCCTGGTGTATATTTTCCTCCAGTATTAAAAGCTCCAGAATTTCCAAGCTGCCCCCCCCAAATAATCATCTGAGTCCCGGTCC
>JANPPN010000143.1:0-7480 GCA_031428535.1 Bdellovibrio sp. | reverse complement strand
TTCATCAAAAAACTTTCGGAATCTGAAAACGTAAAAAAAGTTCTCTCAGACATCCAGAAATTATCGAACGATCTTCAAAGGAAAGTTCAGACCTTGAATACCGATGAGGCTGTAAGAAAATACAAAGAAATCGTAAAAAAGGCTTCTCAAGCGGAAGGCGATCTTGAAAAAGAAGTAAACAAAGTTATCGTCAAAATCAAAAAATCAGCAACAGATGTTAAAAAGGATCTCGTTACTTACAAGAAAAAAGCTGTTCAGCAGAAGAACGACCTTGAGAAAATTCTTAAATCTAAAAATGCGGCTCCGCCGGTAAAAAAGGCTTCCAAAGCAAAAAAGACCGTAAAGCGTACTGCAAAAAAGAAAACTGCTGCTAAATAAAGACTTAATTGCCTAATTTGAGTTCACAAATGGCTTCAATCTCTGATTTGAAGCCATTTGTCATTTTACGGCACTTACTGATCCCCGCCTGCTTTTATGTTACCTTACGAACTTAAAAAAAAGAGGCCTCAATGGATACAAATACTTCCCTCAAACAGCTTTCCTCGCAAAATGAATTTATCCGTCGCCATATCGGCCCCTCAGAAACTGATAAGCAACTCATGCTTAAAGAACTTGGATTTTCGAATTCAGACGAGCTCGTCAATAAAGTTGTTCCGAAATCAATTCTTAACAAGGAAACGATGAATGTCGGCCCGGGAATTTCAGAATATCAGATTCTTGCCGATCTTAAAAAAACAATGTCTGAAAATAAAGTTTTTAAATCACTAATCGGGCTTGGCTATCATGACACAATCACGCCAAGCGTAGTGTTGCGAAATGTTTTCGAAAATCCTGTCTGGTATACCGCCTATACTCCGTACCAGCCCGAAATTTCACAAGGCCGCCTGCAGAGTTTACTTAATTTCCAAACGATGATCACAGATCTGACCGGAATGGAAATTTCGAATTCCTCGCTGTTGGATGAAGGCACGGCGGCTGCTGAAGCAATGGCTATGGCCCATGCC
Source organism: Bdellovibrio sp. (assembly GCA_031428535.1). GTDB lineage: Bacteria > Bdellovibrionota > Bdellovibrionia > Bdellovibrionales > Bdellovibrionaceae > Pseudobdellovibrio. Next base: position 6,476 of record JANPPN010000143.1, on the reverse strand, counting down.
CTCAGCAAAAAAACTGACGTCAATATCTTCCTGGTTCACCCGGATATTCATCCTCAGGTTATTGATGTATTGAAAACCCGGGCCGTTCCGCTCGGTCTCGAAATGATTCTGATTGATCCCCGCGAATATGATTATAAAAAAGATGTGTTCGCAGCCATTTTTCAATATCCGACTTCAACGGGCACCGTCGAAAATTACCGTGAAATTACCAAGACTTTGCACGACCACGGTGCACTGGTCATTGCGGCAGTTGACCTGCTGGCGATGACCCTGCTGACACCTCCCGGAGAATGGGGCGCAGATATGGTCGTTGGTAATTCACAGAGATTCGGCGTACCGCTCGGTTACGGCGGGCCGCACGCGGCCTTTCTTGCAACAAAAGATGCGTACAAGCGCTCGTTGCCGGGACGCCTTGTCGGGGTTTCGATCGATGCCAACGGCAACAAGGCACTTCGCCTTACCCTGCAGACCCGTGAACAGCATATCAGACGGGATAAAGCCACTTCGAATATCTGCACGGCGCAGGTTCTGCTCGCAAATATTGCCGCGATGTATGCGGTTTACCATGGCCCAACCGGCCTTAAAAAAATCGCATTAAGAATTCACCGCCTTACCAAAATTGCCGCATTAGGTTTAGAAAAACTGGGTTACAGCCTTGAAAGTGATTCCTACTTCGACACCCTGAAAGTCAAAGTCAAAGATCCGGGGTTGTTTAATGTGATTGCCGAGAAATATGAATATAATTTGCGATATTTTTCGGACGCTGTTGGTTTTTCACTGAACGAAACCACAGAGCTATCGGATATTGAAACCCTACTTAAGATTTTCAATAAAGAGCATAACCTCCCGTACTTGGTAACCGAACTCGAAATGGAAATAGCTGTCGGCATCGAGCCTGATCTGGTACGAAAGTCAGACTTTTTGACGCATCCGAATTTTAATAGTTATCATTCTGAAACCGAACTGATGCGATACATTTACAGTTTGCAGAACCGCGACATCACCCTGACACATTCAATGATCCCGTTGGGCTCCTGCACCATGAAGCTAAATGCCGCAACCGAGTTGATTCCGGTTTCATGGCCTGAAATCAATAAAATCCATCCGTTTGTTCCACTCACACAAACCGCAGGTTATCAGACATTAATTCATGACCTCGAAAAAAAGCTTTGCGCGATCACCGGTTTTGCCGCAGTTTCCTTACAGCCGAACTCTGGCGCGCAAGGCGAATATGCCGGCCTGCTCGTCGTACGCGAATATTTTAAAAAATTAAATCAAACCGAACGAGATATCTGCCTGATTCCGTCTTCAGCACATGGTACGAATCCGGCGTCTGCAGTGATGGCCGGTTTCAAAGTTGTCGTTGTCAATTGCGACGAAAACGGCAATATCGATGTTGCTGACCTGAAAGCCAAAGCCGAACTGCACAAAGAGAAACTCGCGCTGCTGATGGTAACTTACCCTTCCACTCATGGGGTTTTTGAAGAGTCGATCATCGATTTGTGCGCAACAATTCATAAATACGGTGGTCAGGTTTACATGGACGGGGCCAATCTTAACGCCATGGTCGGACTTGCACGGCCCGGAAAATTCGGACCGGATGTTTCGCATATGAATCTTCACAAGACATTTGCAATTCCACACGGCGGCGGCGGTCCGGGCGTTGGCCCGATCGGGGTAGCCGCCCATCTTGCGCCGTTTCTGCCTTCTCATTCGATTATCAAAAGCGCAGGCCCGGCAACCGGCATCGGTGCCACCACTTCAGCTCCGTGGGGCAGTGCCAGCATTTTGCCGATCAGCTGGTCTTACATTACGATGATGGGAGATTCCGGTCTGCGCGAAGCCAGCATAACCAGTATTCTGAACGCCAATTACATCGCAAAAAAACTGGCACCGTACTACCCGATTGTTTACAAAGGGAAAGAGGGTCTTGTTGCGCACGAGTGCATCATCGACGTCAGACCACTGAAAAAAACCCATGGTATTGATGTTACCGATATCGCAAAACGCTTAATGGATTATGGTTTCCATGCGCCAACGATGTCGTGGCCGGTTGCCGGCACTCTGATGATTGAGCCGACAGAATCTGAAAACAAAGCCGAACTCGATCGTTTCTGCGAAGCTATGATTGAAATCCGAAAAGAAGCAGATGAGTTTCCGGACGTAATCAGAAATGCGCCGCACACCTCTGCCGTGTTGATGGTAACGGATTGGGCACACAAGTACTCCCGCGAAAAAGCCGCGTATCCACTGAAGTGGGTGAAAAACAACAAATACTGGCCGCCGGTCGGCAGAGTTGACAATGCCTTCGGCGATAAGAACATTGTGTGCTCTTGCCCGCCGCTGGATGACTACAAGTAACTGTGACCGTAACCAAAAAAAAAATACTCTTGATTCGTTTAGATAAAATCGGAGACCTGATCTGCACTTTGCCGGCGGATCAGGTGCTGGATGAAGAAAAGTACGACGTGACCTGGATCGTGCAAAAAGGACTTGGGCAGATCGTAAATCTCGGCACAAAAAAAAGAAAATACCTTGAGCTCGACAAAGCAAATCCAGCAACAGCTGCAAAGAAATTAAGGGAATTTCTGAAAATTCTTGAACCCGAAGTGGCGATCAGTTTTCAGTGCCCGTGGTGGGTTAATTACGAACTTTATAAAGCCGACGTTGCTATCCGAGCGGGAGTTAAAAGCCAGTGGCATAGTTTTCTTTTTTTGAATCATGGTATCCGGCAAAAAAGATCAAAAGCAGAAAAACATGAACTTGAATACAATCTCGATCTTATTTATCACACCCTGAACCCCCGGCAAACCAAACTGTTTCAATATTTTGAAATTGCCAAACCAGCTGAAACCGAAGTACTTGAAAAATTCAAGCTGATCGCAGGACAGTACGTGGTTGTGCATCCGGGAATGATGGGCTCGGCACTTAACTGGCCGCAGGCTGAGTACATTAAATTTATTCAGCAGACTCTTGCACAGAATAAACATGTGGTTATTACCGGTACTGAAAGTGATGAGAAATATCTGAACGAGATCAAAGATGAATTTTTGCAGAATCCGTTTGTAACGTGGTTGCAATCAAAACTGAATATGCGGGAACTGATACAAGTGCTGGCCAATTCGGAACTGGTTCTTGCGCCATCAACCGGCGTTGCTCACCTTGCGGCCAGTGTAGGCGCCAAAGTAAAAGCAATTTTTTCTCCGGTACGGGTTCACCACCCGACCCGTTGGGGACCACGCGGCCCCAATGTTGAAATTATTATGTTGGATATTCCGGGCTAGTTGTCATCTCCATTGCACCGGCTTACGCACTTTGGTTCGATTGAACTTTATTGAATTGATTCTGACCGCAATCTTGACTATCATCAGCCTCATATGAAAATCAAAAATGTAATTCTCGTTGTACTTTTCAGCTTTACAGTTCCAACCGCCACATTTGCGCAAATTCCGCTGCCGGAATTTAAAACCAAAGTTAAAGTTGTAAAAGAAACCAAAGAAGCCAAAGAACTGAAATCCCTCACTGAACAATATCAAAAAACACCGAACGACTTGGCACTTCGTGATCAAATCATCAAGTTAGCGGTAAAAGTTAAACCAAATGTGCCCGAAGAAGCCACGCGAGCTTTCGAAAAAGCAACGGCATTGCAATCGGACGCAAAAGATACGGCCGCTTTCGAGCTTTCAATCGCAGCTTACAAAGAAGCAATTTCAATAGCGCCTTGGTGGGGCGATGCTTATTTTAATCTGGCACTGACTCTCGATTCAGCTCAAAGGTATGATGAGGCCATAGCCGCCCTGAAAACGTATCAATTGACAATCAATACCGAAAGTTCTGAAATTCGTGATGTTCAGAATAAAATCTACGCGATCGAGGCGAAAATTGAAAAGTCGGCCGGTTCAAAAAAAGACACTCAGATCATAGCCGGTCAAAGTATCGGCGGTCTTACGATAGGTATGCTTTCAGAGAAACTTCGTCCGCTTCTGGGCGAACCTTCAAAGTCCGAAAATGTCGGTCCTTGGTGGCAACATCTTTGGTGGAAACAAACCGGGCTAATGACCACAATTAAAATGTCTTTGAATAAATTGGATGCCGTTCAGATTTCGGGACCTGCAACTCAGTATAAAACTTCTGAAGGCATTGCCGTCGGAACATCGGAAAATACAATTCAGCCAAAATTGGGCGACGCCGATCGCTCCGGTAAACAGAAGAGTGACGGCAAAAAAGTTTATTGCTATCGCAGTGGCTTAAAAATTACGGCAACCGAAGGAAAAGTTTCGGCTATCGAAGTTTTTCGACCGCAGGGTTTTGATGAAACCTACTGCGAATCCAGACTCATCGAATAAACATGTTTCCGGAATCCATCAGCGAAAAGATTCAGACCATTGCAGACGCTATTATTAAGCTATCTGATTTCTATATCAAAAATCCGCAGGCCGAAACACCTTGGACTCAAAAATTCTGCCAGCTCGCCTATCGGCACTATTATCTGCCGCTGAATTATATTCGTTGTGCCCACATCATTTCCCGTGGCACACAAGTGGGTTTTTTCAATAACCTGACGCATTTTATAGATTGGGGTTGTGGCCCGGGAACCGCCAGTCTTGCGCTATCTGATTCAGAAATTCTGAAAACACAGATAAAAAAACAGATCTTATTTGATCTGGAAAAATCCACAATCAGCAGCTTCGGTGATTTGCATTCAAATTTAATCAATAAAGACTATTTTGATTTTCTGGATTTAAAAACCGCGCCGAACAAACAAAACACCTGTCTGGTATTTTCGTATTCACTTACTGAACAGAATGAATTGCCGCAGGGCTGGGAAGAATCCGAAGCACTTATGATTTTAGAGCCCTCAACGACTCAGGATGGCCGCAAATTGATGAATTTAAGACAAACTCTAATTGAAAATGGCTACTCTATCTGGGCACCCTGTACTCATCAACTGCAATGTCCGCTGCTGATTCATTCAAAGAACGATTGGTGCCACGATCGCGCTCATGTAAGCGCGCCCGCTTGGTTTTCCGAACTCGAGAAACATCTTCCGATGAAAAACCGCACTATCACAACCAGCTACTTACTGGCCCGAAAACGGAAACCGCCCGAAAATGCAAAAACGAAGTCACGACTTACCGGGGATTCTCTGGACGAAAAAGGCAAGACCCGTCAACTGCTCTGTAGAAGTGATCAACGCGAATTTTTAACATGGATGCACAAGTCTATCCAGCCGCAAATATTAGCCCGCGGCGATCTCATCGATACGCCTCACGATTTTGAAATAAAATCTAATGAACTCAGGCTGAAGTCGCCTCTGGTGACCGAAAAATAACGTTGATCAAGGCTTGCGATCAATGCTAATTTTCGCGCATGACAAACGACTCAAAAAAAACGCCCCTCTATGATGATCATGTTAAACTTTCCGCCCGCATAGTTGATTTTGCCGGCTGGGTTATGCCGATACAATATGAAGGTTTAAAGGAAGAACATAATTTTACCCGCAAGCATGTCGGGATCTTTGATGTCTCTCACATGGGGGAAATCCGCTTCAAGGGCCCGAACGCGCTCGATACGTTACAATGGCTGACCACCAATGACGTCAGTGTTTTAACAAACGGACAGGCTCAATACGGCTTATTACCGAACGCCTCCGGCGGTCTGGTTGATGACATTTTCATTTACTGCCTTGAGGTCAACGCAGACTACCTCGTTTGCGTCAACGCTTCCAACAAAGATAAAGATTTCGCCTGGATGCTCGCAAACAACAAAGGTGCCGACATCACCGATGAATCAGGTCAGTGGGGTCAAATCGCAATTCAGGGGCCTGAAGCGCTCGCTCTCTGCGACGAAGTTTTTTCTCCTGTTGCCGTTTCAACAATGCCACGCAACCAGATCTTCAGTTCAAAATACAAAAACTACCAGGTTATGATCGCAACCACTGGCTATACTGGCGAAAAAGGCTGCGAAGTTTTCATCGAAGCGGCCGGCACGTCACAACTTTGGAATGCCCTCCTGAACAATCCGAAAATAAAAGCCAAGCCCATTGGCCTCGGCGCCCGCGACACTTTAAGAACCGAAATGAAATACTCGCTTTACGGCCACGAAATCGACGACAAGTCGAACCCTTACGAAGCCGCATTAGGTTGGGCTATGAAGCCCAACGCCAAAGACTTCATCGGCAAAGCACACATCCTGAAAGTAAAGGAACAAGGCCTAAAACATAAGCTGATCGGGTTCAAAATGCTCGAAAGAGGCATTCCGCGACAATCTTATGAGATAAAAAAACAGACTGGCGAAAAAATAGGCGTTGTGACCAGCGGAACTCACTCGCCAACGCTTGATGAACCTATCGGAATAGCCTATGTTGAGCCTTCGTTTGCAACTGAAGGTTCGCAGTTTTTCGTCGACATTCGCGGAAAACTTGTTAAAGCTCATGTAGTTAAAACGCCGTTCGTAAATAAAACTTAAAGCAAACT
>JANPPN010000142.1:0-3404 GCA_031428535.1 Bdellovibrio sp. | reverse complement strand
CGCGATGTATGTTTTCAAACGGCTGCAGTAAAGATTTTTTTATCGCACGCAGAACATGAACTTTTAAAATCGGATCACCGGCATCAGCTTTTAGATTTTCAACGTCAAGAAATCCACCTTCATTTACTTTAAACTGAACATAAACACGCCCAAAATGATTGTACTGCGCAAGTATCGAATCAAAAGTCAGGTTAGCATCAATGCGCTTGTAAATTTCACGGTGATAAGCCCAGTTCTTGTTTCCATTTTCTCCGAAGACGTCGGAAATGTCGGCCTGATAGGTTTGTGAGTCATTGAAATTCTGCGGCGGAACCGGCAAAGAGTTATTTCGTTCAACTAATGCAAGCAACGCGTGTGCATTCATAGCTGGAAACAACGAAACTTGTGTTGCTTTAGATTTTCGTGCGCGGTCGTGGCCAGATTTTTTAGGCGCAGCCGCAACTTTGATTTCGATTTCCACTGGTTCGGTTTTTATTTTTAATTCTGACTTTCCGAAAAAGAACGGCAGGCAAAGAACAATATGAAACAAAACTGAAAACAGCAAATTGCGATTAAACATCTTACTTTACAACTTCCCAGAAACTTCCCGTTGGCGTATCGCTGACTGCAATCGACATTTCGGTCAATTTTTTTCGGAGTTCGTCGGCTCTTACAAAATCTTTTTCGTCACGCACTTTGCTGCGTTCGGCAACCAGAGCATCTATAGCAAAACGTTCAAAACCCAACTTCACCAGTAATTTGTTGTCGAGCGCAGCTAAGAATGTTTGTGGAGTTTCTTGAAACAAGCTGAGCAGCGCTCCGAATTTTCTGATAAAAGCAATAAACTGTTCGCACTGACTTGCAACCTGAGGGGTCAGCTTCATCCCGCGCCGAATTTTCGAATTGAATTTACGTATAACTTCGAAAGCCACAGCAAATGCTGTCGGTGTTGCAAAATCTTCATTGAACGCATCGGCTATTAACTTCCATGCTGCACCTAATTCCGACTGATATTTTTCATCTAAGGCTACAGCAACACTCGCATCACTTGATTTTACGTTTTCAGCCATCGCCATTGCCGAATAAAATTTAGCTATACCTGCATAAGCCCTATCAATGGTGTCTTCGTTGAAATCTGTTACGCTCCGATAATGGACCGATAAAACAATCCATTTATACACCTCGGCATGATGCTTTTCAGAAAACTCACGCATGCTCACCACATTGCCCAACGATTTAGACATTTTCGTGCCTCCAAAGTTGAACATATTCCAATGCACCCAGTATTTTGCGAATTGGTGGCCACTGCAGGCTTCAGACTGAGCAATTTCATTCTCATGGTGCGGAAATACTAAATCGAGTCCTCCGCCATGAATGTCGATTTGATCGCCGAACATGCCCTTGACCATCGCCGAACATTCGATGTGCCAACCCGGCCGGCCTTCACCCCAAGGTGAGCTCCATTTAAGCTGCTCAGTCTGTTTAGCGGATTTCCAGAGTGCAAAATCCAGCGGACTTTTTTTATTCACATCGATATCAATACGAACACCATCTCTGAGTTCGTCGGTTTTTCGCCCCGATAGTTTTCCGTAGCCGTCAAACCGGGAAATTTCAAAATTAACATCGCCGCCGGATACATAAGCCTTTTTCTTTTCGATTAGTTCCGCAACCATCGAAATAATTTGCGGCATGAATTCCGTAACGCGCGGGCTACGCTCAGGTAGCCGTAATCCTAAAAGCTGAAAGTCTTTCTTATACTCATCGATGTAGGTGCTCGACACTTCGAGCGCAGACTTATTTTCAAGGCTTGCGCGATTTAAAATTTTATCGTCCACATCGGTAAAATTTTGCGCATAAGTCACTTTGAAACCGGAGTTCTCCAGCCAATTCCGAATAAAATTAAAAAGAACAGGTCCTCGAAAATTACCGACGTGCAAAAAATCATACACCGTCGGACCACAAACATAGATTGTAACTTCGCCCTGCTTAAGAGGCTTAAACTCTTCAAGTTTTTTCCCGAGCGTATTATAAATTTTTAACATCTGTTTAAAGCTTTCTCTGCCCGCGCCAGTACTGACGTTTTATTCATCAGCGGCACCAGAATTTTAAGTTCAGCTCCGTGCGGTTTACCAATTAGCGCAATCCGCACCGGAAAAAAAAGATTTTTGCCTTTTTGGCCGGATTTGTTTTTTACTTCATCCTGCATCTTCAGAAAATCCGCTTCGGTAAACGCTTCGCCTGAATGCGCCGTTACGGCTTCTTTCCATGCTAGTAACACCGCTTTAGTGGTTTCAAGCTTTAAGGTTTCATCACTTTCAGCGGCAATTTCATATTTACTGTCATCAAGTGGTGAATACAACGCCACGGCATCGGAAAGAATTTCCATGTAAGGCTTAAAGAGTTCCACCGACTGCATTTGCCAGTTTAAATCCGAAGGAAGTTTAAGCCCCGCCTTTACCAGAAACGGTTCAATTTTTTTATAAATTTCCGAATTTGAAAGTGCACGCAGGTGCTGGGCATTAACCCATTTCAGCTTAACGCGGTCAAAAATGGCGCCTGACGGATGGACCCGATCCAGCGAAAAAGCCTCACACATTTCCTTAAGACTTAAAATTTCTTTTTGCTCCGGATGAGTCCAACCCAGCAGAGCCAGATAGTTAATTAAAGCCTCCGGCAAATAACCATCGGCCTTGAACTGTTCGCACGCCACCGCACCTTTGCGTTTAGAAAGCTTTTGCCGGTCTTCATCAAGTACCAGTGAAATATGGCCAAAGAGCGGAATATCCCAGCCCATGCCTTCATAAATCATCAGTTGGCGAAGTGTATTCGGCAAATGTTCTTCGGCGCGCAACACGTGCGAAATTTTCATCTGGTAATCATCAACAACACAACAGAAGTTGTAAACCGGCATACCATCCGATCGTAATAACACAAAATCGCCGACCATATCAGAAGGAAACCGGACTTCGCCGCGAATCAAATCATTCAGCAGGTAATCTTTTTTAAGTTGACGGGTTTTAAATCGCACGACAGCGCTGTCACCCTTTTGTAGGCGCGTTCGTGCATGAGCGAGTGTCCAACTTTCATAAGGTGATTCAACATGAGCGTGCAAGCCGAGCGCTTTTAACTTTTCGCGTTCAGCTTCGACTTCTTCGTCAGTCATAAAGCAGTAATAGGCTTTTCCGGCTTCAAGCAGTTCCAGCGTCACTTTTTTATAGATATCAAGCCGCTCACTCTGCTTGTAAGGCCCGTAAGCCCCCATATCCAATTGAGTTTCAGCATGCGGGCCCTCATCCCAGTTCAGGCCCAGCCATTTCAGATCCTGAATCATCATCTGCAAAGATTCATCGGTTGAACGCGCGCGATCGGTGTCTTCAATTCTGAGAATGAATTTACCTTTCAGATTTTTGGCAAACAAAAAATTA
>JANPPN010000141.1:0-3959 GCA_031428535.1 Bdellovibrio sp. | reverse complement strand
GTTATGGTCGCCGGCGTACTCTGTTCTGTACTTGCTGCGAACGTTTTTCTTGTTGTTTTCACGACTTGTTTCTTTTTCCATTGTAAACCTCTTGCCAATTGAAGAATAAATGTAATATACCAGAAACCCACGTATTGGAAGTTATTTATTTAGGAGATTATATGAGTCGTTGTGAGATAACAGGCAAAAGACCAGTAGTTAAAAATTTGGTGAGTCACTCGAATATTAAGACAAAAAGCACTGCATTGCCAAATGTTCAGAGAAAACGGATATTTAGCCGTACTTTAAATGAAATGGTTCGCCTTTATGTTGCAACTAGCGCTATCCGCGATATGGAGCATGTTGGGGGTTTAGACGTATTTATCATGAATCAGCCAAACGAAGTGCTGTCGAAGCGTGCAATGGAAATTAAAACTAAAATCCGCCGTAAAATGTCTAAATCAAAACCGGCAAAGAAAGCTTAATCAGGAGTATTTATGAAGATCAGAAAAGGCGACACAGTCCAGATTATTGCTGGTGGCGACAAAGGTAAAAAAGGCGCAGTAATTGAGGTTAATCCTACAGCCATGAGAATTAAAATTCAGGGCGTAAAAATTCAAACTCACTACGACAAAAAAGACGGCTTACTTAAAAAAGAAGGCTTTATTGACTATTCAAATGTGAAGTTAGTTGAAAAAGCGACTAAAGAAAAAAAGGCAGCAAAGAAAACTGCAGCTAAAAGTAAATAAATTTTAGGTGCTTTCTTTAGACTAGTCTAATATTAGTCGAGTCTGTTCAGTTCCAATGAATATTTATAGAAAATTTTTAAGGGCCATTTGAGAATAAAATATGATTTCAAATGGCCTTTTCTATTTTGTTTTGCTCACCTTGATCCTGTTCAGTTCCCAGCATCTAAGTCATGCCCAGGACTTACGGAAAACCGCCGAAGCCGAAGAAACCGACCTGTTCTATTTATGCAAACGGAATAAGAACACACGGTGGTTGCGCGCTTATAAACTCGAAAATGGAAAATGCAACACGATCTATTCTAAAGAAGGCTATCTGCAGGTCATCGGATCGGCAGTCTATTTTTCGAGCTGTGAAGGCGTTCTGCACAGTGTACAGAAAAATTTAGAAGAGGGTGGTTTTAAGTGCAATCCTGTAACAAAATACTCGGTACTTGAATTGGAATAGTATGAAAATCGGAATCGCGCAGCTTAACAGTAACGACAGTATCCCAGACAATTTAAATCAGATAAAAAAAATAATTTTGGATGCTCAGAAAGAAAAACCTGAGCTGATAATATTTCCGGAAAATTCACTGTTTTTCAGGATCGATCAGGCGGCACAAGTGCAGGCGATCGGGCTTGAAGACGACGTTGTTTCAGAACTTAAGGACATTTGCGCGCTAACCGGAATTAAAATTCATTTCACGACGGCGATACTTGAAGCCGGTCGGGTTTTCAACGCCTCGGTGCTGATTGACACAGCCAGAAATGCAATGATCGCTTACAAAAAAATTCATCTTTTTGATATTGATTTGTCGGGGCAGAAGCCGATCCGCGAGTCTGATGTTTTTGCGCACGGTAGTGAGCCAACAGTGCTGAAAATTAATGAATTAAAAGTTGGCAACTCGATTTGCTATGATATCCGCTTTTCCGAGTTGTATTCGGTTTATGCCAAGGCCGAAGTGGACTTAATACTTGTGCCAGCCGCTTTTTTGGTCAAAACGGGGCAGGCTCACTGGGAAGTACTATTGCGGGCCCGCGCCATTGAATCGCAATGTTATGTTATTGCGTCGGCGCAGTCGGGTACTCACCAATCAAAAACGAGCGAGTTATTCCGCGAAACTTACGGCCACTCGATGATAATTGACCCTTGGGGCGAAATAAAGGCGATCAGAAAGGATGGCGTCGGAATTATCTTTGCGGAGATCAATCGGAATCTGATCGAGGAAGTTCGTAAACAAATTCCGATGCGCAGCCATAGAAGAATTGATTTATGATCAAATTTCTTTCATATTAGGGTGATAATTATGACAAAATATATTTTGCTTTTCTTATTCGTATCCGGGACCGCTTTAGCCAACGGAGAATCGATTTTTTCGGAAATCGCCAGACTTCGGCAGTATGCCAGCGGTGCCGATGAATGTGACCTGAAAGTGCAACCGGTTCTCAGTCAGTCGGCTGCAGTTAAAAAGAAAAAGCTTATTAAACCAGAACCTACTGAAGGTTTTTAACAGGATTCCTATGAAAATTAATGATTCGTTACCTGAGGGTGTTGCTCGTAATACGATGGAAGTAGATGTCCTTATTGTCGGAGGAGGCGCTGCTGGCCTTGCGTGTGCCTACCGGGTTGCGGCTCAGGTTGCTACTCACAATCAGATGATTGCAGAAGGTAAGCTTGAGGGCGAGCCCATTGCGGAACAGATGATCGTCGTACTTGAAAAAGGCAGCGAAATCGGCGCGCACAGTTTTTCGGGTGCAGTTCTCAACACAAAGGCCCTTGCTGAATTGATGCCGGATTTTAAAGAAGCCGGATGCCCTTTGGATGCCGAGGTTAAAAAGGATGCTGTTTATTATTTAGGGCAGAAGTCAGCGTTTAAGCTGCCGATCACGCCGCCGCCTTTTCATAATGTCGGGAATTACATTATTTCATTATCAAAATTCAATCGATGGCTTGCAACTCAGTGCGAAGCAAAGGGAATTAACATCTTTGCAGGATTTGCCGCAGTGGAAGCGCTTTATGAAGGAAATCGAATCGTCGGCGTAAGAACCGGCGATAAGGGCCGCGATAAAGAAGGCAACCCGAAAGCGAATTTTGAGCCCGGACTGAATTTAAAAGCCAAAACCACGATTTTTGCCGAAGGCACGCGTGGAAGCCTTTTTAAGCAAGTTTCAAAAAAACTGAATTTGCGCGAAGGGAAAAATTCCGAAGTATTTGAAGAAGGTGTTAAGGAAATCATTCAGATGCCGGCCGGAACGGTTGAGGCCGGCCAAGTCATTCACACAATGGGTTTTCCGTTGAATAAATCGATTGGCGGAACCTTTATATATACGATACCCGGTGATAAAATTGTTCTGGGCCTTGTCGCGTATCTTGATACAAAAGATCCTTTGCTTGATCCACATCGTGAATTGCAGAAGTTAAAAACCCATCCTTTTATTGCCGAGATGATTAAAGGCGGTAAGGTGCTGGCCTACGGAGGTAAAACTTTACCCGCAGGCGGTTGGTATTCGATGCCCAAACTTTATGGCGATGGTTTTATGGTCTGCGGTGATTCCGCAAGTATGGTAGATGTTCAAAAGCTCAAGGGAATCCACCTGGCGATGAAATCGGGGATGCTGGCCGCTGATGTGGCTTTTGATGCCATAAAGAAGCAGGACTCATCTTCAGAGGTTTTAAAGGCCTATGAGGCCGGTATTCATGAGAGTTACGTTAAAAAAGAACTTTATCGGGTGCGGAACTTCCATCAAACGCTTTCAAAGGGCCTCATTGCTTCATTGCCCTTAATTGCTTTGCAGGAAATTTCGGGCGGCCGCGGACTTTTTGATAATATGAAAACTCACGGAGTAGACGCCTCAACAACTTTGAAAGTGGCGGAAGTATGGGGTGCTGACGGCGAGAAGGCCCCGGAAAACCAATTACCACCTGCAGATGGCGTGCTCATGTTCGATAAACTGGGAAGTGTCTATCTGACAGGTACCCAGCATGACGAAGATTCACCAAACCACTTACTGTTGCAAAATGGCGACATCTGCCGGACGGTCTGTGAGCCGCAATATAAGTCTCCCTGTGTGAAATTCTGCCCGGCCAGCGTTTACGAGATGCTGCCGTCGGTTCAGGAGACAGGAAAGTATGATTTACAAATTAACTATACAAACTGTATTCATTGTAAAACCTGTGATATAAAGTGTCCGTTTGAGAATATAGATTGGACTGTTCCCGAAGGCGGCGGCGGCCCGAAATATACGGAAACT
>JANPPN010000140.1:0-4256 GCA_031428535.1 Bdellovibrio sp. | reverse complement strand
GCTAGATATTGTAAGTTATCTCTGCAGATATCTGTTATTTCCTTAAATTTGGGTAGGATTTTGTTATTTTTTCAAAGGGCGACTCAAGTTACTGATGTTTAAAAATTTGAGGGCATGGGGATGAATAATCACCCGTCAGTTGTAATTAAAAATAATACGCCAATTAATCGAAGTATCTCAGTTAAAAAGAATTAAAGTGAATTTCACCTATTATCTTGAACAATCATATCATTCAAACGAATTAACCGGGCAGAATTCGGCTGGTGAAAAAATCAGGCCTGGGCCGAAACCCTTGCAACGATGTTGGCGTAGTCATAGCGCCTTCGTTCTGCACCTTCCGGTTACATCGTTGGGTTTGTTTTTTGACTCGTAAACCATTTGCTAAGAAAATGGTTTACTTATGATCCATTTTCTGAGAAAATGGATGATTAATGATCCATTTTCTGAAGGGGGCCATTTGTATTCAAGACGTATCAAAGCGGAAATAGACAGCGCCTTAAAACGAAACAAAAGCATTTTACTTTTAGGCCCGCGACAAGTTGGCAAAACAACTTTATTGGAACAAGAAAGTTATGACATTTCAATTTCGTTATTGCTTGAGAAAAATCGTGTTAAATACGAACGAGATCCTGATCTTCTTATTCAGGAAGTTCAGGCTCATCCCAAAGTAAAAAAGGGATTAACTGTTTTGATTGATGAAATTCAGTTGGTTCCAAATCTATTAAATACAGCACAATATATTATCGATAAAAAATTAGCCCAAATGCTGTTAACAGGTTCTAGTGCCAGAAAAATTCGTAAGCATTCAGCCCTTAATCTTTTACCCGGCCGACTGGTTCTTTTGTATCTAGACTCTTTGTCGTTTACCGAACATAAAAGCAAGCAACTTGAAAAACTTCTTATCTTTGGTGAGTTGCCGGGTATAATGACGGTTAAGTTAGCCGAAGACAAAAATTTAGATTTAGAATCTTACGTTATTACCTATCTAGAAGAAGAAATTCGCAAAGAAGCCGCAACTAGAAATCTGCCAGCTTTTTATCGGTTTTTAGAACTTGCATCGCTTGAATCAGGAAAAATAATTTCATTAAGAAAAATCGCCTCAGACGTTGGCGTTGGGCACACGACAATTGCAGCTTACTATGAAATTCTAGAAGACAGCTTAATCGTACTAAGACTTGACCCTTATAGCGTTAGCACAACTCGGAAAAAATTGGCAAAGTCCTCCAAATATTTATTTTTTGACTTGGGCGTTCGCCGTCTTGCTGCAAAAGAAGGTGTTCAATTGGGTCGAAATAGATTGGGCGAATTATTCGAACATTACATTGGAATTGAATTGATTCGACTTCTTCGATTTCGTCACGAAAGAAGCACTCTTAGCTTTTGGAGAGACCCCAACGGTCCAGAGATTGATTGGCTTATTCTTGGAAGCCAATCAATGATACCGATCGAAGTAAAGTACAAAGAAAAAATTGATAGAAGTGATTGCCGCCATTTGGAAACCTTTTTAAAGGAATACCCAAAAGCTAAAAAAGGTTATGTCGTCTGTACCGCTGACCGCGCTTATCAAATAACAGAACAAATTACGGCGATACCATGGTTTCAGTTAGAAAGTATTTTTTCGAGCACCTGAAGCCGGGGAAATCTGAGTAAATATTGCACTTTTTTAGTATCGTAGGTTGCTGGGATTAAAGCCTACTTTAAAAAATCCAAAAGGCTTCTGTTCATAATCTTACTCGAAGTCTCCAGAGAGGCTTTAAGCGCCGTATCCGACCTCGTAAGATCCGACATTGTCTGAAACAGATCGGCGTCTTCCAATTGCGAAACCACGGTTTTGTTATCCAGAACCGTCTTCTGAAGCACCTCAGTCGTAACATTCAACTGATTGATGCGTCCACCGATTTCGGACCGAACCAAGTTTATCTGATTCAAAACCTGATCAAGCGGCTCGAGCGCATCCTGAATTGCCAGTTTGTCATTTGTTTTCAGTGCTACATCCAAACTGCGCATTAAACTGAACACATTGACACCTTCGCCACCCGTAACAGGATCGGCCTTCCCAAGGGTCTGAACGTGCCCGACTGACGCCGGTCCGCGTGTTTCCACACGATCCGCCAGTTTCTGATCATTCTGAAACTCGCGTTCGGCCTCAGAAATTTTATATTGCTGTAATTCTTCAGTACTGAGCGGAACCTCTTCAGGCTGACGGATGTAATCATCTTTGCCGATCGCACGCCCAAGGAACACGCGATCGCCGGTCAGATTCATCGCAACAAAGCTGCCCTGCTGGTTCTGAATTTTTATTTCGCCATCATCGCCTTTGTATTCGCCGTCTTTATTAAATGGGTTTGCCTGGGTTTTGAAGCCACCGAACAGAAATCTTTCGCCCATTCGGCGGTTTGCCATTTCGAGGATGGAATTTGAAATCTGACTGATTTCAGATCCAATCATCGCACGCTGCGATTCGCCGACGGTGTCGCTGGCGCCTTGCAAAGCCAGCTCTTTCGTACGAATGACGGCTTCACCGAATTGCGCCAGTGTGGATTCAGTCGTATCCAGAAATATTTTGGCAGAGGCGATATTTTTTTCAAACTGTTCCGTATTTTTCAGATCAGTACGATTCGCAAGTACTTTGACCGCCCCAACAGGATCTTCAGAAGGTGTCGTCAATTTTTTTCCGGTCGCGGCCTGATTCTGCAATTGAGTCAGCTCAGATCTGTTCTTCTGAATATTCTTCAAGGCCTGGCTGTGCGACATCTTATCAGTAATACGCATTAATCAATTCCATCCATTACAAACGTTTCAGGTTGAGCACGGTTTCGAACATTTCATCAGCCATCCGGATGACCCGGGCCGAAGCTTCGTATGATTTCTGAAATTCAATCATTTTCTGAGCTTCTTCGTCGAGGCTTACGCCGCTGACGCCCTCACGGATATTTTTAATCTGATCGAGAACATTTTTCTGAGATTCCAGACCCGATTGCGATTTCTGGCTCATGATTCCGACTTCGCCCACTTTTGAATTATAAAAATTATCGAAGGTAAAAGTTTTCTCGGCACCCATCATTGCTTTGAACTGCAGGGCATGAATAACATTGGCTGTGGTGTTGTCGCCCGGTGAATCGGGAACAGCTGCCGCCGCTATCCGCCCGACATCCTTTGAAACAGCATCGCTTACTTTAAGAGTTTCAATTGTAAAACTTCCGTCCGCCGGAACGTCAAAAAAGTTCACACCTTGTTTGCTGTATCTGTCAAAACCCTCGGTGTGGGCCTTATTTACTTCGTTTGCGATATTGTAAGAAAGATCCGCAAGGTCTTCACGAAGTCCTGCCACCATTCCGTCACGTAATTCAATCGCACCGCCTAAAGCGCCGCGCTTGAACTGTTCGGTGATGTCCGACATCGTTCCGCCCTTACTCATTTCATAAAAAACCTGTGTCTGATTTCCTTCGTTGGTTGACGTTTTAAGTTCCGAGCTCGAAGTGCCAGCCACGAGAATGCCGGTTTTACCCGAGGTTACATTAACCATTCCCGACTTTGAATCTTCGGCGTAACTGATGTCCAGTTTTTCAGATAATTTTTTTAACAGCAGGTCACGTCGGTCGCGCTCATCATTGGCGATGGCGCCCGAAATTTCTATCGATTGAATTTTTTCATTCAGAACGGCAACTTCTTTTGCGTTGGCATTCACTTCGCGTACGCCGGTTTCGATCACGCTGTTCAGTTCATTTGCTACTGTGACAATCTGGCGGTCCATTTCTTTGAAATTTTTCACCATCGCGCCGGCGTTGTCGCGCACGACGGTTCGTGTGGTCAAACTTTCGGGATTATTGGCAAGTTCCCTGAAACTGTTAAAAAAGTCGGTCATTGAACTGTTCAGACCTTTAACCGTCTGTTCATTGAAAGTGGACTCGAGGCGCTGAAGTGCCGTCGAACGGCCTTCCAGGAAAGCCAGATTTGAACCTTCGCGTTCAATCTGCCGTTCTAACCAAGGATTATTTGCTCGGGTAATTCCACCGAGTTTTGAGCCGGTACCTACTCGTTTGTTTCCGTCGCCGATGGCCGGATTAGTCACCACATCAACACGTTGGCGCGAAAATCCATCAACAGATCGGTTTGCAATATTATGGGACGTCGTCGACAACGCCGATTGGCTGACTGCCATTCCGCGACGACCCAAATCTAACAATCCGTGTATCTTGGCCATCCATGCCCTTCCGTTTTAGTTAGGCTTCCTTGCTAACTAAGTGCCCTGACTT
>JANPPN010000139.1:0-20316 GCA_031428535.1 Bdellovibrio sp. | reverse complement strand
ATTTGTTTTAATCTTCGTGGGCTTTAACGTAACCTTCTTTCCGCAGTTTATTCTGGGTGCTAAAGGTATGCCGCGTAGATATTTCGACTATCTGCCTGAGTATGAACAACTTAATAAAATTTCGACAGTAGGTTCATGGCTCATCACGGCCGGATTTATAATCGGACTTTACACCATGATTCACGCATTGAGAAAAGGTGCCAAAGCGCCGGATAACCCATGGGGATCGAAAACTTTAGAGTGGCAGACATCTTCTCCACCAATCATGCATAACTTTGATCACGAACCAATCGTGACTGCGGGGCCATATGAGTACAAGTAGAGTTGTTGATGGAGTAAACGTTGCATCCCATTATCGGGATGCCGAGCACCAGTACGCTTCGAATAAAGAAGGCATCTGGCTTTTTATGGTGACCGAGATTTTGATGTTCGGCGGACTTTTCGTCGGTTACATCATTTTTCATACGATTTATCCTGAAATGTTTGCTGAGGGTGCTTCGTTTCTTAACTGGCAAATGGGTTTTATCAATACACTGGTTCTGATTTTTTCGTCGCTTACAATGGCACTTGGAATTTACTATAATCAGATCGGCCAGCCTCGTAAAGCTACTGTGGCATTGGCGCTAACGGTTTTGTGCGGAGCTATCTTCATGGTGATCAAGTATTTTGAATACACCCACAAATTTCATATCGGCATTTTCCCGGGTGCAAAACTGGATTTAGAGATGCTGAAGGCGAACGGCTACAACATTCAACATCAGAATCTTGGCCTTTATTTCGGTTTTTACTTCTGTATGTCGGGTTTGCACGGTTTGCACGTCTTGATCGGTATGGGTTTAATCACATGGCTGATGATTAAAAATATGCGCCGCGATTTCAGTCCAAAATACTACACACCGATCGAGGGCGTCGGAATTTTCTGGCATATCGTCGACTTAATCTGGATCTTTTTATTTCCGCTGCTTTATTTAGTAGGCTAAAGGAGAATTATTTATGGCAAAGCATGAAAAACATGAAGGGGCACACGTCGAACATCACATTACACCCTTCGACGTCTACCTAAAAGTTGCTGGCGCGTTGTTTTTACTGACATTCCTGACCGTAGGCGCACACGTACTTAAAGAACATTATCCAGTGCTACAACCGGCTGGCGGCGTTGTGGCTTTCGCAATTGCAGCCGTTAAGGCTTACCTTGTAATGGCTTGGTTCATGCACTTAAAGTATGATGTTCCTTCAAACAGGCTTATTTTTTCAACCGGCTTTATTTTTCTCGGCATATTTATATTCTTCTGTGCGTTGGATATTTACACCCGGGTATTTCAGGGAACCGTTCTTTAAAGCGCCGTGTTTAAAACCTTTTCAAGCTTGACAAAATTCGGAATTGTAATTTTTGTTCTTCTTGCCGGCGTTGCCGGCTATGCCACAAGTTTTCAGATTGAAAGTAATTTTGAAATTCGCCATTTTCTGTGGTTTATCGGCGGCCTTTATTTTTTGAGCTCGGGAAGCCTTGCGCTTAATCAGGTTCAGGAATACAAACTTGATCAAAAAATGCCACGTACGGCAAACCGCCCTATCGCAAGTGGTAAATTAAAACCGGCTGCCGGTCTTATTATTTCAGTGACGATGCTGTTCGTCGGCATAAATATGTTATTCGAATTGTCTTCGACAGCCGGTGTAGTTTCATTGGCATCAGTTCTGTTTTACAATGGTTTTTACACGCTCTACCTAAAGCCGAAATGGGTTTTTGCTGCTGTGCCGGGGGCTGTGCCGGGCGCATTGCCGATTACAATCGGTTACGCAATCAACAATCCTGACATCTGGAATTCTGAATCAATATATCTATTTCTGATAATGTTTTTATGGCAGATGCCGCATTTCTGGGTTATTGCAATCCGGTATATGGAAGATTATAGGCTGGGTGAAATTCCGACTTTGCCGGTTACACTCGGAGTACAAAAGACTCTGTTTCAAATAGGGCTCTATACCTTTACCTACTGCGGAGTTGCCATTGCATCGCCGTTTTTTTTACACTCAAGCTGGATTTATGCCGCTTTGGTTTTTCCTTTTGCTTTTATGTTGCTAAAAGAATTTTTTCACATGTATCGAACCGAAGCCAAAGAGCGCTGGTTCGCGTTTTTCATGTGGACCAATATCAGTATGCTGGTTTTTATTTTTATTCCGGTAATCGATAAATGGAGTTTTCTGTTTATCGGCCGGTCTTAGCTGCAATTGCCTTTAAATTACTGGATTTTAAATTCAGCAGGGGTGTCGGGTTGCCGGTTGGGATGTGCATTTTTGAAAGCCTCAAGTAGAAGGCAATTATCGTTAATCTGCGCAAGCTTTTTAAAACCGGATACATCAACGCCGAAGCGCTTTGAAGAAAACAACTGCGGAATTAAAAACAGATCGGCTGCCGTTATTTTGTCTCCGAAGCAGTATTTGCCGGCATAAGGTGAAAGGCTTTCTTCGAAAGCTTTCAGGCCCTCGGAAATCCATTTATTGAGCCATTTGCTTTTTTGCTCAGGGTCTGCCTTAAGCTGTGTTTCCAGATATTGCATAACTTTTAGATTCTGCAGTGGGTGAATTTCGGCATTGATCGTTTCGCAGAGCTGGCGAATTTTTGCATTTTCAAAGGCATCCTGCGAAAATAAAGGCATCGGGAGCGGGAAGATCTCATCCAGGTACTCGATGATGGCAAAAGACTGCGAAATCGCTTTACCGTTATGAACAAGAGTCGGAACTCCACCAATGGGATTAAGTTGTCGATAGGCAGGCAAATTCTGCTCGCCCCCGTTGGCCACCAAATGGACGGGCCGGTAATCATATTTCAGACCTTTGAGCTCTAATGCAATGCGAACGCGATAAGAAGTCGAGCTGCGAAAGTAATTATGTAAGGTAAAATTGGACATTTCTCGAATATACCATAAAAAAATCACAGGGTCATTTGCTGCGCATCGTCTACTGGTTTTTGTCTGAAAAGGTTGTTAACGTAGAGCCCTCACAAAAAGGAGAGCTCATGAAAACGATGCTTCTAATAATTTCATTGGTTTTTTCATCGCTGGCGTTCGCACAAAAGACATCACCTGATTTTTCCTATTCGATGCCCGCAATCGAAGCCGGATTTAAGTGGAATACAGCCAAGATTGTCGGATCAACTTCCGACAAACAAGAAGTCGGATTTCAACTTGGAATTTCCACTGTACTGAATTTTTCTTCGAACATAGGCCTGCGTTCGGGAATGTTTTATTCTGAGCGACCATTTGCTTCCGAAATCGGCGTTTCAACCATTAAAGGTAAAATTTCTTATTTTGAAGTTCCCGCACAGTTGATGTTTAAATTCGAAGAGTATGCCGGAGTTTATGTCGGTCCTTCGTTTTCAATAAAACTCGGAGACGAAGTTTCCACGGGTAGTACCCTTACGGATGCTAAGTCTTTTATTACCCCTCTGACTTTCGGTGCGCAGTTTAAGTTTGTTCCGAATCTGGGTGCCAATGTCTTTTTTGAAACCGTTCCCGGTGACCTAGCCAACGGAGTTTCAAATTCGCGCGCAGTTGGTGTTAATCTGTTATTTACATTGGATTAATAATGAAATTAGCCACTCTGAAATTAGACAGCTCGCTTGATGGTGAATTGGTCGTCATTTCAAAAGATTTAAAAACCTTCGCTCGCGCTAGCCCGATTTCACCTTCGCTAAGGGAAGCCATTGAAAAATGGAAAACCGTGGCGCCTGCATTGGCCGAGCTTTATCGGCAACTTAACGACCATAAATATGTGCACGCTGAAAAAGTAACTGACTTTAATCAGTTTCATTCGGCATTGCCCCGAACGTGGCTTTTTGCGGACGGGTCGGCTTTCATTCATCATATCAGACTTGTACGTCAGGCCCGTAAGGTGGCTCCGCCTGAAACGCTGTTGACCGTACCTTTGATGTATCAGGCTGAAAGCGGAAAATTTCTTGCACCTACAGACGATATTCCACAGCGGGATTTTGCCCATGGTACTGATTTTGAGGCCGAGGTCGGCGTTATTACGGATTTTGTGCCGATGGGAACAACGCCCGAAAAAGCTTTAGAGCATATCAAACTTGTCGTGTTAATTAATGACGTTTCATTGCGCGGACTGATTCCCGAAGAACTGGCTCAGGGTTTTGGTTTTTTTCAGAGTAAGCCGAATAAAAGCCTTTCTCCTGTGGCCGTTACAACCGATGAATTGGGTAACGCCTGGAAAAACGGGCGGGTTCACCTTCCATTGGACGTACGTCTGAATAACGAATTTTTTGGCAAGGCGAATGCCGGCGAGATGCATTTCCATTTCGGACAACTGATCGCGCATGCGGCCCGCACACGGGACCTTGCAGCCGGAACCCTGATCGGAAGCGGCACTGTTTCCAATGAGGATTCAAGTGTTGGTTCAAGCTGTTTGGCTGAAAAGCGAATGCTTGAACAAATTAATTTTGGCGAAATTAAGACTCCGTTCATGAAAGAAAACGATACGGTTGAAATTGAAATGAAAGATCAGAATGGCCACAGTATTTTCGGCCGGATTTTTCAAAGAGTTAAAAAAGTAAACTGACACGGGATGAAAAATTTTTCAGTTCATAAAAATTTCTATTCTGATTACCGGAAACTTCGCCGCGAGTTTGACGAAAATTTCAAAGACGCGCGTGCAACACATCAAAAAAGATTTGTCTGGGATTTCTGGTTTGATGAAAATCAGTATCATGCGGTCCGCACGCCGGCATTTCACTATTTCTCGCAAAAAGTCTATCGTAATTTTCACTCGTATCTTGTGCAATGGGGCCGCGAAAACCTGGGTTGCCACGACATTTCGCCGCCGTGGCTGAGCTATTACGTTGATGGCTGTTTTCAGAATCTGCATTCCGACGTTCCGCATGGCCCGTGGGCTTTTGTATATTCTTTGACTCCGAACAAAAAAGAATTCAAAGGCGGGGAAACATTGATTCTTAAAGAATCGACTTTGAATTATTGGGCTAATTACAAACAGAGCAGTAATTACGAGTTTAGCAGTTTTGTTGAGACCATACCGTCGATGATGAATCAGTTAATCGTGTTCGATCCGAGATTTCCGCATGGTGTAACCGAAGTAAAAGGAAACCGCGATCCGCTAAAAAGCCGATTGGTTTTACACGGCTGGTTTGTTAATCCCCGACCTTATGTTGTGGGTGGGCTTACAACTCTGCAGGTGCAAAAGTCTGTGGAAAAAACATTCGAAGAAATTTCGCAGGTTCTCGAACAAATTGATTTGCTGGATGGAGCGCTCTCGATCAGACTGAAAGTCAGTTCGCAGGGTGAAGTGGAAAGTTACAAGTTGCTGACAAATACACTACTGTCGTTAACAAACAATTCGGCAGATGTTTTACATATCCAAAAAGAATTGAAACGACTTTTCAATAACACAAAGTTTAGACAGGCAAAAAAAGGCTCACTCATAACCCTGCCACTGATGTTCAAATAGTATAGCGGTATTCTATCGGGATACGAACGTCCGGATGTAACGAAACTCTCACCGGGCAGTTGTTGCCTGTAGACTCGATTTTTGCCCGATAGTCTTCCGGGATGCTTTTCGGCAGTTCGATAACTGTTTTGAGGCTTTCAACCCTGCGTGGGGCCGCACTCATCACTTTTTCAACTGACATTTTAGAGTTTACGACGCTGACTCCGTCGCGTTCGGCAACGATGGCAATTGTTGTGAGAATGCAGGTGCCTAATGCTGTTGCCAAAAGGTCAGTCGGGGAAAAACTTTCTCCGAGACCCTGGTTATCTTTTGGCGCATCAGTTTCAAGAAAAGTTTCAGAAGGTTCGTGTTGAGCCTTACAGCGCTTTGCTCCCGAATATATTGCTTTGATGCGTACCATATAATATTTCCTCATTCCAATTCGACAGATCAATGTTCAGGGCTTTCGCGATGACTTCATTGATATGATCTACAAAAGTAAATTCTATCTGAGATAGTACATCTACCGGAACTTCTTTTAAATCTTTTTCGTTTCGAACCGACATAATCACGCGATTTACCCCGGCCCGATGGGCAGCAATGATCTTTTCTTTTATTCCGCCAACCGGTAACACTTTGCCGCGCAGGCTGATTTCGCCGGTCATGGCCAGCCGTGGATTGACCGGCACCCGCGAAACGAGTGACGCCAGCGAAGTCAGCAATGTAATTCCGGCAGAAGGGCCATCTTTCGGGATTCCGCCTGCGGGAAGATGAATATGGATATCATACTTACTAAAATCAAATGTCGGAGCGAGAAAAGTTAAGCGGGCCTTAATCAAAGACTTAGCAATTTGCGCCGACTCTTTCATGACTTCACCCAATTGGCCGGTCAGGATGAGATCGCCCTTGCCGGGCACCAATGCGGATTCGATAAAAAGGATGTCGCCGCCGACGGGTGTCCAGGCCAAGCCGGTAACAACTCCCGGTGTTGTCAGCTGATCGGTTACCTCGTAGGTGTATTTTTCCGGACCGAAAATTTCTTCGATTGTATGCACACTGACGCTGATCATTTTTTGGGTTTTCAGCACATCTTCGGCCTTTGCTCTACATACCTCACCCAGCTTTCGTTGCAGTTCTCGCACTCCGGCCTCGCGCGTGTAGTGTGAAATAATTTTCAGTAATGCGGCTTCGTCGATTTCAATTTGATCTTCGGTTAGACCATTTTCTCCGATCTGTTTCGGCCACAAATGGTTTTTTGCAATATGAAGTTTTTCTGCAGTTGTATAGCCGCTGAGTTCAATGATTTCCATCCGGTCAAGTAAAGGAGACGGAATCGATTCAAGCGAATTGGCGGTTGCGATAAATGTGACTTTCGATAAATCAAACGGGGCTTCAAGATAGTGGTCAATGAAAGTGTTATTCTGTTCCGGATCCATTACCTCAAGCAAAGCTGCGGCCGGATCGCCGGCGTAACCACGGCCTAATTTATCAACCTCATCCAGCACCAAGACGGTATCGTTTTCACCGGCTCGCTTAAGGGCAGATAAAATACGGCCCGGTAAAGCGCCGATGTAAGTGCGACGATGACCGCGAATGTCGGCTTCGTCCCGTACTCCGCCCAGACTGATGCGCTGATATTTTTTACCCAGCGCCTTGGCAATACTCTGACCAAGCGATGTTTTTCCCACACCCGGGGGGCCTATGAAAAGCAGGATCGAACCTTTTTTTTCTTTTTTAAGCTTCAAGACGGCCAAATGCTGAAGAATCCGCTTTTTAATTTTATCCAGTCCATAATGGTCTTCGTTCAGAATCCTTTCTGAGTATGAAAGGTCGATATCATTTGAATCTGAAGACTTGTTCCAGGGGAGTGAAAACATAAAGTCGAGATGAGACCTTGTCATCTGAAATTCGGGAGACTGCGCATTCATGCTCTCAAGACGACTGACCTGCTGCGTGGCAAGTTCAAGTGCTTCGCCGGTGAGCTCGGCTTCGATAATTTTTTTTCTGAATGTTTCAATCAGGCTTTGCTCACTCTTTTCACCGAGTTCTTCTTTGATGGTTTTCAGTTGCTCACGTAAAATATGATCACGTTGACTCTGTCCGATTTTCGACGACAATTTCTGATTAATGTCTTGCTGGACGATTAAATTTTCTTTGTAAGCATGCAGCAAACTCAGCAGATGTATAACCCGATCTCGCACGTTCGGTGTTTCGAGTAGACTTTGCTTTTCACCCAGAGCAATATCTGAATTCGCAACGGCCATATGTGAAAGTAATGAAATGTCTTCAACGGCATCTACCATTTCCTGAATGGGCTCGGTATTGCCGGGTAAAATCTGCAGCACTTGCTTCGAAATCGTTTTCAGGCTTGTCAGTAAAGCTTCTTCAGTGGTTTTGTCCCCATCGTGAATGTCATCTAGACGCTCCACATAGGCTTCAAAAATGTTGCTGTCGGGTTTATACGAATTAAGTTTCACACGGTAGTAGCCGCGCACCACAATAAAGTAACCGGTTTCGGCAGTACCTTTTACTGACTCCACTTTTGACATGGTGCCGATTTCAAAAAGGTCATCAGCCGTTTCAATATTTTTTTCAGGATTTTTCTGGGCGACTGTTACGATCCAGTCACTTTTCTCTTTCGATAAATCAACGGCTCGGATGCTGCGATCGCGGCCAACTTTCAATGCCTGAGTTACGCCTGGAAAAATAACAGTGTTTTTAAGCGGAAGAACTGGAAATGAGCCGGCTGGAATGTGCATAAACTACTCTTTTCTATGGTGCAGGCGTGATGCTACACCACAGTCATAAGTTGTGTTCCATTTTGTAACTGTCAAGGTGACAATATCTATTAATGTGCTTGCTAGCCCATACCAAGACGTATATAAATCCAGCATGAAAAACTCTTTCGGGCTCATCAGTCTGGTTCTTTTTTTAGCCTTCAGTTCATGTACCAAAAATAGTTCGGAACTTGGGTCGAAAGAAAATCCAATTAAATTTTATTTAGTACCTGCGCAGGACATGCTCACCCTTTCAGAAAATGGAAAAATTCTGGAAAAATTTCTGACATCAGATTTGGGTCTGGCGGTATCTGTTGAACTTCCTTCAAGCTTTATTGCAGTCGTTGAAGCATTTGGTTCAAAAAAAGCTGATGTTGCGATTTTGAATACTTTCGGTTATGTGCTGGCTCACGAGAAATACGGAGTTGAAGCGAAGTTAAAACTGGTGAATCGTGGTCGCGATGAATATAACGGACAGATAATCGCACATGTGAACGGCCCGAAATCTGTAAAAGATATAAATGGCAAAAAATTTGCTTTCGTTGATCCGGCGTCAACTTCTGGTTATCTGCTGCCGCAAAGATTATTCAAACAAGAAAATATTATAATTAAAGAAAGTGTTTTCTCAGGCCGCCACGATGCCGTGGTGCTGGCCGTGTATCAACGTCGGGTCGATGCCGGTGCTACGTTCTACACCCCGCCCGATGACGATGGTACACCAAAGGATGCCCGTTGGCTGCTGCGTACCCAGCACCCTGACGTTTATGACAAAGTAAAAATTCTGCAGTTGACCGGCCCGATTCCCAACGACCCCTTGATTTTCCGGAAAGAAATGCCGGAAGAATTAAAAAATAAGATTGTCGACTCAATGAAGCGTTATATTAAAACTGAAGAAGGCGCGAAGGTTTTGTACAACCTTTATCATATTACGGATTTCAAAGTGGCCGGCGACAAAGATTATGATGTGATCCGGGGTTATCTGAAGGACCTTGGTAAGTCTGCGCAGGATTTTATTAAGTAGCTTTCAATTTTGTTACGAGTTCGTTGAAGCCGGTGGCTGAGTCGGGCTCGCGTTTGAATTCTTGGTTTTCCATACTTAGGAGAACCAGTTCGCAAGTTGTGTAAATTATGTTTCCATCTGTTAAATGGCCGCCTGTTACTTTACCGGCCTCGTCTGCAAGTGCGATGTGGATGTGGTTGCCGTTTTTGGAGATTGTGCCGGTGATGGAGACGATTTCGAATTTGCCTTTGGCTTCGAAGAATGAGTTTGATCCTGCTAATCTTAGTTTTGCCATTTTCAGGCTTCCGACTGCGGATAAGATGCATCCGGCGCTTATATTGTTTTGATTGCAGAAATTGTGAATTTCTGTTTTAAGATCCTGAGTTGGAGTAAGTCGTAGACTGTGAATAGTGTGCATATCAATAAGTGCGTAGAAGTGCTTTGACCAAGCCTTTGATTTCGACTTGGGACGGGTGGTACCACATTGAGGTGAGTTTCGTATTTGCGGGACGGAGCTCAATTGCTTTTCCCTGTTCAGGCGCCTGAGGATTCACTTTTTGAAAAAATCTTTTAACTGTGGCTTCATCATCTATACTGGCAACTATCAAATCGCCGTCGCGGGCGATTTTTTGTGACTGGATGACGAGAGTATCGCCATCGAAGATGCCTTCATCAATCATGGAATCGCCTTCGACCTTCAATGCAAAAAGATCTTTGATGCTCTTGACCAGGTTTCTCGGGATTTCGATGAATTCATTTTCTGAAATTCGTTCGATTGGCTGCCCAGCAGCAACGCGGCCAAGAAAAGGTATAGGCAGAACCTTCGAATGGTCTTCAAATGCAGATTGCTTTGGGGAAGACTGATTTGGATAGGCGCCACGAGAAGGTTCTGCCGGGACCTGTAATCTTTCAATTAAATCTTTGTGGAAATCTCCGGCTGAGTGAAGCAGTTGAATTGCCCGCTTTTGATTCTGCTGGATACTGACGTAGCCCTTTTGCGTGAGCTGCTTTAAATAATTCTGAACCGAATTAAATGAGGCAAAGCCGAAATGATCACAGATTTCCTGATAGGAAGGTGAAATTTCTTTTGCCAAAAGTTCAGTCTCAATAAATTGAAGAACTGATCTCTCTTTTGCACTTAATGAAGGGAGGGGCAGGTTATTTTTTTTCATACATATAAATTACACTGTAATTTATATGTAAGTCAACACTTGGATTTATTTTATTTTGAGATTTTTTCCCGCTTGAAAAACCGGTTCGGATTCTTCGAGGTTTTTAACTATTGATGTATTTTCGTTGGATGCAATGACTCGATCTTGAGAGTTAGACGAGCAGTTTTGGAATAGCAAAAGCATAAATGGATTTCCTATTAAAAGTACCGCCAATAAAAAGCTGCTCTTGGTTGTAATCATGAAGAACCCTCCTGACCTAAGGTCTAGACTTCTTTTCGGTGGTCTCGGAAAAAACATGAGGACTTTTTTAATTACTTATGGTCAACTTCCCAAAATGCGTCAGATATTGTGTCTTTTATTTTTTTTCGGCTGGAGCCACTCTTCAAATGCAGCTCCTGACCCTCTCATTTTGAAACAAACCTGCATCAAAAGCCTGAAGGCCTATAAGAGTTTTTTTAAAGAAGACTTACTTGAGAGGGTCTGCACGGAGGCCGCTCAGCTTGACGGTTGCGAAAGCCATGAAAAGGTACCGATTTTTCACTCGGATTACGTCAGTCAGAAGCCCGAGGCAAAAAAAATTCTTGTGATTAGCCTGATTCATGGGGATGAGAAGCAGGCGGGCGAACTGGCCCGGTTCTGGCTCGAGCGACTCAGTACGCTTGAAGCGCGGAACAGCTGGAGAATCATACCTGTAGCGAATCCTGACGGTGTTAAAAATAACACCAGAACCAATGCAAACGGTGTTGATCTTAATCGTAATTTTCCAACGGCAGACTGGGGAAATGATGCTGTTAAATACTGGGAGAAAGATGCCCGTAAATCCCCGCGTAAATTTCCGGGCAAGGCTTCAGGATCCGAAGTTGAAAGCAAATGCTATTTGAAGCACCTCGAAGAATATAAACCGGATTTTGTGATATCAATTCATGGGCCTCTGCATGTGCTGGATTTTGACGGACCGAAGCTGGCCCAAAAACCTCAATATGAATATTTGCCGTGGAAGAGTCTTGGAAATTACCCGGGAAGTCTGGGGCGTTACCTGTGGGCTGAAAGAAGTATTCCGGTGCTCACAACTGAGCTTTCAAATTCGCTTCCGGCAACCGAAAAGCCATTTGAGCAACTGCAGGATCTGATTGGTACTCTCGTGAAAACCCAGCTCAAAGGGCCGGGCAGTCTGAAGTAATCAGTGTATCTGCGTGTTGTCGGTTGCCTCGAGAATTGCCTTTATTCTGTCTGCGGGCTTTTCCATTTCTTCCTGAATTTTGATTAATCGAGCCACCAGATTTTCCTTAGCCAGCCGAATGGCCTCGAAAATATCATTGTTAAAAGCTTCAGCTTCAATTGCAGATTCGCCATCTTTTAAAATTATTGCGATTCGGTATTTAAACTGCCCGGCAACAGATTCCTCTTCATTCGAGTGCTGGCTGCCGATTTCAAAACATTCTTCTTCGGCCTCGGGCCTTGCTTCATTTGCATAGAGAGTGGAAGGATCTCGCGCGACCACCATAACAAGTGTTTCAGGCGTAACAAAGGGATTAAAATCCAATATCTGTTGATAGATATAAGATTTTATTTCAGGTTCAGATTCCAGAAGATCAACGGTATTTTTCAGAAAGCTTGAATCTTGCGACATATGTTACCTGCCTTTCTGAGCATTGAACTGCTTATAGGATAACATTGAGGCGAAACTTTAAAAAGTCCATAAGACCATAATCGTTGTGATGATTTTAGACTCGTCTTAATAAAGGGTGTGTCTCAACTTAAGTCAGTGTATTAAATTAACCTATGTCATTGATTAAATTATCTAATAGCTGGGCTTTTTATCTTAATGAGGAGCTCCAAAAAGAGTACATAAAGAACCTAGAAAAATTTCTGTTTGCGCAATATCAAAAGAAAAAAACCATTTATCCCGCTACTGAAAATCTTTTTGCAGCTCTTGATCTCGTCGATATCGAAAACGTAAAAGTCGTGATTCTCGGGCAAGACCCTTATCACGGCGAGGGCCAGGCCCACGGTCTAAGCTTTTCCGTTAACGACGGAATAAAACATCCGCCCTCACTCCGAAACATTTTCAGCGAACTGAAATCAGACCTGAATAAAGATGTGCCGGAGTCGGGTAACTTATTAAAATGGGCCAATCAGGGTGTTCTTTTATTGAATACGGTTCTCACAGTTGAAAAAGAAAAAGCGGGCTCGCACCAGAATCAGGGGTGGGAAACGTTCACCGACCGGATCATTTCAGTTATCAGCGAAAACCGCGATCATGTGGTTTTTATTCTTTGGGGTGCGAATGCCCAGAAAAAATCAGTATTGATCAATCCCGACATACATTTAATCCTGAAAAGTGCCCATCCTTCACCGCTATCGTCTTACCGAGGGTTTTTCGGTTCAAAGCCGTTTTCAAAAGCGAACACCTGGCTTAAGAAAATTGGAAAAACGCCAATTAACTGGTAACTAGACTACTCAGCAGCATTATCCTTAGTTATCATTTTATTTATGAAATTACTTTTTATTTTCCTGAGTCTTTTTTTAGTAGGTGCGGCCAAAGCCGATATGTTCAGAAGCACAGTGTTTTCGTTAAATACGATTTATCTTGATCGTGATTACACCGATAACGGAATAAAAACCCAGTCAAAAGCAACCGACACCGACATCCGACTTATTCGCATCGAAAAAAATTGGGCCTACGGGGGCCTCTATTCTTTATCTTCAAGCGATGCTTCTGATTCAAGCCGAACCAGCCTTGGTTTATCCGTGGGATATTATTCTGAAAGAGATTTTTACCTTAATTTTCACTACTTACTCTCCAGCAAATATTCTTTTGGCGGCGGCGAATACACAAAAGGCGGCGGTTACGAGTTTGATATTGGGTTTCTTTCAAAAGTGACATCAAGTTTTTACGTTGGTATCATGATGGCCGTAAAAAACTTCACCTATTCTGAAATGAATTTAGGTGGGGTTACTTCAAGCATTTCGGCGACCCATCGGGAAGTTATACCCATGTTTTCTTTTGCGATCAGTTTGATGTAGTTTTGTATAGTACGGTCTCATCCCTTTTGCTGTTCATCGATCTTCCCGAGCGGGAAGATTTTAACTGAATATCCTCAAAACCACGAAATTGTCCCAATCGGGAATAAATCGGCTAAAGTCGGTAAGAACAGTAAAAAATTGCCCGATCGGGAATATTCATGTAAATTGGCCTTATGGAAACCACGTTTCAACAGAAGCTAGCATTGGCGGTTAAAACTAAACGGAAAGAATTAAAGCTGACGCAAGAAATGCTTGCCGGCATTTCCGGGGTAGGAATGCGTTTTCTTGTCGAGCTTGAAGGTGGCAAGAAAGAAACGTTACAAATCGGAAAAGTTCAACACGTGCTTAAAAGGCTTGGGCTTACGTTGCAAATTGATGAAAAGAATAAAAGTAAGTTATGACTTCGTTGAATGTTTTTTATCAGAATCAATTAGTCGGGCAAATAATCGAAGATCAGCTGGGCATGGGGTTTCAGTATTCTGCAGACTGGCTTAATTACGAAAGCCGTTTTGCCATTTCACATTCTTTGCCCTTATCAGATCAATTTTATTTGGAAGAGGGCGAAAATTTTTTCGCTAATCTTTTGCCCGAAGGCGGGGCCAGAGATTCTCTTTGTCAAAAGCTTGGAATTTCAATTGATAATGATATGGCATTATTAGAACGTATCGGTCATGAGTGTGCGGGAGCCTTAGTTGTTGCTAATACAAATGCAAAAAAGCCGCTGCTGGAAAAGAAACGGCAAATCACAGAAGAAGATTTTACAAAACTTTTACACGACGGTGTTGCCGTGTATTCCGGTTTGCAGGAGGGCGGGGATTTCCCGTTTTCGTTAGCCGGCGCTCAGGACAAAATTCCGGTTATTTATGAAAACGGAAAATTTTTCCGGCCGACAAGTTTACTGGCAAGTACTCATATTTTAAAATTTGCCCAAAGCCGGTTTAAATATGTTCCTGAAAATGAAATGATCTGTGCAATGATGTTAGAATCTTTTGGTTTGCCGGTGCCGCATTCTGAATTGGTTAAGTTTAATTCAGAGTATCATTTTTTGATTGAGCGTTACGACCGCAAAGCCAAGGTTAAATTTCATCAGGAAGATTTTTGTCAGATGCTGGGTGTTTCAAGAAAGAAAAAGTATGAGATTGAAAGCGGCCTTAATTTTAATGATATTTTCTTTAAAGTTGAATCAATTCCAGAATCTAAAAATACCACAACAGATCTGGATTTTTTAATTCGTTGGCAAATATTAAATGTTTATTTAGGTAACTGTGATGGTCACTTAAAGAATCTGTCGTTGCTGATGGATGTAAACCACAAATGGGCGCTGGCCCCTTTTTACGATGTGGTGATGACACTGATTTATCCCAAGGTTTCAAAAAGACTGGCGTTATCTATCGGCGAACAGTATGAAATTGGTAATCTCCATGCCAAACATTGGACGGCTTTTTTTATAGCCCTTAAGGTGAGCCCTTCTTTTTATCTTAAAAAAATTGCAGAAATAGGCGATTTGGTCATGCCTCATTTTGAAAATGTACGGCAGTTCTTTATAGCCGAATATGGGCCTTCGCCCGTGTTAGTGCAAATGGAAAGTCAGCTTTTAGAAAATATTCGCCGCGTGAAAACGGGTTTGCGCTAATAGTCTTAAAATTACAATTGTTTCAGTTCTTTTTCTTTCAGTTCAAGATTTTCCATATGAGTCATCAGGACTTCTTCAGTTGCAGCCACCTCTCGTGCCAGGTAAGCGGCATCTATGGAAATCTGACGGGCCTGCGGGCCCTGAGCCTGAATCAATTGAGCATTCAATTCCTCTACCTTAATATTCATCGAATTAAGCAATTCTTCGGTTTTAAGGATTTTACGTTGCAACTCTTTGATTTCAGATGAAAGTTTCTTTTGGGTTTCTTTGTAATTGTATCGTGTTTCTTTGACTTCGACAACGGCGGTTTCTGTTTTCCGGATTTCAGCGTTGGCCGCAAACCTCTCTTTTAAGGCCCCTTTTTCGAGGCTCCACAGATAATCTTCATAAGTGCCAGGATAAATCTCAACAAAGCCATCACGGATTTCAATAATTTTGTTGGCGACCTTATTAATGAAACTGCGATCATGGCTCACAACGACCAGCGTTCCGCTGAATTTTGTCAGTGCTTCGGCCAAGGCCTGGACCGTGTCAAAATCCAGATGATTCGTGGGTTCGTCCATAAGTAAGAAAGGTTTTTTCTGAAGAAGAATCTGGCCCAATGCCACCCGAGTTTTTTCGCCGCCGGAAAGCACTTTAACCTTCTTATAAATGTCATCGCCTGAAAATAGCAGTGAGCCCGCGATTCCCAGAATTTCCTGCGCTTTGGTGTCATGATAGGCTTTACGCTGAAGGGAATCGAGAACGGTGTCTTCGAGGATAAGGTCTTCGGTTAAATGCTGTGCAAAATAGGAAAGCTCGACGTTATAGCCCAGTTTTTTCTCGCCTGAAATCATCGGGATTCGGTCAGCAAGCGATTTCAGCAGGGTCGATTTTCCTGCGCCGTTATAGCCAACAACTCCAAAGTGACTTCCGCGTTCAAAGATTAAGTTAACATTACTCAGGATGACCTTGTCGTCATATCCGAGAGTGCCGTTCGCAAGTGTCAGAACTTCTTTTCCGGTTTTGATCGGCTCAGGCAGGTTAATCCGGCTTCGAAGCGCAAGCGGCTTAATTTCGATTTTCTGCAATTTTTCGATTTGCTTCATGCGGCTTTGTGCCTGTTTGGCTTTGGTGGCCTTGGCCTTGAAGCGATCTACGAAATCCTGCATGTGTTTTCGCTTGGTTTCGATATTTGCCGCCTGTTGAAGTTGGAGGCGCTTCAGTTCTTCTTTCTGTTCGAAGTAGTCGTCAATATGCCCAGGAAACTTGATGATATCCCCTGATTCAACTTCGAGGGTGTACTCTGTAGTACGGCGCAGGAATTCACGATCATGGGAAATGAGCAAAAATGCCCCTTTATATTCCTGTAAAAATTTTTCCAGCGCCAGAATGCTTTCAAGATCGAGAAAGTTTGTTGGTTCATCAAGCAGCATAAGATCGGGCTCAAGGCCAATAAGATAGATCAACTTCATCCGCATGCGATAGCCGCCACTGAGCTCGGTCAGGGGCCTTTGAAAGTGCTCTTCGGTTAGGCCGATAGACTTGCCGATCTGTTTAAGATCCCAGATCGGTTTGATGCACTTTTCGGCAAGATAGTCTTCGGCGATTTGAGTGAGTGTCCAATCGGACTCTTGTTCGAGATAGCCGATCCGCAGTTGATTGGCTTTTGTAATCTCTCCGGAATCGAGCGTATCTTCGCCCGCAAGAATCTTAAACAACGTGGTTTGTCCCGCGCCATTAGGGCCGATGACACCAATATGTTCATTTTCATTCACTGAAAACTGAGATCGGTCGAATAAGATCTTTGACCCATATTGTTTAGATGCGTTGTAAAGTTGTAGTAGATTCATTCTTGTGCCATCCTACTTTAGAACTCAATTTTTAAAAAGGAATTCATATGAAATTTTTCCTGGCTTCGCTGGTTATTTTCGCCGTCAGCACCTCATTTTCTGCACAAAACTTTGTCTTTTGTATGGAAGGTTCACCTTCGTCATTTAATCCTCAGCTCGTCACAGACGGTGTCAGCATGAATTCGAGCGCCCAAACAATTTTCAATCGACTTGTTGAGTTTAAATATGGCACAACCGAAATCGAGCCGGGCCTGGCTGAATCTTGGACAGTGTCTAAAGATAAAAAAACATTTACCTTTAAATTACGGAAGAATGTTCCATTTCATTCAAACGCAAACTTTACCCCTACCCGAACATTTAATGCCGATGATGTTGTTTATACCTTCAAATCGCAAATGGACACCAAGCATCCGCTGGCAATTCCAGCCGCCAATTACGAATATTTTAAGGCGATGGAACTTGATCAGCTCATAGCTGATGTTAAAAAAATCGATGATTACACGATCGCATTTGCCTTGAAGAGACCGGAAGCGCCTTTCCTGGCAAATCTGGCGATGGATTTTGCAAGTATCCAGTCAGAAGAGTACGCAAAGGCGTTGATCAAATCCGGCAAAGGACTTAAGACTCTTGAAACGGCACCGATCGGCACCGGGCCGTTTGTATTCAAATCTTACCAAAAAGACTCGGCCGTGCGATTCAAAGCGTTCGAACAATACTATAAAGGCAAATCAAAAATCGAAAATCTTATTTATGTCATCGTAATTGACTCTACAGTTCGACTTCAAAAAATGAAGGCCGGCGAGTGCAACGTCATGAGTGAGCCTCAGCCACAGGATCTTGAGCAGATTAAGGCGCTGAAAAACGTAAAGCTGATGTCTACGGAAGGTTTAAACGTAAGTTACATTGCTTTTAATACCGAAAAGAAACCTTTTGATAATGTAAAAGTACGTGAGGCTATCTCTCTGGCGCTGAATCAGAAATCTTACATCGATCTTATTTATCGATCACAAGGTACCGCTGCAAAAAATCCGATTCCGCCAACAATGTGGTCTTACAGTAACGCAACGGCTGCTCACGTTTACGATGTTGAAAAAGCAAAAAAATTATTGAGTGAGGCGGGATTCCCGAATGGATTTGACAGCGAACTCTGGACACTGCCGGTATCAAGACCTTATTTACCGAACGGCAAAAAACTGGGCGAATTGATGCAGGCCGACCTTGCTAAAATCGGAATAAAAATTAAATTGGTTACTTTTGACTGGCCGGTTTACCTTGAGAAATCCAAAAAGGGTGAACACCAGATGATCCAAATGGGCTGGACCGGCGACAACGGCGACCCTGACAATTTCATGAATATTCTTCTGGGTTGTTCTGCAATTAAAGCCGGAAGCAATCTGGCGCGCTGGTGTGATAAAGAATTCGATACGCTTTTACAAAAAGCCAAAGAGGACTCAAATCAATCAGTCCGTACCGGATTTTACCAACAGGCTCAGGCGATTTTCAAAAAGCAGAGCCCTTGGTATGTTGTGGCACACGCCAAACTTAATAAAGTGATTTCTGATAAAGTCGTGGGTTATAAAATTGATCCATTCGGGCATGAAAATTTCACTAGTGTCGATCTTAAGTAAAATATTTAAATTAGTTTTTTCGTTTCTGTTTATCAGTCTGATGAGCTTTTCGGTTATCAGACTGATACCGGGCGATCCGGTTATGCATCTTATAGGCGAGCGCGGTGCTTCTGAAGAGCGAATTGCCGAAATCAAAAAGAATCTGGGTCTGGATAAGTCGGCAATTGAACAATATTATATTTTCACAAAAAATGCGCTGGTCGGAGACTTTGGCGAGTCGACTGTTTCAAAGCAGCCGATTTTAAGTGAATTCAAAGTTTTGTGGCCGGCCACACTCGAGTTGGCATTTTTCGCGATTTTGTGGTCGTCGATAGTTGGAATAATTCTTGGGATTCTGGCCGCCACAAAAAGAAATTCGGTTTGGGACTACGGGGCGGTCAGCCTATCAACAATCGGATTTGCAATGCCGATTTTCTGGTGGGCATTGCTCGTGATTTTTTTCTTTGCGGTGAAACTGGGGCTATTTCCGGTTTCGGGGCGAGTGGGCGTAGAGTTTGAAATTCCGTACCGAACCGGCCTTTATCTCGTTGATTCACTTCTTTCAGATGACCGACAGTCTTTCTTCTCTGTTGTTAAGCATATGGTGCTTCCGGCATTTGTATTGGGTACGGTTTCGCTGGCGTTGATCGTTAGGGTAACGAGATCGGCCTTTATCGACATTCAGAAAGAAGACTACATTCGCACGGCAAGGGCTAAGGGCCTCAGCACGTATCAGGTTGTGTTCAAACATACTTTTAAGAATGCACTTCCTCAGATCTTAACCGCACTTGGGCTGGCTTTTGGACAACTTTTAACCGGTGCTATCATGACTGAGACGATCTTTTCCTGGCCGGGGCTCGGCCGATGGATAATCAAGAGTATTGAAGCGCGGGATTATCCTGCAGTTCAGGCCGGCGTGTTTTATTCTATGCTGATCATTATCATCGTTAATTTTTTAACCGATGAAGTTATTAAACTGGTTAATCCGAAATTAAAAGAAGTTTCTAACTGATGGCAAAATTAATTAAAAATAAAAATTTTGTTATCGGCGCTTCGCTTTTTTTATTTTTTGCTGCGATGGCGTTGTTTGCATTTATCTGGACGCCCTATAGCTATCGGGAAGTCTTCGAAAACATGGCGTTGTTACCGCCTTCGGTGAAATTCTGGCTTGGCACGGATGATTTAGGCCGCGATATTTTCAGCCGATTGGTCGTCGGTGCGCAGCTTTCAATTGGAATTGGTGTGCTCGTTGGCGGGATATCGATCATTGTCGGCGCCACTCTTGGGGTGGTTGCCGGATATTTTGACGGGAAGACGGATCAAATTCTGATTCAGATAATGAATGCGATTCAGGCTTTACCCAGTTTATTGCTGGCGCTTTTTGTGGTTGCGATTCTCGGTGGCGGAATTCTGAATACAGTTCTGAGTGTTACGTTGGTTTCAATCCCATTGATGTTCAGGCTGGTGCGCAGTGCTGCGCTGGTTGAATCCAGCAAAGATTATGTTGTTTCAGCCCGAGCACTTGGGGCTTCTGATTTCAGAATTATTAAATCGCATCTTTTTCCGAATTGCACCACCCCCATTCTGGTTCAGACCGCAGTCTGTTGCAGCGATGCTATTTTGAACACTGCCGCGCTCGGATTCTTAGGGCTTGGAATTCCGGCACCTTATCCCGAGTGGGGCACAATGCTCAGTGATTCGAAAACCTTTATTGAAACGGCCCCGCAATTAATGACGATGCCCGGAGTCTGCCTGCTATTATTGATCTTATCGACCCAATTGATGAGCGACGGTCTGCGAGACCAGCTTGACCC
>JANPPN010000138.1:0-16189 GCA_031428535.1 Bdellovibrio sp. | reverse complement strand
ACTTGTAACCCGAGTAAAGTGGACTTGGCTCTACTTTACTCGGCTGTAAAGTAGAGCCAAGTCCACTTTACTCGGGTTACAAGTATGGCTTTTACCCTAGTCTGGACTTAAAGATCGTTGACAATACTACATATATAGCCGATATATATATAGTATGATAGACAGAATGCTTAAGTTACCGAAAAATAACAGTTTTTTCTTATTTGGCGCACGTGGAACTGGCAAAACTAGCCTTATAAATAAGGAATTTCCAAAAAGTTTAGGTGTTCTTTTTATCGATTTGCTTGATGAAAATCAGCTTGAAAAATATTCGTTAAGTCCGCAACTGCTTAAAAAAGAAATTGATGCTCTGGTTATAAAGCCCGAGTGGGTTGTTATCGACGAAGTCCAACGTGTACCGAAGTTACTTAACATTGCTCATCAACTGATAGAATCAAAAGACAAAATAAAATTTATTTTAACGGGATCAAGCAGTCGAAAGCTCAAACAAAAGGGCGTTAATCTTTTAGCGGGCAGGGCGTGGATTCGTAATATTTATCCGCTGAGTGTGTTAGAAATTGAGAATTTTTTTAATTTATCAGATATGTTAAATTGGGGATCTTTGCCACAAATTTTTAAATACAAAGATACAGCCTCAAGGTCAGACTATTTAAACGCGTATGCTTTAACTTATATTCGAACTGAAATTCAAGCTGAACAGTGGGTCAGAAAACTTGAACCCTTTAGAAAATTTTTACCCATTGCGGCTCAGATGAATGGTAAGGTTTTGAACTATTCGGCGATATCCAGAGACGTCGGTGTGGAGGTCGTAACGATTCAATCGTACTATGAAATTCTAGATGAGACACTCTTAGGATTTCATTTGCCTAGTTACCATAAATCAATTCGCAAACAGCAACGACTAGCTTCTAAATTTTATTTTTTTGATCTTGGCGTCAAAAAAAGTTTACAAAAAATGCTCAGCGTTCAATTAACGCCACAAACATCAGAGTGGGGTTTTGCGTTTGAACATTTTATTATTTGTGAATTTGTCAAACTGAATGACTATTATGCCAAAGACTTTCAATTTTACTATTTGCAAACCAAGGATAACCTTGAGGTTGATTTAATTATTGATCGCCCCGGTAAGCCTGCTTTATTTATCGAAATAAAATCAGCAACCAAAGTTCACATAGAAAATTTTGGAGCTTTTTTAAAAATTGCAAATGACGCCAAAGCTGAAGCTTACGTCATTTCAAATGACGAATCTTCACGAAATGAAAATGACATTAAATTCAGACCTTGGCTTCAGGCTTTAAAAGAGATTTTTGAAGTCGGAATCTAGGGAATTAAAATCACGTCCGTCAGTTTTAAAATCATCGATCTTAGCGAGTTCATTCGCTTCAGTTCCCGATGTTGACTGTCGGTACAGCGTGCTAGCAGTCAACTTGGGGATCGAAGGTCCCCATGAGGACATGGCCTTTAAAGGCCACATTTGATCATTCGATGAAGTATGAATCTCTCCGACGTTTCCTAATTTGTAAGTTTTGGTGTGAAGTTTTAATTAATTTGTCTAGTTGTGTCGCGCTTGTTTACTTCCAGGCAACACCTGCGCGCTGCGAAAATCCAGAGGAATTTCCGGAACGCGTAAATAAATGTTAAATTTACTATTCTGTCGTGACTAGTACTAGCTTTCTAAGTATCTAGAAATTTTGGTTCCGCAAAAATATTCGTGGACTTAGGAATCAGAGTTATTTCAAGTTTAATATAAAATAGGATTTTTCAGCATTTCTATACTTTGAAATGCATAGATTTTTCTGATAACTGAATTACTTTGCATATATTTTATAATCATTGATTGCATTGGTTGCAGCTTCTTCTTCCGAGCTTCGGACGGACGCCCGCCGTAAATGCATTTGATCAAACAAAGAGAGGTCCTTGTTTTGCTTTGCCTCTTTATATAAGTATCGGTCATAACCACAGCAAACGAGGTTCAATATGCAAAGCTCATTTTTTAACAGCAGCGGGGTGCATCGGTTTTTTCATAGCTGTCTTTTACGCCTGAAAAGCCTGCAAGCGCCGCAGAGTTTAAAAAAAAATGGGTTATTAGTAGCCGTAATGACCCATACCCCTCCAGCCCGGGCAAGCCAAGTCTGACGTAGGTGGCGGTTACGCAAATACAAGCTTTTGGAATTACCGTCCGTTTTCCAGCGTGGAGATGAAATGGCAGCCAGGTGTTGATTTAAAATAAGCCTAGACTTAAATGCAGTACTGCTTAGCTGGGGTTAGGTTGAGAAGCCAAACTAGTTATGAGATAGTTAGTAGGCATGTATCTAATAATTATTTTTGTATTTTACTCTTTCGCTAGCTTTTCTGCCAACCACCTTACTTTTTTAGGCGGCGGTGGCGAGCCTAAAAAGCTACCGACCACAATCTTTGATGCTAGCCTTCCGGCTTTAAATAAATTTGTAACCGATACAAGTAACTCATGGAAGTACGATATTCATTTTAACGGCGGGCATGCCGATACTGAAAATTCAGTAAAAACTAATTTTAAGTATGCAGAAACCAAACAAAATTTTACCAAAGATAGTTTACCAGTGAGTGTTGCAAAATATATTGATAATATTAAATCCGGAAAAATTAAAGCAGGCGATCAAATCATGGTTTTGATAAATACGCATGGCAGCTTAAAAAGCGATCAAACAAACACACATTTTTTAGCTGCAGGCGCTGCTGAAGCTGGTATTAATTTACAAAATTTATCGGGTGCCGATAAATTAGTTAACGTAGATGGGCTTAAAGAATTAACAGCGTTAGCAAATAAAAACGGTATTAAGTTAGCTATTGTTGATTTTAGTTGCTATTCGGGTAACACGCTTAATTTAGCTAATGAAAATACCTGTGTAGTATCTGGTGCTGGAAGTAAACATTTTTCATACGCAACATTTGGGCCTAATTTTATAAATAAAATGAAATCTGGCAAATCCTTAGAATCCGTTTTTATAGAAGCCAGAAGTAGCCAAAACGATAACTCTTACCCGATGATATCAACTCCTGAGGGGTTAGAAATTAATAATTTAGTGTATGAGCATATAACCCCGTACCTGTATTATGAAACAAATTTCGGTGACGGTGCGCCCAGCGAGTTATCAAAATATGTAGAGCTGGCGGCTGCTAAGCCTGAAGTGTGTAAGTATGAAACTAATTTTGAAAAATTAGAAAAACAGTTAGATAGCTTAAATAGTTTAGTTGATCTAAACACTAAGGCGGAAGCTAAAAAAGAAATTGATATATTAAAAAATAAAATTAGTAACTATAAAAAAACAATCGATAAAAAAATTGCAGTGGCTACCGCCCTAGGTGCTAAAGACATTGAGATAGGAGAAATTACAGGTATCGCTGATTATGAGCGCGTCAAATACACAATTAAAAGTATATATAGTGCTAGGGAGATTTTAGAAATAAATTACAAAAAACTTATTAGTGGCTTAGAAGAGGCTCTTTCAGAAACCATACGAAAATCAGTACTAGAAAACACAAAAGCTTATGATATAGATATCGGTGGCTATATGGCCAAAATACAGATGCACAAAACTGCCGAAAAAAAATCAGAAGAAATTTTAGCTAAAAACCCGGATTTTAAAAATTATAAAAAAAAGTTTGCTGACAGCATGAAAGATATTGAAGGCACTACGGGCAACGCTGTTGGCGATATAGTTAAGCAAGAGCGCAAGGTGTATGATTTAATATATAAACAAAAAATGGAAAAATCGGTTAAAAAAAATGCTTGTCGTGATTTTATTTTATAAGGGCAATATGAAAAAAATAATTTTTAGTATGTTTTTTCTACTTACAGTTAACGCAAATGCCTGCGGTAGCTATTTAATTTTAGCCAAAGTAAAATTTAATAAGGGGCTTCCGTATTTAGTTATTAACCCCGATACGCAGTCGCAAATACGGCTTGATTTGGATTTTAAACAAACGCCAAAGCTTTCGCCCTATATTGATAACATGATTTCTGCAAACGTAGTTGTATCAAGTATTGACGGCACAATGGCGGTAGTAAGCTTAATTACCAAAATAAAGCGCGTGTACACAGATGGTTTAGGCGGCAGCCAAGGCACATTTATTCGTGCCTTGAAAGTTACTAAGTGCGAAAAATAATTACTTGTAATTAAGTTGCGCTAAGCCCACGCGCCTGTAAATGTAACAACGCTTTCTTTACTGCACGACCATTTCTTTGCAGATTGCCCACTAGTCTTACTTCGCCATTGCGGTTTTTTTTTTTTTGAGTTCTGTAATTTCCAGAGTTAAATGCCTTTCAGTGGCTTCCGCCTGCGAACGCGCATAACCGCTGTTTCTACTGATAATACCTTTAACTACCTGAAGTTGTTTTTCCGTTAACCGTGACACATTGTACTGACGGCAAACTTCGGGAAGCGAAGATAGTATCGCCGAATTTGGCATCCGTCTCACAATGAGACTCTCAAAGACATTTTAACAAACTTTTGAGTGGCATACTTCATGCTCAATAAAGGCTACGGGAGTGACTATGAAAAACCACATTCTAATTTTGATGACGCTGTCGATTTCAACTCTGGCTTTGGCCGATGGTCCGCCCGCAGCAATAAGGCTAAATGTGGGCAGCAACATCAATCATATTAAAATTGATGCCAGCGGCCCGTCGGTTGCCGACCGAGTTGGTCAGGCCCTAAAAATTATCCAGCAAACTCACCAGTAAATACCGCTCGTCAGCTTTAAAATCAGCCAAAGACCCCCATGAGGATAGGAAGTTTAAAGGCCAAAATCTATTTTTTTGATGTTGTACCGAACAGAATAATGTCCTGCACGAGGCTTGCAACGCGCTCACTCTGAACATCTGTGATTTTGGCAAATTCAAGACCCATGATGGCGCTTTTGTCGGGTTTATTCAGAACAAATCTGACAATGGCCGTTGCCGCAACTTCACTGCGTTTATGAATCTGAAATTTAACCGAAACGATATCGTCCCGCTGCAGAACCGGAACTTTTTGTTTTCCGGAAAATTCAAAGCGTACTCCGGAAAGTGATAAATCAACAACCGCGCAGGGAACAGATTGCAGCGAAGCAGACTGACTCCATTTTTTCGGTATAAAATATCGTGGTTCGCGGCGGCGCTTTAACTGGAGCACCTTGGACGCCATATCAAAGTAATACCGGTTCAAATGTGATTTAATAAAAGTTTTAATGAAGTAAGTTTCGGTGCCGACGTGAAATTTAAAAGAGATTTCACGGTCTGAAGGTAAGTTATGTTCTTTCAGATTACTGGTCAGAATGGCGCGTTTATCCAGAAAATTATCAATCGAGGTTTTGTACGGCATTGGCGGGCTACCAATCGAAAAGACTAAAACAGATTTTTCGCTGTGAGCACTTCGCAAAGCGGCCAGAGAATCTGTTTCATTTAGTTCTGATAAAAAATCGGCGGAACCGACCGGCGCTGCTGACATAAGACAAATATTATATCATTGTGGCCAGTGCCGTAAAGCTTCTTGTGCTCGTTGTATCTGTTTGATCTTCTTTTCCTTTTTGTCTTTCAGGGGTTCGGGCCAAGGCGGGATCAGGCTGAAATTGATATTTGTGGGCTGAAAGTTCTTTTCTCTGAATGGGTCGGTTATGGCCTCAAGCAATGAACCGAAAGCGGTGTCGCGCGGCGGAACACTGAGGGGTTTGTCTTGCAGCTTTTGCTCAATAAACCGAGCAACCAAAAGCCCTATGCACGTGGATTCAAAATAGCCTTCAACGCCGGTAATCTGACCTGCAAAAAATAGCCACGGATCGTTCTTGCTAGATAAATCTTTGTTAAGCCGTTTCGGGGTGTTGATAAACATATTGCGGTGAATGCTGCCAAGTTTAAGAAACTCGGCGTTTTCAAGCCCCGGTATCATTTTAAAAACCCGGGTCTGCTCGCCATACGCCATGCGAGTCTGAAACCCGACAATATTGTAAGCGGTCGCTTCTTTGTTATCCTGACGCAATTGCACGACTGCAAAAGGGTAGCGGCCGGTCTTCGGGTTGGTGAGGCCCACGGGTTTCATTGGTCCGAATCTCAAGGTCTGCGGGCCGCGATCGACCATCACTTCAATCGGCATGCAACCTTCGAAAAATTCGGTTGTTTCAAAATGTTTGGGTTCAATTTTT
This sequence comes from Bdellovibrio sp., assembly GCA_031428535.1. Lineage (GTDB taxonomy): Bacteria > Bdellovibrionota > Bdellovibrionia > Bdellovibrionales > Bdellovibrionaceae > Pseudobdellovibrio. Next base: position 10,030 of record JANPPN010000138.1, on the reverse strand, counting down.
CGGGCATTTTTAATTTCTTCGATAAAATTGAAGTACTGTTCTTTATCAAGCGGGCAGTTATAGTAGTCGGGCGTGCCTTTGTCGTAGCGATCGGCCTTCCAGGCAATTTCGGTATTAATCGTATCGGCGTCGATGATCGGTGCAATGGCGTCGAAAAAATAAAGAAATTCATCACCAAAATGTTTTTGCAGATCAAGCGCAAGCGGTTCATCGGTTAAAGGCCCCGTGGCAATGACCGCAGGCCTTTCAATCTGATCAAGTGAGGTGATCGCTTCACGTTTGATGGTGATTCTCGGATGAGCCTCAATTTGTTCCGTGATTTTCCGCGCAAAAACTTCACGGTCGATTCCGAGGGCCTGACCAGCAGGTACGGCTACTTCTTTTGCGGTTTTTAAAATGAAAGAGCCCATTTGTTCAGCTTCCCATTTCAGCTGGCCGGTGGCCGACACTTCGGAAAGGCTGCCAAAAGAATTAGAGCAGACAAGCTCCGCAAAATCGGTAGTTTTATGGGCCGGAGTGGGCTTAGCTCCGCGCATTTCGTAAAGGACGACTTCAAAACCTCTATTGGCCAATTGAAGTGCGCACTCACTGCCGGCAAGACCGGCGCCAACGACTGTAATTTTTTTCATTTGTAGTCAATAGACTTTATTAATGAAAATTGCAAGCCCTTGTGCTAACCCTGAATGAATGTCATTTGAACGCGATTTTAAAACAAAATTTCATACCGGAGCAGAGGTGCTGCAAAAGCTTTTAGAAGGCAAGGCCGCGCCCGTTTCAGATCAATATCTGCGGTGGAAATTGTGGCTAAATTGGAAAGAAACCGTAGGCGCTACTGTCGCGGAAAACGCCGAGCCCACCGCTTATCATCAGGGAATACTCTGGCTTTGCGTGCGTAACTCGGTTTGGATGCAGCAAATGACTTTCATGCTGGAGCCGATCAAAAAATCGATCAATCAGAAGTTTCAGGAAAACATGGTTAAAGAAATTCGGCTGACGCTTGATCGCAAAGCCACGCCGGCTTCGGGTGATGAAGTTTTTAAAAAAAATCTCAAAAAATTTGTAAAATAAAAGCAGTGTTTTATTAAAATGAGAATGCAAAAAAAACACGTAATCTCGAAGTGAATCATCGACTAACTTCTAACCACAGATAAATATTAGACATTAATTATTTATATTCGTAAAAATCAGATACTTAGTGCCGCTAAACCCTCAGTTTAAATGCAAATGCATACAATTAGTAGATTTCTGCTCGTTCCTATTAGTATAGGGGAGGCCTAATTTTTGATATATTAACTCATGGAGGCCTAATGAATAAAGCTATTGTCTTATTTTGGTTCACTATCATTGTTTGCGCAAACGCATGGTCACTGAATGCACCGACAAGTCTGAACGCTATTGCGCAGTCATCATCCGAAATCAAATTGTCTTTTGTCGACAATTCTTCGCTCGAAAGTGGTTTTATAATCGAGCGTAGCTTATTACAGTCTTCCGGTTTTGCAGAGATAGCAAGAACAGTAAAAGACGGTAATAGTTTTTTAGACACGGGTTTAAATTCGAATACAAAGTACTATTACCGCGTGCGCGCATTCAGATTAAAAAACACCGGTTTAATCTTTTCGTCTTATACGAATATTGCCAGTGCCTTAACTTTGGGTAGTGTCACAAACCCTCCTTCTTATACCTATTCCTATGTTGTGGGTGCTTGGAGCGCCTGTAGCGCCACAGCATGCGCTACTCAAGGCACGCAAATTCGCTCGGTTACCTGCACCAGAAATGATGGCGTAGCGGTCACAGATAGCTACTGTACGGGCACAAAGCCTGCTACCTCGCAGCCCTGCTCTGCGCCGGCCTGCCCACCTCCGACGGGGTCGCTTAAGCAAATTAGCGGCGTGACTATCACCAATCCATGGAATCAAATGTCAGCGATAATGAACTCACTGTCGTCGTTAGCCTATAAGCCCACCGCGCGGGTTGTATTTGACGAGTTTATGGCGGCCAGCGAATACAAACCAATGGTCGAGCAGATTCACCAGGTAAGTTTTGTAATGGGTGAGATCTTAGATTCTTTCTATATGCCTCAGTACTCGACCTTAGCCTATATTAATAGAACAAAAGAATATTTAAATTCGATGAGTGCTTCTGTTGATATCTGGGAGATCGGAAATGAAATTAATGGCGAATGGTTAGGGGATACCGCAAGCGTGGTCGCTAAAATGAGCGGCGCCTATGACGTCGTTAAAGCTGCTGGTAAAACGACCGCATTAACACTGTATTACAATAAAAACTGTTGGGAAAAAGCCGATCACGAAATGTTCACCTGGGCGCAAGCCAACGTTCCAGACCGCATGAAAACGGGGCTTGATTATGTATTAATCAGTTTCTATGAAGATGATTGCAATGGTATTCAGCCAGATTGGAATCAGGAATTTCAAAAACTGGGCGCCATGTTTCCGAATTCAAAAATTGGTTTCGGAGAAACCGGTACAATATACACAGCTCGAAAGGCCGACTACATCAACAGATATTACCGCGATATGGTGGTCAGCCATCCACGTTTTATCGGAGGCTATTTCTGGTGGTACTTCGATGCCCAGCAAAATGGCGGCGTTGGTGACTTGACTCCCAAAACAAATTACTTATGGGATGTTTTAAACAATGCTACGCTGAATTCAGCCATGGGATTTTAAGAAACTGCCCGGCTGGTGGCACGCGAAAATTATTCTTCGACGGAAGATTTTAATATATTTTTGACCTGTTGATTTTTCTGGCCGGCGCCTAGGATATTCTTAATTCGTTCATGTATTGATTTGTCGTTGATGAGGGCGCCTAAGGTGCCTTCTCCGCGGTCGACTTTGTCGATGATGCGTTCAAGCTTTACCAAAGAGCGATCGAGATTTCCGGTAGCCAGGGTTGTATTCATTCGTGCACTTAATTGCATCATGTTGAAAGAAACTTTATCAAGATTATTGGTAATGTGAGTAACCTTGTTATTTTCAGCAAGGCTGTGCGTGATTTTTTTGATGTCTTTCAGAATATCGAACAGATTTTCACTTTCGCTGCCGCGCTTTGTGATGACCGACAATATATCGTTGCCGTAATCGGAAGGCAGTTCATCGCCACTGACAATCGGCGGTGCTGCCGCGCTGCCCGGGGTAATATAAAGGAATTTATCGCCGAGCGCACCTTGGGTGCGGATTTCGATGCGACTGTCCTTTTTAATCTTATTTTTGTAATCGGCATCAATTATTGAAATGATTTCGACCAGATTACGCTTTTCATCAAATTTCATCTCAGCGATATTTCCGACTTTGACTCCGGCCAGTGAAACCACGGCGCCCTTATTCAGGCCCTGTACCGAATCAAAATAGCTGCGTAGTTCAACTACTTCCTGAAACATCGACTTATTGGACCCCAGCATAAAAATGGTTACCAGCAAAACAGTGATTCCTGAAGCCAAGAATATTCCGACTTTGATTTGGGTCATAGGATATTTCCTTCAATAAATTGGTGGATAAGGCTGTTCATCTGGTCTTTATGTTTCAGCTGTTCAATTGTGCCTTGTTCTTTGATCACTTTGTCTTTTAAAAATGCAAATTTATCGCAGACCGCAAAGGCTGTCGGCATATCGTGGGTAACAAGAATGGAAGTTACGCCCTTTTTTTTAAGATTCAGGATCAATTCCTGAATTTTTTTGGTATTGTAAGGATCAAGCCCTGCAGTTGGCTCGTCATAGAGAATGATTTCGGGTTCGAGCATCATGGCGCGCGCAAGGCCTACGCGTTTCTGCATACCGCCTGAAAGTTCATTCGGATAAAGTTTTTCGGTGCCGCTCAAACCGAAATCATCCAGCTGCGAAAGGATTTTTCGCGAAATTTCAAAGTGCGATTTTTTGGTGTGTTCAAGAAGTGGATATGACAAGTTTTCAAAGACAGTCATTGAATCAAAAAGAGCGCCGCCCTGAAAGGCATAGCCGACCTTTTTTCTGATGTGCAGCCATTCCGGTTCAGTCAATGCTGTTACGTCCTGATCATTGATCATGACCTGGCCTGAGTTGGGGCTTTCAAGCCCGATCAGGCTTCGCAGAATAACAGATTTACCGGCCCCTGAGCCGCCGACCAGCCCGAGACATTCGCCTTTTTTGACATAGAAAGAAACGTCCTCATGAACGAGCTTTGTGCCAAAACTTTTTCGGAAATTTTTAACTTCGATTACAGCCATGATTCAAGTATCCAGAATACTTTTGCCAGGAAGTAATCCCCGATAAGTATTAAAAGAGAAGACGTAACAACGGCTTTTCGGGTGGCCATGCCCACTTCTTGGGTGCCGTTTTTAACGGTCAGGCCGAAATAGCAGGAAGGTACCGAAATGAAAAGCGCAAAGAAGAAAGTTTTTCCGAAGCCTGACAGATAATCGCGAATGTTTGCAGTATCGAGAATCCGGCGATAGTAAAATTGTGGATCGAGCCCCAGTTCAGAAACACCCACCAGCCAGCCGCCGGCATTTCCGATAACATTGGCCATGGCCACTAACAATGGCAGAATAATCAAACAGGCAATTATCCGCGGCAAAACAATTTTCTTTATCGGCGAAGTGCCAAGGGCACGAATGGCATCGATCTGCTGCGTAACAACCATCGATCCGATTTCACTGGCCATACCTGCGCCCACACGCGCGGCCAGCATCAGGCTGGTAAACATCGGCCCGATTTCCCTGAAGATTGTTGAAGCCACCAGTCGTGGTACATAAGGCTTGCCGCCGAATTTTTCAAGACCGAATCCGAATTGCAAAGCCATGACCATTCCGATAGCGCCTGAAGTGACCAGCACCAGCGGGAACGAGCGCACGCCGATCTGATAAATCTGATCTATCAAAAGCTTCCAGTAGAAAGGACGTTTAAAACCTTCGCGCAGACAATCGCGCATGAGATAAGTTATGCCGCCCAGAAAAAAAAGCTGCTCTTTAATCCAGTCTCTGAATGGCATGGCAACCGAATAAATCATTCGAAATCTAATCCTTGAATAAAATGGTCAAAATGAACTGTGTCTTTGAGCAGCGAATTGGGCTTTCCGGAAAGTGAAGCCAGATACCCGCAGGATTTGCGCTTAAAAGAAATTGAACGGACCTCGATGGGTTGCCCGTCGAGGCTTGCGGTTACGATTTTGAGGAGTGCCGGCCGGTTCTGAAGTGCCATTGTTTCTTCTTTCACAATTTTAATATCTTCGAGTGAATCTTCGACCAGTTGGTGCAGAGATGTAAGCTTATTTGCTGCGCCGTCGTTACAGTCGGAAACAATCGAAATCACATTTCCGGTCTGGGAATTTTTCCAGGTCGGGAATACGGAAGTTTCAGTTTTAACGAACGGGGCTTTGGGGGCGGTTAATCGGATTTCGGTGCTGAACGAAGGTGGCTTTTCTTTAAGTAGGGAGGATACACAGGAGACGAAGAAAAACGGAGTAGCAATAATAGAGAGAGTGGCAATCAATTGTTTTTTCATGATGTTCATTAATTATGTGTTGTCTTCATTTGCGCGTCGAGTCTAGTTCGCTGATAAAATCAGAAAAATAATCTGTCATTTTATTGGCAGGACGAGCCAAAAAATTCGGAGTTTTTTTCCTAGTCTAAAAATTAAAGGCAATTGAGCTTGAAAAATGCTGGCACCTGAAATGCTTTTTAGAAGTAATGATGAAAAACCGGTTTTTATTTTTTATATGTATTTTGAGTTTTGGAAGCCTGAAACCGATGATCTCGGCGGGAGCTGAGTTTAGGGGAAAAGTGTCGCTTGAAGGTGAAACTTATAACTTTGAACTTTCTGGACAAAAGAACTGGGACTACGATCTAAAGCGCATCAACGATAAGGGGCAACCTAAAGTCCAGCTCTTTGTTAAGTCTCTTGATCAGAGTCAGCTTAACAAAATCCGGAATATCGATAACCCGTTCGTAAAATCGATTTCGGTTACTCAAAACGCCATCGATAGCCGCTGGCTGGTTGAATTTATTCTTAAAGGTGACTCAGTTGAAACATTTGACTATTTAACCGATCAGCCGTCGAAACTCATTATTGATTTCTATAAGGGTGAAGCCCCGCTGATTGCCGTTGAGGTTGATACCAAACCGAAGGTTGCGGTTGTTGCGGTAGCGTCGGTTGTAAAAGCAAAAGTAGTCAGAAAAAAGGTAGATCGGAAACCGGCGGATACTGATATTCTGACGATTACCGGTGCAGAAGGAATCGAAACTTCCGTGCTTGCGCGGTCTGGCCTCTATGATGCCAGCGATGCACAGTTCGGCCGTTTTGCGATGAAAGAGTCAGATTACAAGGAAGAAGCCGTCATAAAAAGCCGGAATAACTACTATCTGAAATTCCCGGCCCTTGAATCTGAATTTTCGTTCTGGAAAAAGATGAAGGAAAATCCGCCATTGTACGAAATCCAGTCTGAAAAGTCGGATGAAAACAAAGAGGCACGTCTCTTAAAAACTTTATTTTCTAAAAAGCGTTATCTTGTCTTTATCCAGACGGCTGAATGGTTCCGGAAAAAATACCCCGAATCAAAATACGATGACATGATCGCTTTTATGATGGGTGATGCCTTTGCCGAGTTATGGCGAGCCGAAAAAATCAAGTCAATGTACGAGCAGGCGCAGAATGCTTATCGCGACGCTCAGGAAAAGCACCCTAGCGCCATACTGGCAGAGCGAACTTCTTTGTTGACCGGCATGTTGGCAATCGAAAACTTGGATTATATGTCGGCAATCCGAAAACTCCATTCGCATATCGAAAATAAAAAATACAACAATAAAATTTCGATTCAGTATGCGAAAATCGGGCTAGCATACAGCTATTCAAAAATCAACAAGCTCGAAGATGCGCTGAAATTCCTCACCGAAATCGAAAAAAACACCAAAGATCAATTGGTTTTGACCGAAGTGGCTGTTCGCAGAGGGGATTTCAATTTTTTCTCAAAAAAATTTACAGACTCGATTGCAGCGTACGATGTGGCAACTAAAAATTTTCCGCTGGTTTCAAAACTGTACCCCAGCGCCTATTTTAATAAGATGGAAGCTCAGTTCTGGAAAGGTAGTTACCAGAATTCGCATCAGTCGGCCATCGATTTTGCCCAGTATTTTCCGACCCATGATTTTGCACCTTATGCACTGACAAGAGTGGGTGAATTACTCGATATCATGGGCGCTGACCAGGCCAAGTCGGTGGGAGCTTATCTCGAAACACACTTTAGATACGGCGATAGTCCAAAAACGATTGTTGCCCGCCTTCATCTGCTGAGTACCAAGATGAAGTCGATGAAAAAAGAACAATTAGACCTGACACTTATCAAAATGGACGAGTTGTCGCTTAAGAGTGAACTTGAGAACATTGACCAGTTTAAAGTAACTATGATTTCAGACGGTTTTTCACGCCGCAAAGAATATTTGCGTGCGATCGATATTCTGTCGAAGTTTTATCAACAGAATCCTACCCGTCCTGATGCAAAGCAGGTTACTCAGCGCATTGTGAAAAATGTAAATGATCAATTGAAACATCTTTCAGACCTTAAAAATTATCCCGAGTTGCTGAAGACTTACAAACAGTACTCGGATACCTGGATTAAAACCCATAGCCGGATCGACACTGATTTTTTCTTGGGCCTTTCTTATGAATTTGCCGGCGCATTTGAGTACGCGATCGAAAAGTACAAGAAAGTACTTGATGGCATGAATTCAATTAAAGGCACAGCAAGTGAAAAAGAAATTTACGTTAATCAGTATCTGCCGAGTTTCGACAGTCTGAACCTGAAGCTTGCAAAAAACAGTTATGACAACGTTTCTTATCAGGATGCGTTTCAATATCTCGAAAAAATTCAGACACCCCTGACCCTTACCGAAGAAGAGCAGGTTGAGCGGGTCCAGTTGGCCTCGCAGCTTTATGAACAACGGGGAGACAGCGTGGCATCAACCCGCTACCTCAGTGATCTTTCAAATCTGTGGAAGGGTGATGAAAAGCTTTCGCTACCTGTGCAATTCAGACTGGCAGAAGTTTACGCTCAGAAAAATGCAGTGACTGAAGCCACGAATACCTATGAAAAATGCCGGTCAATTTTGTTGAATACCGAAAAGCCGCAGTTGCAGGATTTGCAGCGACTGATGAATTCGTACTCGAAACTTCTGATGGAGCAAAAAAAAGATGATCAGGCCATTTCGTTTTTAAACGAAATCATCCAGAAACACGGAATCAAATATAATCTGGATCAGGAGCGCTACCTGCTGGGCGACTTGCATTTTAAAAAAGGCGAAATTAAAAAGGCCGATCAGACCTGGAAAAACATAATGCACGAGAAATCGGCGGTTTGGAAACAATTAGCTCAGGAGAAACTGAAGCAGGCCGCGTGGGATACGGATTTTCAAAAGCACGTGAAGAGAATTCCCGCAATGACTCAGCTAGAGGAGCAGAATAAATGAACTATCAATATGGATCGTTTAAGATTCAAAGTGCGGCTATGCTCAATGTTCTGGGCGAGCTCAATCTGCACGCCGACAAAAAGTTTTTCATAATTACCGGTGATGTCGGGTCGGGGAAAACCACGATGCTGAATCACATTCAAAAGCTGTTTTTTACAGGGAAAAATATTTCTTTATTTGACGACAAAGAGCCGATCGTAAGCCCGACTCCGGTCATTGTGACAACCACAAAGGAACTGGCATTTGAAATAACCCAGAAGTTTGACCGAAAGCTCACATACGTTGTTGAAATGCCGAATCTCTGCGAACGTAAAGCCGATATTGTGAATTTTGCCGGATTTTTTATCGAAGTTCTCGGTTTGATGAATAACTCAAAGCCTCACAAATTAACCGATAAGGCGGCTGAAAAGCTCTTACAGTACAATTGGCCAGGTAACTTTCATGAACTCGAGGCCGTGCTCGAACGTGCATTTGAAAATTCGCAGTCTGAAGATCAACGGGCGCTGATTGAACCCGAACATATTGAACTGAATTTGCAGATGAAAGAAATTGAATTTTCGATCGGACAGAAACTGGATGAAGTCGAACGAAAATACATTTTGCAGACTCTTTATTTTGTACATCAGAATCGCACACGCGCGGCCGAAATTCTGGGAATTTCAATCCGGACTCTTAGAAACAAGATCAATCAATACCGAGAGGCAGGTTATTTATGAGCAGTCTGTTTGATAAAACTACGGACGCACTGGCCACGTCACTGGCGATGCGGCAGATTCGCCATAATGTCACTTCAGCGAATATCGCCAATGCCGAAACGCCGAATTACCATGCTAAAAAGGTAGATTTCGAGGACGCGCTGGCACGGGCGCTCGATATCGATGGTAATAACTCGTTAAGTACCTCGCACGGCCGGCATTTTGCGGTGGGTGGCAAGCCTTCAGTTGAGCCGGGAATTTATGAAAATCCGGAAGTCGCTCTGAATAATGACGGCAATACGGTTGATATGGAAAAGGAAATGTCGGCGCTGGCAGAGAATTCAATTCTGTATAAATCGGCGCTCCAACTAATTAACAAAAAAATGGCCGCTATGAAATACGCCATCAGCGAAACCAGATAGGATTAGCCAATGAGTGACTTTTTGTCAGGATTCAGAATCGGCGGAAGTGGAATGGCGGCACAACGGGCTCGCATGAATTCTATTTCCAGCAACATTGCCAACATTAATACAACCCGCACGCCCGAGGGCGGCCCCTACCGCCGAAAAGACGTGGTGTTTACGGCCATGCCCGATGCCAAATCCTTCGGGGACATCCTCAGTGTAAATGACCCGAAGGCCGACTTTAATCGAGTGCAGGTTACCGATGTTGTCTACGATAAGAAGGCGCCGATTTTAAAATATGATCCAACTCATCCCGATGCAAATGAAGAAGGCTATGTGGCGTTTCCGAATGTAAACCTCATGGAAGAGATGACCAATATGATACAGGCTTCAAGATCTTACGAGGCCAACGTACAGGCTATTCAGGCGACAAAAGATATGGCTTTAAGTGCACTCGAAATTGGTAGATAATTAATTTAG
>JANPPN010000137.1:0-18036 GCA_031428535.1 Bdellovibrio sp. | reverse complement strand
AAGCTGCATAAGTAAAGACTCTGCCTGCGGCGCACCTGATATCAAAAATAAAGGCTGAACAGGCACTTGTGCCGTCATTTTTTGAGCAGGTTCAACAGTTTCGGGAGCCTTAACGCCTTGGTAATCGCGCGTGGTCAGTGGCTTAGTCAGTGCCGTGCGAACCCAATCAATGCCCACACTCATGCGATGAGAAAGCTCTTGGGCATATAAACTTTTTAGTCTTGAGTCAGGAATCGCATCAAAAACGGGCCGGACGAGGTCGATAATCTTAACCTTTTGCGAAGCTTCGCCTTTATAATCCTGCATCCACATCTGTAAAACCATATTAAACAACTCCGGGCTTGAATCAATTTTAGCTTTCAATGATTCGAAGCCAAACTTGGTAACGAACTCGTCCGGATCTTTCGCCTCAGTCAGGATAAGCCCCTTGGGGTACAGTCCCGCAGCCAACAAGAGCGGAAGGCTGCGTTCTGCGGCGCGCTTACCCGCCTCGTCGCTATCGAACAACACAACCACATTAGTTGTCAGACGTTTGATCAGTTTGGCGTGCTCGGCGGTTAGTGCTGTTCCCATCGTAGCGGCAACATTTTTAAGACCAGCCTGAAAGAGTGAAACCAAGTCCATATATCCCTCAACAATAATGACTGCGTCATCAGAGCGGATATATTTTGCAGTCTGCGCGAGACCATAAAGGACCCGGCCTTTGTTAAAGACCAGAGTTTCAGGGCTGTTTAGATATTTTGGGTCGCCTTGATCATGAATGCGGCCACCAAAAGCCAAAACTTCCTGCATCGGCGACAAAATGGGAAACATTAGCCGGTCGCGGAATAAATCAAAATGGCCATTGCCTTCTTTGCGCGCGCGAATCAGCTTAGCTTCTTCTGCGAATGCGGCACTGACATTCTGTTTCTGCAGATGGGTGACAAGGCCTTCCCATTCTGTTGGCGCGTAACCGATTTGAAATTCTTCGATTGTTTCGGCAGTCAGCTTGCGCTTCTGAATATAAAATTTAATCGGGTGATCTGCAGGAACTCTTTTTAAAGTTTCAGAGAAAAAGTGAGCCGCATGTTTATTGGCCTTCAGCATGAGTTTCTTTGAATCCTGCTGCTCGTGATATTTGTCGCTCGCTTCGTGTTGAATTTCAGGGAGCGCGATAGAGGAACGTTCGGCCAAAAATTCGACCGCCTCAGGAAAACTCATTCCGTTGTAGTCGCGAAGAAAGCTAAAAACATTTCCGCTTTTTTTGCAGCCGAAGCAATGGTAAACCTGCTTGGCTTCTGAAACCGAAAAGCTCGGCGTTTTCTCCGCATGATCCGGAAAAGGACAGCGGCCCATGTAACCATTGCCGCTTTGTTTTAGTTGAGTGTACTGTGAGATGATGTCCGCTAAGTTGTTGGCTTCTTGCACTCGATCGACGAATTCGGGTGGATATCTCAATAATTCTCCAGAGAATCTTTTAGTTCAGTTTAATTTTGACTTAATGATTTCGCTGATCAATTTGCCGTCGGCAGTTCCTGCCGCTCGAGCCTGGGCTTCTTTCATAACCGTACCCATTTCTTTGATCGTTTTAGCACCAGTTGCCGCAATAACTTCGGTGACCAGTTTTTCAATCTGTTCACGGCTCATTTGCGCGGGCAAGTAGGTTTCTAAAATTTTTAATTCGGCATTTTCCTGATCGGCCAGGTCCATGCGTCCGGCAGCCGAAAACTGCTCGATGGATTCTTTACGTTGTTTAACGAGTTTTTTAACGACTGTCATAACGTCGTCTGCTGTGATCGGCGTAGGTCGCGAATCTATTTCTTTATTTTTAATCTGTGCGTTCAGAAATCGGAGGGTATTTAATTTAACGGTGTCTCTCGACACCATGGCCGACTTGATGTCGGCCAATATTTTTTCGCGTAATTCCACGACGGTGCTCACTTTCAGTAACAGTTGAGATTACTCTCCCCAGCTACGACGTACTTTTTTTTGCGCACGTTTACGTGCAGCAATCGATTTTTTCTTGTCAGCCATGCTCGGCTTTTCAAAATGTTCGCGCTTTTTTATATCAGAAAGAATTCCTGCTTTTTCGCATGATTTCTTGAATTTACGGAAAGCTCCTTCGAAACTTTCTCCGTCTTTAACTTTAACTAATGCCACTGTAGTCACCCGCCTTCCGATGTGGACTGTGCTTTCAAAGGGCCTTCTGTACAGAATAGCTCTTGATAGCAGAATGAAAATCAACTAAAGAGGTATAACAAAGGGCTCTGCCGATGACACTCAAGAACACGTCAATTGACGCGCATAATCAAACAAAATTAGACTCAAGTACTGATGACGAGAAATTCATGCGAATAGCCATCAGACAGGCAAAACTCAGTGAAGAGATCGGCGAAGTGCCAATCGGGGCTGTTATTGTTGATAAAAATGGCAAAGTTCTGGCGAAAGCCACTAATCTCCGTGAAAAAGAAAAGACGACACTTGGTCATGCTGAACTGGTAGCCATCCATCGCGCCTGCAGGAAACTGGATTCCTGGCGCCTGCTCGACTGCACTTTGTATGTTACCCTCGAACCCTGCTACATGTGTGCGGGCGCCCTGCTGCAGTCACGCCTGTCGCGGGTGGTATTTGCCTCTCACGACCCTAAAGGCGGAGCCCTCGAAACTTTGGCCCAGCTTGGCAACGATCCTCGGCTAAATCATCGATTCAGCGTTACCGGCGGCGTGCTCGGTGAAGAATGCAGTTTACTGTTGAAGAAATTTTTCAGAAAAAAAAGAAAGAAGTAAATTATGACGACCAACATCGCAGGAACTTATAAATTAACCGATTACGGTTATTACTACAAAAAAGACGGCAGATTTGAGCCCATTTCAGAATGGTTTTTCGGTTACATTCATTACTCTGAAACCGGTTTCATGACTGTGACGATCCGATTTAAACAGGAGCCCCGCGAATTTTCGGATTTTGTTTCCTATTCGGGAACTTACAAAGTGCAGAATGATGAAATAATTCATCAAGTTCTGATTTCGGTTAAGCCTTCTTATGATAATCAGTCGTTAAACAGGAAGTTCAAGCTCGAAAACGATGAACTTGAACTCGAGTTCGAAAACACCACCGAATTAAGAAAATTTTCGACCTGGAAAAAAATCTAACTCGTGGTATCCAATCGATAACCGAAGCCCGGAACCGAAGTAATATGGCCCAAAAAGCCTTCCATTTTCTTTTTTAGATAATTAATCTGAGAATCTACATTTCGCGGGGTGACATCTGAATGCCCCCAGATTTCAGTCATGAATTCCTGCCGGGAAACAACCTGCGCTTTGTGCTCAATCAACAACTTCAGAATATCGAATTGCTTAGGCGTCAGCATAATTTCCTTGTTATCAAGATGGCACTGGCGCGAACTCAGATTCATTTTGATATTGCCCACATTCAGAACTGTAATGTCGTCGCTGGCATAATTCTTAAGACGCTTCTGCACTCGGAGTAAGAGTTCTTTCGGGTGATAAGGTTTTGAAAGAAAATCATCGCCGCCAGATTCCAGCGTTTCAATTCGTTCATCTGACGTAACCGCTCCGGAAATAAAAATAATTGGAATCTGTTTCAAAGTGGGTATGTCTTTGATTATCTTGCAGAGCTCGACTCCGGATACGTAGGGCATTTTGTAATCCATCAGAATCAGGCTTGGTTTGTTTGCATTAATAAATTCCAGTGCATTTTCAGATTTGCAGATATAATGGCATTCGAATTCATGCGACAGTATTTCAACCATCAACTGGCAACTTTCCTCAAAATCATCTACAATTACAATTTTCTTTTTCACAGGCTACATTCCTTTATACTTTATATCTTTACCATCTAATATTTTTTTAATCGCAATGCGCTTATCGCCTTGAATTTCGATGAGTCCGAATTGTCCATCTATTCGGAAAGAGCCGCCCGTTCCACATTTGATTTTGATTTCTTTCGTTAGTTCTTTAAGAAAAGTCTCGTGCGCCGGAAATTTATCCATAACCGTGACAGTCTTTCCGCCGCGGCTCTGGGTTTCCATTCTGAAAACAACAATAAATTTTTTGGTATCAACCAGGGATTTCTGAGCAGTGGATTTTTTGTGCTTCTCGGCCTCACCGGAAATGATGGCCTGATCCTTTGGATCTGTCGAGTAGACTAATACGCGATCTTTACTGGACACGGTGGTGTTCTCCAAAAAATCAAAAAAACTTAAGACTTAGAAATTTCCGGCGGCTCTCCCTCGGCGGCCTTATTACTCTCACTTAAACTATGTTTTGTATATTCATTTCCGTCATACCTAAAAAGCTGCGTCTCGTTATCCATGATTGTCACAAGGTTAATTGGCCGCTTCCATAGTTTATACAGATTCTGCATGGTCGCATCCATGTAATTTGGCTGCAAGTCCAGACCTTCATGGACATGCTGTAACAACAGTTCGCCACGATTCTCAAAGTTGGCATTCTCAATTTTAATTATTGGCTGACCGAAATTAGTCATCTGGAAAAGAAGCTGTGCTTTGATCGCTTTAAAATCCCTTGTGTCGACCTCAAACCGGCCGGATTCTTTATTCATTTTGTAAACAAACATTTTATTTCGGACACAAAAATCCTCAGTCAGAAACTCATCTATGAATGTGACATCATTATAGATTTTACGAATTTCGAAAATTTTGTCGCGCCCAAGACGCGTGTTCTTATTCCAGTTTTTGCGCTGGCGAATGTCATCGCAATCTTCCCACTCCCGCCCAAACCGGCCCTTGTCCCAGCGCTCCTCGATATCACGGAATAATTCGATGCCTACTTTATAAGGGTTGTAGCCGCCCAATTGCATGAACGTCGTCCCCGAATGGTGATCGGCAAAATCAATAATTTCGGAATCGTTTAGAATATAGCGGGTCATCATGTGTGAATGCCAGTAAGATGCCCAGCCCTCGTTCAGGGTTTTAGTCATGCCCTGCGGCGCAAAGTAATAAGACTCATCGCGAATGATCGAAAGCACATCCTGTTGCCACTCTTCGAGTGGGGCAAAATGCATCAGGAAAGAAAGGACATCCCGGACCGGGCTTGCCGGAAACTGAATTTTCTGAAGATTCTGTGCATTTTGTTTTTCTTTTTGTTCCGCAACATACTGGGGCGGATTGATATAATTCTGCATGTAAGGTTTGTCGACTTTAAATAGAAAATCGCGGTTTCCCAGATTGGGTTTTTCTTCAGTCATATTTTGTGAGGCGTTCAGAATACTGTGCCGGTCGATCAGATTTTCAAGACTCAGACAGGTATCAATGAATTTTTCGACCTGATCGTACCCGTGGCGGTCGATGTAGCGTTTGATACGGGTGGCGTGATTGGCCATCTGATCCATCATTTTGCGATTCGTATTTGAAAACCAGACATTATTTTTAAAAAAATCGCAGTGGCCGTAAACATGGGCCATAACGAGTTTTTGGTCCATCATCGAATTGCCTTCCATCAGATAGGCGTAGCAAGGGTCAGTATTGATCACCATTTCGTAAATTTTTGAAAGACCATATTCGTAGGATTTCGAGAGTTGCTCGTACTCCATCCCGAATTTCCAGTGCGGGTACCGAACCGGAAACCCGCCATACGAAGCTATCTGGCTGATTTGATCGTAATTAATCAGCTCGAAGATTGTTTCGAAACCATCAAGACCGCAATTCTTTGCAATCTGACAGATTTTTTTTCGTTCTGCTTCGAGCTCAAGAGTTAAGTTGGCCATGTTATTTACCTTTACCCAGAAAATCTTTTATTGAAGACAGTATCTTATCGCGGCCTTCGATCTGACTGAGCGTCAGGCGATCATCATTGGTGAATTCTTTTTGCAAGTCTTTTAAAAACTGACCGCTGCCATACTTACTTTCAACCTGACCGTATGAAAATACGTTTACATTCGGAAGAAAAAAGTCTTTCAGCAGCGAAAGGCAGATCCGCGTGTCTTCACCGCTCCAGTTGTCGCCGTCACTGAAATGAAAAGGATAAATATTCCATTCGCTGGTCGAGTAGTCAGATTGAATAATCTGCTGACAAAGTTTATATGCCGAACTGATTAAAGTTCCACCCGATTCGCTGGTTTTGAAAAAGGTGTTTTCATCAACTTCCTTGGCCGAGGCATCGTGGATGATGAAGCGTGTATCTAACCCTTTGTAGTGTTTTTTCAGCCAGGTGTTTATCCAGAAAGATTCAAGCCGTACAATTTCTTTCTGCTCATCGCCCATCGATCCTGAAACGTCCATCATGTAGATGACGACCGCTTTTGTATGCGGTTGCGGTGCTTTTTTAATGGCACGGTACTGGTAGTCGCGCCGAATCGGGATTATAACCGGATCCAGTGGATTGTAGGTGCCTGATGAAATGTAGCGGGTCAGTGCCTTTTTGTAGGTTTGCTTGAATTTTCTTAAACCTTCGGGACCAACCGGCGCAATTCCGGAGTATTTGTTTTTTTCGGTTTCAATATTTTTTGCGCCTTTAGGCTGAATTCGCGGAAGCTCGAGTTTTTCGCCGAGAATCTCAGCAAGCTCTTCCATCGAAATTTCAACTTCGATCATATGCTGCCCGGGTTGGTCGCCGGCCTCACCCTTGCCGCTACCGGCCTGGCCCGAGCCTTCGCCCGGCTCGCCGTCGCCCTGGCCTACACCTTGTTCGTTTTGTTTCGGACCGTAGCGGAAAGTGGGAATATCAACGCGCGGAATGGGAATTTTAACGAACTCATCTTCGCGTCTGCCGATCAGCTCGCCGTTCGTAACATAGCGTTTGAAGTCATCTCTGACTTTACCTTTTATGATACTTTTGAACCGACTCTGATCTTCGCGTATCGACATTCATTCCCGCCTATTTATTCTTAACATCGCCTCTAGCAAAAATACTGGCGACGTAATGTAAAACATCTGTTGCAGAAATTTCATCATAGCCGAAATCTTTAATCAGCCTTGATTTCACAATATCTATTTTTTCCTGCGTGTCTTTGTCAGCCACTGAGCTCACAAGTGAAGTGAGCTTGATGCTGTCTTTTTGATCCTCGAATAACTTCAGCTCAAGCGCTTTGTGCAATCGATCATTCATTTTATAATTGAACTTTTTGCCGTCAATCGCGAGTGCGCCGATATAATTCATGATCTCACGCCGGAAGTCGTCTTTGCGTGATTCGGGAATTTCGATTTTTTCCTCGATCGTACGCATTAGGCGCTCATCCGGCTCTTCATCCGAACCGGTGTACTGATTGCGGACTTTTTCTTTTTGAGTGTAGGCTTTGACATTGTCGATGTAATTGGCGCAAAGGCGTTGCAAAGCCCCGTCATCGGCGCTGATGGCGCGCTGAACTTCGGATTTGATAATTTCCTCGTACTCCTGCTTCACTACCGACAGCAACTCGCGGTATTCCTGCTTAAGTTCATCGTTCGAAAGCAGCGAATGATGTTTAAGGCCGCTTTCAAGCTCGTTCATTACCATAAACGGATTAACCGAACCCTTGTTCATTTGCTGGGCCATGACCAGCGCATTCGAGAGCTTGTCTTGAATATAACGCGGCGATATTCCGTCGAGACCTTCGCGGGTGGTTTCTTTACGCAATTCTTTAACATTATCTTCGGTAAAGTTCGGGAGCGTCTTGCCGTTGTAAAGTTTGAGCTTCTGTAAGCGGGTGAGATTAGCTTTCTTCGGCTTTTCAAGCCGCGTGAGAATGGCCCACATACCCGCAATTTCAATCGTATGCGGCGCAATCGAAATGCCGCGTAGTTTTGTCGAATTGAAATCCTTTTTGTAAATATTTGTTTCTTCTTTCAAGCGAGTGATGTACGGAATGTCGATTTTAACCGTTCGGTCGCGCAGGGCTTCCATAAATTCGTTGTCTTGCAGCTTGCGGTACTCAGGTTCATTGGTGTGGCCGATAATCACTTCATCGATATGCGTCTGGGCAAATTTTTTCGGTTTAACCCGATGCTCCTGCGAAGCGCCCAGAAGGTCATAAAGAAACGCAACATCGAGTTTCAGCACCTCGACAAATTCGATCATACCGCGATTTGCCACATTGAATTCGCCGTCAAAATTGAAAGCGCGTGGATCGGAATCTGAACCGTATTCCGCAATTTTACGATAGTTGATGTCGCCGGTCAGCTCGGTTGAATCCTGATTTTTTTCATCTTTTGGCTGAAACGTGCCGATGCCGACCCGATCAGCTTCGGAAATAAAGAAGCGTTTTACTTTAACGTGGGTCAGAACTTTCAGGAGGTCACCATTATACTTTTCCATGAGCGACTTAAAAATAAACCGTGATGGCGGACAAAGCTCGCCGACAATTTTCATTCTGAACTGGCCGTCCTGTCCGCGGTTAATTTCATCCGTAATCGCCGCGCGCATTTCTTCCGGGATTAAAAGCAGAGGTTCTTCGTTCATAGGTGAAGGAAAATTTTTAACGTCTTTACCGAACAGACCTTCTAACTTTCCCGAATCATCTACCCATTCAAAGGTGAACAAGGCGCCGCTTTCCGATCGGGAATAGGCTTCAAGGCCCTTTTTCAGGCGTCTGCAGATTGTGGATTTAGCCGACCCGACCGGTCCGTGCAACAGGATCACCCGTTTTTCGGTACCGTAGCCCAGAGCTGCGGCTTTCAGAACATTAACCAGCTTCATTAACTGAACATCGAGGCCGAAAACAGCATCTTTTCCGTTGTTATCGGTGTCGTCAAAAAATTTATAACGAACAACGTGTTTTTTAAAATCGATGTACTCCTCGGTGCCGGATTCAACGATCATGTCGAACATTCGCTGATAGGCATTTCTGGTAACCTTGGGGTTGGCCTTAATTAGATCTAAGTACTCGTGGAAAGTGCCGCTCCAGTGGGCCGCGACATTCGTATTCTGACTCTGCCATTTTTCGACTAGGGTTCGGAAGTTGACGGGGGATGACATCGAGACTCCTTTTCACGAATTTCTCATTAAATGAGAATTGGGTGAATCTTAGTTATCTATGATTATGCACCGAGTTTTTTCGGTTAGCGACTTCTATTATTTTATAGTAATTTCTTGGTAGGATTCAGGTTTTTTTAAGACAAAAGTCTCGTTTTGGGAAACTTCAAGCAGACTTTGGTCGCGGAAAAGCCAGTTCATTTCAAACCTATTGCTTATGATGTCGATTCTTTTGAACGGAGGTTCGTCGTAGGTCCATTTAAAGGTAGTACCATCGACAGCGGTGCATTTTACGGGCTTCGAATTACTGTTCATATCGCATTTCAGATTAAGATTGGTCATCGGCTGATCGTTTATTACTCGCCATAAAATCCGCGGATCGATATTTTTTCTGAAAATCGGAAAGAGAGTTTTTTCGTTGAACGGTCCGGTGGCGAATTGCCTTGTTGTGTGAAGCGCATAGGTGATCTCAGACGGAGTCATTAAAACCGTTGCAACTGAAACCCCGAGAGTAGCCGTAATTTCAAGTCGAATGGCTTTTTTCGGAACCAGGGCAATTTCGATTTTTACGGAATTGGATTCATTCTGATCTTTAATGATCGCTTTAGACTGAATCAGCAGAGGCGCACCGGTTGCGGGCTTGTCGGGCGTACCGGCACAACCTGCCAGGAGAAAAAAAAACAGGCTGTAAAAAAGTGCGGAGCGAATTTCTTTGTTCACATTCCTATTTAAGGATAATATAGCCATTGAATGCAATTAAAATCACGTCACCTGTTACTTTTCGTTATTGCTTGTTTAGTTTTGCACTTTGCGCAGACGCCGGGCGGAGCACTTCTGGCAATCGGTGTTTTATTGCAGTTAGCGCTTTTGCTGCACGGATTTGAAATTAGCCGACGTTCGCAACTGGGTGCATTCAAGATATTTCTGAGTTGTGTGCCTTTATTGATGTTTGTCGGTGGGATTCATTCTTTTGTGCGAATTTATATGCGTGAAGGCCACTATTTATTTCTGACTATGGCTTTGGCTGTTTTATTGGTGCTGATGTTATTGCTTTCATTTCAGATTGTGTTTTCTTATTATTTTCTTGAAAAAAATAATTTTGAACTCATCGCAACCTTGCAAGATGCCTTCAATTCATTGAAAGACCGGCGGCGCGATTTTTTTAAAATTGGTTTAATATTATTCTTATTTTCTTATATCCCGTGGCTTGAACCCGACTGGAAGCTGGTTTTCGCGGTTACTGCGACCCATCTTTACCTGAACCGGGCTCGATTGAAGACGGCAATCGTAAACTTTTAATATCGCTTTCAACCTGAGTCAGTTTGGAATTTATTTCCATTTTGCGGTCAGTGTTATCTTCACCTTCGGCGGCTTTCAGAAATAGCAGGCGGGCCTTGCTGTGCATATTAAGCTTGATGTAAACATCGCCCAAATGTTCCGAGATAATACTGACTTCGGGTTGCATCGCGTGGGCTTTTTCAAGTACGTCAACGGCTTCCTTGAATTTTCCTTTTTTAAACAGCACCCAGCCGAGCGTATCAAGAATGAAGGCGTCGCCGGATTCTTTACTAACTGCTTTTCGCGCATAACTTTCTGCGAGCTCGAGCTCTTTTCCGGCTTCAGCCCAGCTATAGGCCAGATAATTGAGTGCCTGCGCATGCTCAGGCTCAAGCTCTATGACTTTTTTCATTGAAGCGGTCATTTCATTTTTTAAATTCATACGATCCTGCAGAGTGCCCATCTGATAAAAAACCACCGGGTTTTTCGGAAACTTCACAATTGCCTTTTTAAGCTGAAGCTGTGCATTTTTCAGATCTTTCTTATCTTCATACAATTGCGACATTAAAAAATAACTCTGCGGATTCTCAACTTTATGGTCGGTTGATTCTTTGATGTACGTCATTGCTAATTCAGGATCGCCCATCATTTTTGTCAGGAACGCAGCGTGCAACCGGGCCTCTTCAAAATAACCGCTGGCTTTTTCAATTTTCAGATATTGATTTACTGCATTTTTGAATTCTTTTTTTTCTTCATAAACCGCAGAAAGATAAAATCTTACTTTATCAGACTCGGGAGCAAGTTCCAGAATTTCTTCCAGTTTGGCGATGGCGCGGTCGTATACCTTCTTTTCAATCAATATCAGCGCCATCTTCAGCTTGACCTGAATAAGGTCTTCGTTGGCGTCGTCAAGAATTTCGAGCTGCTCATAGGCTTTGTCGAATTCATTCTTACTTATATAGTATTGAGATAACAATTCGGCCATTTTCGGATTCGGGCCGTGCTTGCGCTGATGTTCGGCATAAAATGCATACGCCTTTGCAAGCCCTTCTTCTTTTTCAATTAAGTGGCCCAACATAGTGGCGGCCTCAAAAAAGTCTGGCTTCAATGAGATTGAAAGTTTCAGTTCGTCTTTTACTTTTTTAAGGTTGTTGTTACTCTGTTCAGCATAGACGCGGGCAAGATAGTAGTGCGCGAGATATTTTGAAGTATAAGCCGGCTGCCGGGATAAGCTCTTAAAAACCCCAATTGCTTTAGGGTAATTTTTCTGTTCGGTATAAACTGCACCGAGATAGAGCAGCGCTTCGGTGTCTTCATCGTCTTGCTTAATCAGATTTTTATATAATTCTTCGGCCTTGATAAAACTCTTTGTTGTTGTGTAAAGACCGGCCACCAGCAAAGTAAGATCGCGGCGCCCCGGCGCTAACGATTTTGCTTTTTCGGCCCAGAAGATGGCGTCACTCAGTTTTGCGGTTTTATAATACTCGATTGAAATTTTTTGCATCATTGTCGGCGATTCAGGATCGTAAACTAGCGCACTTCGCAACAATTCTATCGCTTCCCGATTTCGGCCGGCGCTTGATTCCATTTCAGATTTCAAAAATAGGAAATCAGCTTCTGCGCGGTTATGCATCGGATCGATTGTTGTTACTCCGGGATCGAAGGCCTCGGGAATTGCAAATGAAGCAGGAGCCCGGTTTTTATCATTCATTGCCGAATCAAAATATTGATGACTTGAACTCGCGCATCCGGATACCACAATCGCTAACGCCAAATTTGAAACTGTATTCATTCTTGTCATGAGAGCTTCCTTAGGTAACTTATCGGCAGATAGCTGTAGAACTCTCGAGTCCTATTTGATTATTTTGTGATCAAAATTAGATTTCCTAGACTTTGATAGAGCTTTATTAGCGATAGGGATAATTAAGGCGGCCCGAACAATATATTATGATATAAGTAATTGATAATATTAGCTTTTTTTAATAATACAGAAATAAAATGACCGGCTGAATTTTATTTTAACTCTCTGCGGACTGGATATATTCAACTTGACTGGAAAAATCAGCCGTAATTGGCTCCTGACCTGCTTGACAAGGGGTGGCGGCAGGGCTACTTTCGCCAGAATCAATAGGCAAAAAGCTTTAGTTTTAAGCTAAAACTCAAGTGATAATGCCAACATAAGGGGAGGTCATCGTGATGAACCAAATGGAAAGTTTAAGCATTAAACCAAGTACTAAAGTGAAAATTATTAAGCGATATCAAAATCGTAAGTTGTACGACACTCAGCAAAGCTGTTATGTCACGTTGGACGACATTGCGAAAATGATCAGATCAAACGAAGAAGTGATGGTTATTGATAATAAATCAAAAAACGACATCACGGCTGCAACTTTAACGCAAATCATCTTTGAATCTGAGAAAAAAGCCTCACAATACGCTCCGCTTTTTACACTTCGAGAAATTATCCAGAACGGCAACGGCAGCATTTCAAGCTACTTAGCTAAACTGGGCGCTTTCCCGATTGATTACATGACTAAACAAGCTGCGGTTAATGTTAACATCGATCGCGTGTCGACTGATGATCTGAAACAGAACCTTGAAAATCGCGTTGCATCTGCTGCGCGGTTAAATTCAGATTCAACTTCAAAAGTTGTAGCTGAAAAAGCAACAGTTCTGCCAAGCTCAAACCAAGAAGAAGAAACTCCGAATTTGCCGCTTCCAAGCAGCAATCAGAGTTTCAATCCGTAGATTTAAGCTGAAATAATGTTTTCAAAAAACCCACGCCTCAAAACGTGGGTTTTTTTTTGTTTATTTGATACTTCGAATTAAAAAGATCCTTTTATTTTCGTTCTCTTTCAAAACGATATCTTGAAACTTCTCGGTTTCAGTGTCGAATCGATTTAATCCGACAGCACTGATAATTGAATCTTTCGAGGGTTTAATTCTGATAATCTGAACCGTTTCGGGCAGCAACGTCCAATTGCGCAAATCAGCTCTTTCAGAAGCCACCATAACAAGCCATGCGATATTTCCCAGAGTTTTATCCTTTTGCCGGATTTGATCAGCAGCAACTTCTTTTGCAACTCTTGCCCCAAGACGCCGGGCCGCCAATGAGTTGTAATCCGCTTCTTGTGTAGCAATAGCCGCTTTTTCAACGCTATATACCTGACGGCTTGAGGCATTCTGATAGGTGTCGTTTTCATCCAGATAATTGACCGTCAGGCGTTTTGTCTGATTATTGCTGGGTACCAGATAGGGGTAAATATGATTGTCCGGTCTTGGCATTTTTTTGGGGCCGAGGCCCTGTAGAAAAATCACGATTTTTTCATTTTTATTCTTTCGCTTCACAAAATTCATTTCGTCTGCCGTTGGCCGCAGTTCCGTAACCAGCAAGTTAAATTCCTGATTGCGTTTTGCCCGCCAGCAAGCCGTCAACATGTCGAGACCAACAGCCCGATACGCAGGATCAAGCCGGTAGGCGGCCTTATACGAAATGCAGGCATCATCGAATTTGTTCTCAGTCTCCCAAATGAGACCCGATAAATACTGAGCAAAAGAATTCAATTCATAACTGCTTTTTTCCTCATTCGAGAATTTATTATATTTTTCGTTTATTCGCCTGACTTCGACCAAAGCCTCATCTGGCTGCTGCAATTCTAAAAAATTAAGTGCCAGCGATATGTTGATGAAAAGTCTTTCGAAAATGTCGCCCTTATACTGAAGCATTTCCTCATTCAACAGAGTGGCGCCTAATACTCGCGATGCTGAAATGTAATCCAGCTGTTCACTTAGTTTGTCTGCTTTAAGAAAAATCTCGTTACTTTTTTTATAGTCTTGGCATATCTGCAATGCAGAGCCGTATTCCATTAAAAAGAGAAGTTGGTCGTTGCTGTCTTTTGAACTGAGTTCATCAAGGGTTTTTGTGGCACTTGTGCAGTTTCCGCTAAGGAGATCTCTATGAGCGGGTGACAGCCGACCTTGATGAGTGGCGCACGCACTCAGGAAAAGCGAAAGACTAAGGAGCGCGAATAAATTTTTCATTCACACCCGATAAGGTTCAATTAAAGTCCGACGCTTTTTTTCTTGAAGGTCTTGCGGATCTGCTTGTAGTTTGTCCAAGTGATGATCCCGGTTTTCAGATTCGTCATGTTCAGCGTAAGCTTATAGTAAACTGATTTGTCTTTTCCGACTTCCTGTACGATAGAGTCTAATCGTCCATTAACAATAAAATCGGCGCCCGTCTGGCCGCCTTTGCTTTTTTTGGTTTCTTCGGACGTTGTTCCGGAATTCTGGTAATCGTATTCATTAGAGATGTCTTCGCGGGCTTCTTTATCCACAAATTGAACTTTGCCTGAATTCGTCAGATCAACTCTGACCATATCCATGATATTTTGGGTATCGATGTGCTCACTTGTTTTGTTTTGAAGTGACGTCACCATGACAGTTGGCATTTTTTTAGCATTCGCAATTGCCGTATGGCCGACCATCGAATCAACCATCGTTTTGACCGCGACCTGCATGTCCGTTTCGGACCATTGGTCGTTCATCAGGTTTTCGCGGTTAACATCATCGTACTGCCCTTTAACAAAAGCTTTTGGACCGCAAGCAACAAAAACAAGGGCCGCTACCGAAATCAAAATCAATTTTTTAACATTAGAAAACATTGGAAACTCCTTTTAATCTTTAAACCCAAGATTACTTTATTCGATTTATCGACAAACGAAAAGCAACCTTTGATCCGATTAATGAAGTGCAATATAAATCTAGAGCCTTAGGGGCGTACATCCGCATTGCAACAAACAGAAATATGTCGCCAATCCACAACAGCCAACTGGCTTTTAATCTGCTTAAGTCTCAATTCAATGAATTATGCGAAGAATTTTGGCTGATCAACCTCAATTCGGCTCTGGAAGCACAAAACCTGAAGATGATTTCACGGGGTACGCTGAATTTCTGCCTTGTGCACCCGCGGGATCTTTTCAGAGAGGCGCTAAAAGCCAATTCATTTGCGATAATCATCGCACATAACCATCCGAGCCTGAATACGCTTCCCACTCCTGAAGACCTACTTTTGACACGAAAACTTGTTAAAATTTCGAAAATTATCGAAATCCCGATTCTGGATCACATTATTTTTACTGATGCAAAGTACTATAGCTTTAAGGAAAACAAGCTAATCTGAATTCGTGGAATCAGTTGAATCATCCTGCTGGGATGGCATGCGGATCGGCGTATATCTAATGACTTCAAGATCCGGAGATAACTCCAGCAGGTACCCGGCTTTCCGCGCATTCAAGATCCATTGCCTGGCATACTCCTGTTTTTCGGACTCTTCCTGCTGCTCCTGCATTTTTTTCTCGTTCAACTGTGACCGCAAGACCTCGGCCGGCGAACGGTTTTCATCGTTCTTGGCGATCTGGCGGTCTCTCGGAATTTCGGCGATTTCTTTATCTTGCTTTAGTCTTTTCTGACGATCAAGTTCGGCCAGTTTTTGACGTGTTTCGATCATGACCCTTTCAGCCATGATTTTGGTCTTCAGCGCTTCCAGATTAGTGGTTTTAATATACTTATTTACGATCTGATCCAGTTCCTGCGAACTCAGCTCCGATGACTTCGTGGCCGGCAGCCAGCCATTTTTTGAATCTTTGAAATATAAAAAAGTACCGCCGAGGATAAGCACCAGCGTAAAAATGAGCAAATTTAAAAGCGAGTTGAGCTTTCTCACAGCCTCGTTATCGGTATAAAAGCAGACAAGATTAAAATAAATTCCGTTCGATAATGATATTTTTTCAACTGTATTTTAACAAATGTGGTTTCTAGAAGTTTTTCATGCTCGTATTTATGTACAAAAATAAGCACAGACTAAAGTTTAGCTTACTGGCCTCCGATATAAACAAAGTTGTATGTAGAGCGAGTTCGGCGATTTAAAATCTAAATTTCGTAAGTTATCCGCAATATTTTGGTGATTTATTGGTTATAATTTATTTTTCTGTGGAAAATTGTTCAATTTATAAATGTTTAAATGATCTTTTAAATAATAAACATGACCAGCTGATGAAGCTAAACCGTTATTAACAGCTGCGCTTGTAAACTTAGCACCGAGCACATCATCCGCGCCCAGTGGTGAATGTGTATAGCTTGCAGTTAAATTATTTTCAGCATCAAGCTCAGCTAAAATATTATCACCATCGTAATAAAATTTTTGAGTCTTAGACTTATTTCCATCAATATTATCCGTAACTTGGCGCAAAATTCTTCGACCAGCGAGGTCGTATTTGTATTCTAAAATTTTTAAAATATTTCCATTAAGCGGTGTCGAAGTAACCGTGGCTTTTTTGAGTTGCACTGGGCCTAGCATATCTTTACTCAATCTTAAACACCCACCTTTTGATAAACTTTATTTTTTACAATCTAAAATATTATTTTTAACCATTCCATTAATTAAATCATTTATCATGCTCGGCATGGCTTTCACATCAAACTGTTCTTCACTTATCTGTTCTTTTTTAGGTGAAAATAAAATCCAAAACCAGCCTCTATATGTGTCTCGCTCAAACTTTACTGATTCTGATTCATATATGAGCTTTCCATTAGAATCGTACACCTCTACACTCATTGATGTTAGTCCATTTTGTTTAATCGGGATAATTCCTAAAGATAGGACCGATACCCAATTCAAGAGCAAATTATCTGGACCAGTATGTGTAGCAAATACAAATATATACTTAGATTTAATTCCTTGATTTAATTCAACTGCGTTACTGTTTTCAATTTCTCGAAGTATAATCTTTGCTTCTCGAAGAAAACCTTCGTTAATAGAGTCGTAATTGATGCCCGTCTTCTGTGTACCCGTAATTTCATCTCTTTGAAGATATTCTAAATCGAAATTTTTATATCCGCTTGCAATTCTGCCAGGAATTTTATTACATTTAGAATATTCAGTTCTGATGTTAGTTACAGCGTCTAAATTAGTTTTTGGGATATAGGCACATCCCAAAAAAGTGAATACGACTATATAAAATAAAAAAAACGATATATCATACGGCTATTGCTCCTTCGGTGGTTGTGGACTGCTGTGTCTTTTCGCTAATTCTACTATCGCGGCAACAGTGGTGAGTGAACTTCCCCAAGATGGACCGTCTTTTATAAATGGATTAAAAGAATAATTCGCCCATCCATTTTTATCAAATAAGCGTACCTGCTCTTTCCAAGAGCTTTGCCACAGACGGGTTATCTCTCCCCCTTTTATACCCATGCTCAAACCTCCAGCCAAAGCCCCGAGCGCAAAACCTTCCGCAAATGTGCCTAATCCCAACCCGACATAACTAAATCCACCAACAAGTCCGCCCACCCCAGCACTTACAGCCACAGCCGTCCAACCTGTTAAGGTAAATAATCCCGCCACTGCAGGGCCAATCACTGCCGCTGCTATAATGACGCATATTATTTGAAAAGTTTTATTCTTCAGTAAATTATCTAACCCCGCACCCAATGTTGCGATAAAATCATGACCCGCGTTGACCAATCCATTAATCGCGCCACCTATAAAATTGCCAATATCTCCTAAAAAATCCATACCGCTCGGATCACCAAACATGATAGGGTTGTTCCCCGCATAAATATATTTACTTAAGAAAGTAATCGGGCTGGCTAATTTCCCCGGATCCGGATCCTGTTGTAAGAACCTCCCCGAGTTCGCATCATAATGGCGCGCCCGGTAATAATACATATTTAACTCTGGCTCGAATTCTCGTCCGGTATACGTAAACGAACTTCGCACCGGAGCATTCTCAAAACCGACTTCGACTCCAGTAGAATCTTTCACTGATCGCAACACACCAAACGCCGA
>JANPPN010000136.1:0-5963 GCA_031428535.1 Bdellovibrio sp. | reverse complement strand
AGTTGAAATCTTCAATATTACGAAAAGATACAACAAAGATGTAGATGAAATCCTAGAAATGAAAATTGCAACTGATCCGAATTCAGATTTTTATGTAACTATCCATTTTTTCACAGATGAAAATGACGCCGCAGCACCTCTTGTGGCGCAAATCAAATTTTTAGACTTGAAAAGCGACAATCTAATGAAAGAACAAAGTATAAACCTGAACTGACTTAAATTCTATTAAGACCGAGCCATCAACTTTTCAATTTCATCAATTTCCTTAGGTGCACCTGAAGTTAAGTTATCGCAGCCGTTTGCTGTTACAACGATATTATCTTCAATTCGCACACCAATGCCACGCAGCTCTTCAGTGGCCGATTTATCGTCAAATGGAATGTAAAGACCAGGTTCTACTGTAAAGCACATTCCGATTTCGATCGGGCGTGCCTCGCCTTTAATAAAATAAAGTCCTGAATCATGAACATCCATTCCTAACCAGTGGCCAACTCCGTGAGGATAATAGCGCCGGTGTTCGTTGGCCTTCATTGCATCTTCTTTTTTTCCGCTTAAAAGACCAAGCTCAAACATCAGATCTGTTAGCTTTTCCTCACCCATTTTGTGCAGATCTTTAAAATAAACTCCGGGTTTTATGTAAGCGATAATTTCTTTCTGAACATTTAGGACGCCTTGATAAACTTTTCGCTGTGCCACGGAAAACTTTCCGTTCACAGGAAAAGTCCGAGTAATGTCGCCAGAGTAATAGTTGTATTCGGCACCGGCATCGATAAGCAACAAATCGCCATTCTTACAGACCTGATCGTTAAAATTATAATGGAGGGTTGTTGCACTCGGGCCCGATGCAATAATATATGGATAGCCAACCCGTGCAGCGCCATTCATATGAAACTCACTTGAAAGCACGGCCTGCACCTGACGTTCGTTAACGCCTGGCTTAACAAATTTCATTGCAGCAACATGAGCATCAGCACTTATCTGACTGGCTCTTCTTTGATTTGCCAGATCGTCTTCATCTTTTTTCAGCCGAAATTCGCCTAAAAATAAATCAGCATCCTTAATTGACAACAATCCATAACCGGTTCGTCCCTGTGCTCGCTTCAATGTCAGCAATACTTTCTGAATTCTTTCATCGGCTTCCGGATTCTTATACAGGCGGTAATACAGATCCTCAAAACCCTTCAACAACTCGACGGCCTTTTCTTCAAATTTTTCTATCGGATAAACTTCGTCGATCAAAAATTCTTTTTTAGTGCCCTCCGGACCGAATCGAAAACCATCCCAGGTTTCTCGCTCCATATTTTTTTGGCGGACAAACATAACCGTTTCGGGAATATATCCAGGGCGGATTAATAAAAAACTCTCCGGCTCTTCAAAACCGGTTAGATAATACATATTTGAATCCTGGCGGTAAAAATGATGGACATCATCATTCCGAACCTGTTCAGGATGAGCGGCAACAATAAGTGCGGCTCCATTCAGTTTTGCAACAACTTTTTTTCTTCTTCGTTTGAAAATTTCAGGATTTTCTGCCGGTTTTCTCATAAATTACTTTCTTATTGGTTTACAGTTTCCTAAAGGCCATATTTCGTAGTGAGCTTCTTGATTTCATCATAACTCAGTTCAGTCCCCTTGGCTATAATTTCGCGTTTTTTATCAATATCAGAAATTCCAAAAGAATCCGTATTAATATTAACAATGTCATCAACCCCCGAGACTTTCTTAGCCATAAGGGCGGCTGATTTCACCCATAAGATGTTGTCTGAAGAAAGGTAATTATCGGTGTAGGCACTCTTTTTATTCTGAACCAAGACGTTAATTAACACGATTTTTTTTTCCCCCGTGGCACGAAGGTGCTGGGCCAAGCCGGATATATCATGCATTTCGGCAACACTTTGCTGATAAGGTTTACTTAGGGGTGGTTGGGCCAGACAAAAAGGAATCAACTTATTCAATTGTCCCCGATTCAGAAGATAAATGGCCTGAGTGCTGATATTCAACGAGGAACACACAAATGGTATTTTTAGATCGCTTACACTCTTTTTTTCGAACAGCGCATTTCCGATTTCTTCCAGATTACTTAAATCCTTCACCTTGGAAAGTTCCCATTCAACTTCATTTGAAGAATAATTATTTGCGTAAA
Source organism: Bdellovibrio sp. (assembly GCA_031428535.1). GTDB lineage: Bacteria > Bdellovibrionota > Bdellovibrionia > Bdellovibrionales > Bdellovibrionaceae > Pseudobdellovibrio. The sequence goes on along the minus strand of JANPPN010000136.1, from coordinate 3,820 downwards.
CGGCTGCGACGACCGCACCCCACTCAAAACCGGCCACGGCATGAACGGGCCACTTGGCTTTTTCAATCTCTTTCAGAACACCGATGTGGGCCCAGGCTTTGGCTCCGCCACCAGAAAAGATCAAACCGATTTTTGGAATTGGTCTGTTTGAAGATGGAGTGCCATTTGTCGGCGGCGCGGGTTGGGTGATTGACGGAATTTCCGTGGTCGTTTCGGTCTTGGCCGGCTCCTGAGTTGCGGTAACCGTTTTAGGCTGCTCAGGACGCCCGTTGCCCTTTGTTACGGGCTGTACTGCACAGCCGGTCAAAACCAATAATATAATAAATTTAATTGAGGTTTTTTCCATAAATAAAATACTCCTTGTTTCCATCTTTTCCTAAGACTTCGGAAATCGTATAAGACTCAACATTCTTAAATATTTCCAAAGCTGCTGACCGAACTTTTTTTTCAATCTCTGGGTAAATCGAAGAATCGTTCACAATTCCATTTTTATCAAGGAATTCCCTGCCGCATTCAAATTGCGGCTTAACTAAGAAGAGGTAGTCGCCTTCGGGTTTTAAGAAGTTTACGAGATGAGCCATAACTTTTGTGATCGAAATGAATGAAACATCCATGACGATAAGGTCAAATTTTCCGGCAGGTACAAAAGTCAGAAATCGTTCATCAGATCCCAGGTCTTTTGCGTTCAGGCCTTCGATTGATCTAACCAGCGGATGATTTTTAAGTTTGTCATGCAGTTGCCCGTGTCCGACGTCCACGCCAACTACAAGTCGAGCCTGGCACTGCACAAGGCAATCCGAAAAACCGCCGGTGGACTGCCCCACATCAAGTACCGTCTTACCGGTAACGTCAATTTTCAAAGCATCGAGTGCACCGGCTAATTTTAACCCAGCCCGCGAAACAAAATTCTGTAAGTGATTAGGTTCAACTATAATTCGGGTTAGCTGATTTTCACCCACTTCATAACTGGCTTTTGAGAGTTGTACTTTTCCTGATTCATTAACGAGAAAAACATAGCCACAACCAATAAATTGCTGCGCTTGTGTGCGCGAAACTGCAAGCTTATATTGAACTAGAAATAAATCCAATCGCAATTAAGAATTCCTTTTAAGGTTAAACTCGACAAGCTGGGCAAGAGCCGCTGAATTTTTTTCGATTAATTTCAGTGCCTGAACGGCTAATTCAGAATGTCGTTCAAGTTCCTTTTGGGTTTCAGTAATTCCTAAAAAATTCAAGTAACTCTTGAAATCCTGCGCCTTATCTTTCGCGTCCAGAAGATCATCCTTTATTTGAAATGCCATTCCCAAATTAAAAGAAAATTCTGAAATATTATGTAACTCAACTTCCGTGCAACCAGCGGCAATTCCTGCCCCGATGGCTGCAACCTGAACAAGGTTAGCCGTCTTCTTTTCATGAATAATTCTGAGCTCAGCCAAGCTGAGGCTTTTATCTGCTTTCATATCCAGAGCCTGTCCGGCAACCATTCCGTTCGAACCGGCTTTTTGCGAAAGTAGTCTGATCAGTTCAATTTTTGCGTCAGCATTCAATAATTCGTCGTCGGCAATTAGAAAAAAAGCATCGGTCAATAATCCGTCACCGGCCAACAGAGAAATATCTTCTGAAAAAACCCGATGATTCGCCGGCTTTCCTCGTCGGAAATCATCATTATCCATGCAGGGCAGATCGTCATGAATCAGCGAATAGGTATGGATCATCTCGAGAGCCAGACAAAAATTCTTAATCTTCAGCAACTCCTGTGAAAAAAGCTGAAAAACCAAAGAAGCTAAAAAGGGTCGAAAACGCTTGCCACCCGATACCAAACTGTAATTCTGACTTTCACGCAAGGGTGTGGAGCTGTTTGTTAGGTTTGCTGGCGCCGCCAGATAGGATTTAAGCCAGTCTTCAAATTGAACTACAAATTCGATTTGCGTTTGGTCTAAATTCGGCTGCATTACTCATTATCTTCTGTTTTAAAATCTGTAGTTATGGCATTTCCCTGATCATCAAATCCGACAAGTTGTTTGACTTGGGCTTCGGCCTTTGTCAATTGAGTATGACAATCTCTTGAGAGTTTCACACCTTCTTCAAAAATTTTCAGTGAATCTTCAAGCGCAAGATCGCCACGTTCCATCTTTTGAACAATTTGCTCTAACCGGCTCAATTTTTTTTCGAAATCCATACTAGCTCCTTACATTGGGCATTAATTTTTTTATTTCGGCTGAAAAAGTTCCGTCAGAAACACGAACTACTATCAAATCTTCAATTTTAATATCACTAAGTGCTTTCACAACTTTACCCTTGTTTGTTGCAATCGCATAACCTCGATCAACGACAGCCAGCGGGCTTAGAGAATCAAGCTTTCCCATATTGGTCTTTAAATTGAAATCGAGCTTATTAATTTTGACTTCAATTGCACGGTTAATCCGGTATTGACACTTCTCGATGAGACTTCGAAGTCTTTGAATTACATCCTTCGGCGATACAAGTTTTTTTTCAAGAATCTGAACGTCCTTCGAAAGATGGGCAAAATAAACTTTGATCGACTGTTCAAGTCTTGAAAGCAATTCATCGTTTCTGAAAGCATAATCTTGCAACTTCTTTTTGGGATCTGTCAGCCGTTTCATCGTAAGAATCAGACCTTGATTTTTTAATTTAAGCAGCTTCTGCATTCCGGATTGCAGGAGTCGGTCAAACTGATTTAAGCGCTGACTGATTTCGCGAGAGCTTTTGGCAACAAGCTCGGCGGCCGCCGAAGGTGTCGGCGCCCTGAGATCGGCAACAAAATCGCAAATTGTGAAATCTACTTCATGGCCTACTGCCGAAATTACCGGTATTATTGATTCCGAAATCAATCGGACTAGTTTCTCATCGTTGAAGCTCCAAAGGTCTTCCATTGAACCACCGCCGCGGCCAATGATAATAACATCAACCGGCAGCCGTGTTGCGTTTTTAAAAGCCTCTTGCAGCGAATGCGCAGCCCCTGCACCTTGTACTAATGCCGGTACAACCGTCAGCTGAACATTGCGGGCTCTCCGACTCATAATATTTAAAATGTCCTGAATAGCTGCGCCTGTCGGCGAAGTAACAATTGCAACATGCCGTGGATAGGCCGGAATTTGTTTTTTTCGGGCCGCTTCAAAAAGTCCTTCGAGTTTTAGCTTCTCTTTGAGCTGTTCGAACTGCTTTTGCAATGCGCCTGCACCGACCGGTTCCATTGTTTCGCACACGATTTGATAAGTTCCCCTGGGTTCATAAACGGTAATGCGTCCACGAACAATAATTTCGAGCCCGTCATGGGGTTTAAATTTCAGTTTCGAATTATGACCACGAAACATGATTGCGGAAATCTGTGCTTTAGAATCTTTTAATGAAAAATAAAAATGCCCCGAGCTGTGAGGTTTAAAATTTGAAATTTCTGCCTGCACCCAAACGACACCCAGCTGACCTTCTAAAGTTTGTCGAATTTGGGAGTTAAGTTGTTCAACATTATAGACGATTGAATCACGATTATTACGATCGGGTTTTAGGGCTTCGTCTGATCCAAAAAATTGACCTTGAGACATAGGCGAAACTTAGCAGCCCGTCTAGCGAAGTCAATCAAGAAAGCCACAAATTCTGTACTGACCAAAAGCCGCCAACATAGAGCGACAGAAGGGCAATTTTCCGGTGTCTTTCGAACGCCGCATACCGCACTGGCATCCGCTTTTGCGCCAAGGATACGAGATACGGAATTTCAAGCACGAAATTAATTGCTAGACCATAAAAAAATACGATAAATGGAAAATAAAAATCAAGTGTACTAATTGAGACCGTCGAAGCA
>JANPPN010000135.1:0-27150 GCA_031428535.1 Bdellovibrio sp. | reverse complement strand
ATTTCAGTGCGCCACTGATCGTCTGGGTTATTACTGGTTTGGTTATTCTCTGCGGATTCGGAGCACCGCCGATTCTGCTGGCGTTATACGTAACGCTGATGCTGGTATTTTTAATTAAACCGCTGCGAACTGTTCTGGTTTCAGTTTTTGTGATGAACATCATGAAAAAGTTGGGTGTAGTTCCCCAGATTTCTGCAACTGAGCGAACCGCGCTTGAGGCCGGTGTTGTCTGGATTGAGAAAGATTTATTTTCCGGAAAACCGGATTTTGAAAAAATTCTGCAAGAGCCTTACGGTAAACTAACAGCAGAAGAAATCGCATTTATGAACGGCCCGGTTGAAGAGCTCTGCGTGCTCAGTAACCCGTGGAAAACCTGGCGCGACCGTCACCTTCCCGATGAAGTCTGGCAGTTTGTAAAAGACAAAGGTTTCCTTGGAATGATCATCCCGAAAGAATACGGCGGCATGGGTTTTTCGGCCATGGCGCATTCCGAAGTGGTGATGAAGTTGGCTTCGCGTTCGTTATCAACTTCGATTTCGGTCATGGTGCCGAACTCACTTGGTCCTGCAGAATTACTCATTCATTACGGGACAGAAAAGCAAAAGAATCACTGGTTGCCACGCCTGGCAAAAGGGCTTGAGATCCCGTGTTTCGGTTTAACCGAACCCTTAGCTGGTTCCGATGCCGGGTCGATAACGTCGGCCGGAGTTATTTTCAGAGGCGATGACGGCAAACTTTATATTAAGTTGAACTGGAATAAGCGTTGGATCACTTTAGCCGGAATTTCAACGGTGGTTGGTCTGGCCTTCAGACTGCGTGATCCGGAAAACTTATTAGGTAAAGGTGAGGACATCGGCATTACCTGTGCGTTGATTCCGACAAATTCAAAAGGCGTTGATGTTTCGCGACGTCACGATCCACTTTCAATTCCGTTTTATAATTGTCCGACCACCGGAGTTGATGTGGTTGTGCCTTTGGTAGATGCCGTTGTCGGCGGTGAGGCCGGCTGCGGCCAAGGTTGGTCAATGTTGATGGAGTGTCTGGCCGCAGGTCGGGGAATTTCATTGCCGGCGCAATGTACCGGTGGAGCAAAAGTAGCTTATCGAGCAGCTTCGTCACATGCGCTTATCCGAAAACAATTTGGCGTCAGCATCGGCAAATTTGAAGGCGTAGAAGAACCGCTTGCACGTATCGGTGCTAATACTTATGCCATGGAAGCTATGCGCAGATTTACTTTAGGTGCGCTGGATAAAGGGCTGAAGCCACCGGTTGTTACGGCCATGATAAAATATCAGGCCACTGAAATCGGTCGCAGAGTTACAACTGATGCCATGGATATTCTGGGCGGCGCCGGTATTTCACTCGGACATCGCAATCTGATTGCCGAGGGTTATGTTGCAGCTCCGATTGCGATCACGGTTGAGGGGGCAAATATAATGACCCGAACCCTGATCATTTTCGGGCAGGGTGCCTTGAGATGTCATCCGTTTGCTTTTGATGAAGTCAGTGCGATTGAGGCCGGCGATGCAAAAAAATTCGATACGGCATTCTGGGGTCATATCGGTCATGTGGTCCGAAATGCCTGCCGATCTATTTTGCTTTCTGTAACACGCGGGTATTTAGAGTCGGCACCGGCCGGCACCCACCCGAAAATTAAAATCCATTACCGCCGCTTACACTGGGCTTCGGCCACGTTTGCAATTCTTGCCGACATCGCCATGGGATCGCTCGGCGGTCAGCTGAAAATGAAAGAAAAAATCACCGGGCGGTTTGCCGACATTTTCTCGCATATGTATATGTCGACTGCGGTATTACGACGTTTTCACGAAGAAGGGCAGCGCGAGGAAGATCTGCCTTATCTGCAATTTTTTCTGAAGTATTCGATGGCGGAAATTCAAAAAGGGTTTGACGGGCTGTTTGATAATCTTAAAATTCCCGGGCTTAGATGGCTATTTAAGGAAGTGCTGGGTGCGTGGTCAAGGATCAATTCTATCGGTTCACAGGCAACCGATGGATGGTCGCATTTGATATCAAATTCCATGCTTTATTCGGTTACCCAGCGTGATCGGATGAGTGACGGCATTTATTGGATGAATGAATCAACCCACGGCATCGATCGAATTAAGGCCCGTATGAATATCGACCAAACGGCTCGATTAGAGAATGCATTTATCGTGGTGAACAAAGCCGAAACGGCCGAGAAAAAAATTCGTTCTGCGATTAAGGCCGGTTCAATACCGAAGAAAAAGGGTCGTGCCGCCTGGGACGATGCTTTAGCTAAAAAGATCATTTCAGACGAGGAATTTCGACTGCTTTCGGAAGCGGATCAGGTTCGATTTGATGCAATTTTGGTTGATGACTTCAGCGAGTCTGAATATCAAAATAAGATCGCCGAATAATTTCCTCGATAGGTCATTTTTTGATACCAAAAAGCATAAACCTTGAAAACTTTTTATCGGGGTAAGCAAAGTGAATCTGGTCGGATTCCAGCACTTGAATTAATCGATTTTTTTTGTTTACGAAGTCCTCGATCGTGCGAGAACAATTGATATGCTCCAGATGCTGCATATCGGTTGATTGCAGCAAAACAACTGAGCCGGCCGGTAAATTCTGCAGCCAGGAGTCATTTTCCATATGTTCACAGGCGGTATTGATAAAAATCTGATGGGTTGTAACTGGCGGTAAATGGGTATTTACATCCAGCAGCCGGGTTGTAATTTCGATAGCTTCGCACCGCCAGTAATCCAGAATAAGTTGCGAGGCTTCAAGACTTTCAGCATTCAGATCAAACAAATTAATAGCTCTAAATTGAATGCCGGTGCCGGTAAGCAAAAGAAACGGCCCGATTCCCACCCAACTTCCGTACCAATTGAGTTCATATCTTGCGTCGGTATCCAGATGCCGAGGAACCCATCTCGAAAAACTTTCTGCAAGCCATAATTTTGATTTAATTTGGCCATGCGAGAAGGCATCACGGGGGATGATCAAGTCTTTCATAGGTGGTATAATTTCATTATTCGGAAGTCTTATCAAGCGGATTAAATAGTATTTACATTCGGGCAACGGCCCGCGTATTATTGAACTGTGAATGAAATAAGTCTGGTGTTTTATGGTGATACTTCAAAGGTGCAAAATCATCTTTTATTTCACCTCAAACTTTTAAAATTGTTACCGGCAACCGAAAGCCGAAACGGTTTTTATGCCATCGAATCCAGATTCGGCCGTGAAGTTCCGAAAAAACTGTCGCTTGAACCCGAATGCAATGGCGCAGATGCGATTTTGCTTTACCGGTATTTGTCTGACGAGGAACTTAAGATACTTGAAACAAGTGCTGAAAAACTGTTGGCTTTTTACATTCTGCCGCATAAGTTGTTTGACCGCGAGTATATCAAAGCCAAATTGTTAAACCGCATACCGCAGGCCGGTTTTATTTCGGATTTTTCAGGTACTTCTTTTTTGCAAAGTTTTAATCTTGTCAGAAAAGAGTTTAAAGCCACTAATATTCTGCGACTTAAGGCCACCAGTCAGCAGCAAGACGATAACGAATCGGCGGGGTCAATGATTCATTTTCCGGTGATTATTCTTTTTGTACTGAAAATTTTTATGAGTCCAGCCAATGAAATCCGCCGGTACTCGATACTGCTTAAATATTCGAATCAAAGAATTCTCAGCCGGTTTATTGAATTGTTCTTTGTGATTAATTTTGTGATGAACTTTGTGATCAATTTTGTGATGAACTTTGTGATGAACTTTGTGATTGTCGTGCTGATCAAAATGGGTTTTGGTATCCGGCATGCCGTTTTAATTTCGGCTTTCAGGTTTTACGGGCTGGCCTTTGACTTGTGTACTTTCAGTTATCGATTTGCCAAACTGGTGCTGCTGTATCCGGTTTTTAAAATCTATTGGTTTCTTGCATTTCAATATAAAAAACGAATCAAGAAGATGATGTCATGAGCCAGCCCGCAATTTCGATCATTATTCCCACTCTCGGTGACCTGGAAAACCTCCAACGGCTGTTGACGTCGATTCAAAAACAGAAGTTTTCAGGTCCGCCTGAAATTTTTGAAGTGATCGTCGTTGTAAACGGGACGAAATCTCAAGGTACCGATGCTGAATTTCAGCAGTTTTCTAATCTGTTCGGTTCATTTTTAAAATTCCAATTCTTAACTCAAATGGGCGTCAATGTGGCCCGCAATGCCGGCCTAAAGCAGGCGCAGGCTGCAATCGTTCTTTTTCTTGATGATGACTGTGAATTGAACGAGCCTTATTTTCTTTCCCGTCATATCTCGTTCCACCATAAGCACCCCGCGGTTTTTGCCACGGGTGGTGGCTACCAAGTGCCTTTGGGTGCCGGCCGGCTTGATGAAGTCTATAATCTTATTCAGATGCACTGGTTTGGTTCGGGCTTAAATTATCCCGGCCAAAACGAAATCACCCGCTATTTGCTGGGTGGAAATTTTTCGATAAAGGCCCGTAGCACCGATCCCCAAAAACTTATATTTGATGAACAAATAATCTATGGCGGCAGTGAAGCTGAATTCTTCAAAAGAGCCGGGCTCTTAAAGCTTGAGCTGCGCGCCAATTCATTTGATGTTCTTCATCATACTCGCGAGAACATATTCAGCCTGACCCGAAAACTCTACAAACAGGGGCGGGGTAAGGCCCTAATCGAGGAAAAATATCCGGAAGCTTCGGCTGCAGTTGAAAATGAGCCGGCCGGCAGATCAGATAACTGGCTTCAACTCGGGTTCAATTACGCCTTCTGGTGTGGCTATTATTTTTACCGGAAAGATTTTTTCCGGATAATTTTGCACGTACTTAAAGATGGAATTGCGGCACTTAATACGGCGAGGTTCCGGGCGCTTAGCGGAATTTCCAAACGACTTGCAGAAAAAAAAGAAAAAGGTGATCGGTTCTAGAAGAGGTCTTTTAAAAACGCGCGGAACGGCTTCTGAAAACGAAAGTAATTGCCGAGCACGTGATAGATTTCGCTGTCGAGATGTTGCAGATAAAAGAGCTCTGCCGTCTTTGATAAGAGTGAAAAGCGCTTTGTGAAGGAATTCCGGTACTGCATCATATCGTAAGCCGTTAAATGCAACAGCGGAGTCTTAATCAACTTAAACGTGAAATTCTTTTTATAGGCCTCGTAGCCGAGATCGGTATCCTCGAAACCGTACGAAACATAATATTTTTTAAAAAGTCCGAGTTCGAAAAAATTCTTTTTACTGATTCCGAGTGAATAAGTGCAGGTGTACTTCCAGAAATTTGGGAGGGCTGCCCATTTTTCACTAAAGAAAAGCTCTGACCAGTATTCTTTTTCTTCGATATAAGTATCGCGTTTAAGATCTATATCGCTATAGACCGGATTGGTTTTACTTAATTCCTGATGAATATGAAATCTCTGGTACTGAATAATATCGTTTTGCTGAAGCTCTAGGAGTGCCGAAGAAATAAAATCCGGAGGGGTCAGCATGTCGGAGTCTAGAAACAGAAGATATTCACCGCGGCTGTAGCGGGCGGCAAGATTTCTTGCCAGCCCCGGCCTGAAAAATCGCTGTTCGCCCCGGCTCGGATGCTGCTTACTCCAGTAGATGTATTTTAAATTGATCCGTTCTTTGTAACTTTCAAAAAGACTGAAAATAATTTCAGAACTTTTGTCCTGACTGCCATCGTCTGCAATAATGATTTCATAACGCTGCCGACTGGCGGTTTGCATGAATAGATGTCCGATAACATTACTCAGAAATAGCACATTATTGTAAGTCGGAATAATAACGGAAATTGCCGGCGCTTCGGGGCCGGCCGTAAACGTCCAGTCGATTTTGTACGAGGTCGGCTTTAGGGGTTCAAGTTCATGATGTTGAGGAATATTGGTATTGTATAATTCAAGGCCCCTGATTGTGCGGTATTTAATATTTTTATTATTGATATCTTTCACGGTTAGCGAATTTCTGATTTTTGGATTATAAGGCGCAAAAAGCCAGTAAACCGAGCACTTAGCGTCATACTGGGAGCTGAATTCAACAAATGAAGTCAGATCACTGTTCGTCACTGGTGTCAGAAGCAGATTTTCCGGTTTGAGCTCGGGCAGCAACCTTAAGTCTGCAGAATTTCGCAGATTCAGCAGGCACTGAGTTTCATTTATTCTGCTGCAGATTAATTTATGAATAGCGGGTACGGTTTGAATCAGGTCAGCCGCGCGGAATTTGCCGGCTATAAATACAACGGCCAGATCTAACGCTTTAAAATTCTCGTTAAATATAAATAGAAAACCCGTCTTGCAATTCTGGCCGGCCTTCTGCTTGCGACACGCATAAACTGTTTCGCTGATGTCAGCAAGACTCGCAATTTCATAGCGGTAAAATGAGTTGTTAGTAGACATCAAATTCATATCGGATTATTGTAGGGCTTGATGGGGAAAAAATCCAGCATTGCACTTATTGTCCCATGTTATAACGAGGCGGAATCCATTCCGGCATTCGGCTTGGAATTACAGGATTTTGTCAGGCGTTTTGAAAGCCTGCGCCCCGGGTTTTCATTATCGGTAATTGTGGTTGATAACAATTCGTCGGATAGTTCCGTTGAGCTCTTACAAGTTTTACAGAAAAAGTTGAGTTGTTTGAGCATTGAATCCTGTGCTCAAAGGGGCTATGGCGCGGCACTTAAACACGGTTTTGCTACTGCCGCGGCAGACTACCTTTGCTTTCTTGATCTCGATAATACGTATCCCTTGATCAGCCTGGTCGACCTCCTGAATGTGCTGGAAGAGGGTGGTCTGGATATTGTTTATGGTGCCCGAATTCATAAAGCATCAGACATTTCGGTAATTCGATCTCTCGGAAACCGGTTTTATGTGCTATTGCTGAAATTTTTATTTAATTCTAAGTTGAGCGATGTCTGTTCCGGAATGCGATTATTCAAAAGTTCACTGAAGAAAGAAGTCATAGGGCTAAAAACCGACGGTTTGTCGTTCTCTATTGATTTTACCGCACATGCCTTGCTGAATGGCTGGAAAATTTCTGAGCGGCCTATCCACTATCGCAACCGCACGGGCCAATCAAAGCTATCAGTCATTCAGGACGGCCTGAAGTTTTTAAGTGTCGTTTTAACAAATTACCTGAAAAAAAAATCGAAGAATGTTTAAAATTGTTATCTTTACTTCTGATAGTGCGGTTTTTGCCGAACGAAAAGCTGAACTAATCGGGCTTACGGTTCCCGCACTGAATATTCTCTGGTGTGATTCGTTAATGGAAAGTCGTGGAGAGTTTATCGGCCGGAACGTCGGGTTGTGGCTGTTTTTTCTCGACCATGATTGTTTTGTAAGCCCAGAAGCCCTCAAAAAAATCGCGGCGCTTATCAAAGAAAATTCTAAGGCCAAAGACGTGGTTTTTTCGGGCCGTTACCTCAACAGTCAAAGCGCGGGCTACCTTCAGCGGGGCCACAATTTTATTGCAAATACCTGGCTCGAGCAATCCTACGCAATCGGCTCGCAGAATGGCTTAATCCTTGGCGGGGTTTTTCTTATTCACTGTTCGAAAGCAGCTGTTTTTACGCAAAAGGGACGGTTCTGGGGCGCAGAAGACAAAATACTTTCCTACGAACTGAGCCGGCAGGGTTTCGCTGTTCAATTTTCAGATGCTTTCAGTGTTCGGCATGAAACCACCGGCACACTTAAGCATTTTTTAATGCGGGCATATCTGCACGGAAAAAATGAAGTTAAATATTTCACCACGAACAATAATAAAATCAGCTATCGATTTTGGATTCGAAAAATTGGTTTTGCAAACGCGAGTTTGTTGCCTCTAATTCTTCTGCACTTTTGTATTCAAAGAGCGGGACTATGGTTTCAAAAAGTTCGCCAAATGAATACGCAACAAACGTAAGGCAAAAACCCATAAATCCCACGTCAAACAAAGTCGAGATCATAACAAAAAGCGGCACAATCACCAACAGAAACGGGTGAAAGAAGCACTGTAGGATAAAAATAAAAAGCATGAACAGCGGGATCAGTCGATAAAATCTGACGCCGTTTCGGAAGTTGATTTTCTGGACGGGTATCTGAATCCGACCAAGCAAAAACATCTTCATGAACCATTTAATAAGACTTAAATTTTGCCAGTGGATAACCTGAGCAGCAGGTAAAAAGATAAACCGGTAATCCATGTTGTAAGCGCGGTGAGTGAAATCAAGGTCTTCGCCGCACTTGCTGAGGGCTGACGAGAAGCCGCCGATTTTCAGCGCAATTTGTTTGTTCAGCAAGAGGTGACAAGCCGGCAGATGATCAACGGCCACCAGATTTGAATGGTTTTGAATCTGAAAAGAAAAAGGAATAATTTTCGAAAGCCGCGACATAAAATCAAAAGTCTTCTGCAGAAAAATGTTATTTGATTTGTGAGTTACAGTTCCGCCAAAGCCGGCATACTTCAGATTGATGACATTCGTAATTTCGGTGTTGGCCAGTTGAATGAGTTTTTCGAGATTTCCGGGAAGCATATCAATGTCGGGATCGGTCAGGTAAATGTATTCGTTGGAAGACTTCTCCAGCACAAGTTGTCTTGCAAAACCCAGGTTATTGCTCGGGTTTTCGAGGCACAGGGCATCTTCAATATTTGACTTTATCCAGGTTCGGATCCACTTGCGGATTTCTTCCTGTTCATGATTTAAAATGAAAATCCATTCCACATCATAATTTTTCAGTTCGAGCTTAAGCTTGGGGATCAGGGTTTTAATTTCGCTTACTTCGTCATAAACGACAATTCCGCAGGTCAGAGCGTGTATCATCTGTCTTGCTTGCCTCTGCCGATCGTGCTTTCAGAAGTGATGGTTTCGCGAACTACGACCACTTTTATATGACCGGGATACTGCATTTCATCTTCAATAGTTTTTGCAATTTGCTGTGAAATTTTAATCGCACCCAAGTCATCTACAACTTTAGAATTAACGAGCACGCGGCATTCGCGACCGCCGTTCAGCACAAAAACATCGGTAACGCCATTAAAGCGTTTTGAAATTTCCTGCAGCCCTGAAACTTTTTGCGTATAAGTTTCGACCGTACTTCGGCGGGCGCCGGGACGTCCGCCCGAAATGGCATCTGCCGCAATGACAATAAAGTCCATGTCTTCTGTTGGCGGCACATCGTGATGATGGGCGCGGACCGCGTAAATAACCTCTTCGATTTCATTGCGGCCGGCAATAAAGTCTGCGCCGATGACGGCATGACTGCCGTCAAGTTCGTGATCGAGCGCCTTACCGAGATCATGCAGCATTCCCGCACGCCGGGTTTTCTTATGTTCATTACCAAGTTCTGCCGCCAGAAGGCCAGCAAACCAACCTACCTCGGCACAGTGAAAATATTGATTCTGAGTATAAGAATAGCGGAAACGCAACGAGCCCATAACCTGGCGGATTTCAGGATGCACATTCTGCATTCCGAGTTCCTTGCAAATAGTGTCGCCGTCGCGCTTAATCTGGTTCAGCAATTCAGTTTTCAGATTCTCGCCGACCCGCTGTAAATCCTGCGGATTTGGGCGCCGCCGATGTTTTTCCATATCGCGAAAAATCCGGTCAAAAATCCTGCGGGTCAGTTCGCGGCGAACCGGATCATAACCGATAATCTGAATATTATCCCAGCGTTCCGGATCGGGTTGCTCATCAATGTGCACATCACAGCCGCTGACTTTCTGAATAGCCAGCACATTCTCTTTTAAATTTTCACAGAAAACTTTTCGGATTTCTTCGGTAGGGAAGTAACTTGCTGAAATGCCGCGTTCAGTGCTCATTTCCTTCTGAAAACGGTCAATACAATGTGCCAGAATTTTCTTGGCTTTTTGTTCGGCAAATTCTCTAGTTTCCTCCTCAAAGAATTCGGCGGCTTTCGTGTAATCAGATGTTGCCTGTTCAATCAGTTTGGATTTGATCTCATTCACAACGTCGGGCACTTCGAGCTGAGTTTTAGCGGTCAGGTTGGTTTTCAGAATCTCTTCGGATTCTTTCTGGGCGGTTACGATTTTTGAAATTTCGTTCTGCTTCGTCTGCAGTTTCATTGAGCTGTCGCGAAGTTCCGTTTCTTTAAGCATCAGCGAGGCTCTGAGAGTTTTATATTTCTCTTCATTCAGGACTTTTTTGTCATTAACCCGGGTTTCGAGTTCTTCGCATTTTTGTTCCATTGTTAAGTGAGCGTCTTCAACTTCGGCCCAGGCTTCCAGTTCGATTTCCTGAGTTCTTTCTTTCCGTTCAATTTCATCGGCGTTGAACTGATCCTGAGCATCTTTCAGGATTTCTGCGGATTCTTCGCGCGCCTCGTTCAGGATCTGTTTTCTGACGAGAAAAAATAAAAGATAGGCAAGACCGGCACCGGCTGAAATGCCAACCGCTAAATAGATAATAATTTGCAAAATATTCATAGGGTAAGTCTATTATTTCGGAGGAGCAGAAACAACAAAGCTTTTGGAACAAGATGCGTTATAGGATGCAATTCGGATTTTAGCTAGCCAATATGAGCCCATGCAATTCATGATTCTTTTTAAAAAGTGGCTTGTCCGGATTTCAATTTTAACTGTATTGGTCTGGATTTTCGGGTTCAATTACTCATTTGTTTTCAAGCGAAAAGTCGTAGGAATTATCGTCGCTGCTGAAAAAGTCATGGCACCGATTGCTATCGTCGGTGATGCCTCGAAAAGCCAGTTGAATCCGCAGATTTTTTCTTTTTCGGTCGGTATAAAAGACCGAAAAACCGGCGAGATTTACATGGCATCCAGCGAAGATCGGCAATGGGCGGCGGTGAGTGTTGGAAATTGTGTTATAGCGGCTTATTTTCCCTATCCACCATGGGAATTTTCAAAGGGCGGGACGAGTCACAATGCACGATTGTTAAGAAATTTCACCGGTTGCGACCAGCTACCAACAGAGAATTGGTTTGAAGATTTGAAGTTTTTCTTTTTATTTAATTAAATTAACGGATGACTGAAATCAGCGAAGTACCTGATTTTAGGGCATAGATCTTTGAGGTAAAAGTCTTCTTTTGAATTAAATAGGCGATGGTCAAGACCATAAAAATCAAAAACCAATTTCGCATTTGCATATAAAACAGCATAATTAACCTTTAAGCCCGAGATAATTTCAAATTCTTGAAATAAGAATTGCAGTAATCAAATCCGCTTTTCAAACTCAGTAATACACTGAGCCAGAGAAGTCCATATCCGAGTTGTCGGTTCGACAAGTGGGGATGTAAATCATTCAATAAGAGCATAGGAATGGCAATCATTTGCAGAGCGGCTTTCCATTTGCCTGTAGATTGAGCATCAATAACAATGCCGTCCGCGGATGCCGCAGCTCTGATTCCGCCGACTATAGTGTCGCGCGTAACAAACAAAATAACCATCCATTGATCAACCAAATTATTATGCAAAAGAAGGATTAAAACACTACTGACCAGAATTTTGTCGGCAACAGGGTCCAGAAATTTCCCGAGATTCGAAACGGCATTTAATTTTCTGGCGTAATAGCCATCGTAATAATCGGTGACGGAAGCAATAATAAAACAAACTGCCGATAAAAATCGCCCGATATCGGTATCCATCAATAAAAAAAGCGCCGTTGGAACGACCAAAACTATTCGGGATAAAGTTAAGTACAGCGGTAATTTACTCATGCAACTCATTAAGTGTTGTTTGATTGGAGTGCGTCTGTCAAGATTAAGAAATTGTGTTAAGTTACCAACGCCTCGTACATGTCTACGAAACTGATTTGATGGGTATCGTTCATCATTCAAATTATCTGCGTTTCTGCGAAGAGGCTCGGGTCGACTGGTGTAAAAAAAAAGGCCTGCTCGGTGAGGATGAAAAAGCGGTGTTCAGTCTGGCCGTAATTGAATCGAAAATAAAACATATTCGACCGGCAAAGTATTCGGATGTTATCCGTTTTGCAATACAGGCAAGAGTTGAAGGTGCGCGAATTATATTGCAGTACAAACTTTTCGTTAGGGAAAGCGTTGTTTGTCTGGGTGAAACCGTGCACTGCAACCTTGACGTTAACCTCAGGGTGAGGCGTTTGAACTCTGAATTAATTAAAATGATGGAGAATGAACTATGGACAGGAACCTGGCTTTAGAGTTTGTAAGAATCACGGAAGCGGCAGCACTCGCTTCCGCAAAATGGATGGGGCGCGGAAACGAAAAGGCGGCGGATCAGGCGGCCGTCGATGCCATGAGAAAAGCTTTCGACACCGTTGGAATTAACGGCACGGTTGTTATCGGCGAGGGCGAACGCGATGAAGCACCGATGCTATTTATCGGCGAGAAGGTCGGATTTCAAAAAGAAGATTCACCCGAGATTGATATTGCGCTCGATCCGCTTGAAGGCACAACAATCTGTGCAAATGGCGGCGTCGGGGCTATTTCGGTAATTGCCTGTGCACAAAAGGGCGGTTTTTTACATGCGCCTGATACCTATATGGAAAAAATAGCAGCTGGCCCCATGGCTAAAGGGGTTATTGATCTGGATGCAACCCCGCGCGAGAATGTTCACCGCGTGGCTGAAGCCAGTCGTAAGCCGGTGGGTGATGTAACGGTTGTTATTCTGGATCGGCCTCGCCACGCCGATCTTATTGCGGAAGTCCGAAAAACTGGCGCCCGCATTCATCTGATCGGCGACGGAGATGTTTCAGCGGCCGTTGCGGCAGGGTGGCTCGATACCGGTATCGATTTACTGATGGGCATCGGCGGTGCTCCGGAAGGCGTAATTTCAGCAGCGGCTATGCGCTGTCTGGGCGGCGATTTTCAGGGCAGACTTAAATTCAGAAATGAAGACGAAAAACAACGGGCCGTCAGAATGGGTATTAAAGATCTCGACAAAAAATACAAACTTGAAGAGCTGGCGGCGGGGCATGTGGTGTTCTGCGCCACCGGAATAACGGATGGACCGCTTTTAAAGGGCGTAAAATTGCTGGCGGGCGGCCGGGCACAGACGCAGTCGATCGTTATGCGTTCCCAGACCGGAACCATCCGCAATATTGATGCTTATCATAATTTTCTGCTGAAAAAGGCGTTGAGTTAAGGTTTATGGACGTTTTTTGTTTCAGTTGTCGCAAGAAAAATTCGTCGCAGGGAAAAATCGGTTTCCGCGACGAGTGTTTGCAGTGCCGCAGTGATTTGCACGTCTGCAAAAATTGCGAATTTTATGATAAGAAAGTTTACAATGAGTGTCGTGAAACCAGCGCCGATGTTGTAAGGGAAAAGGAGCGAGCAAATTTCTGCGACTTCTTTTCTCCGGGACAGAGTGGCGCAGGCTTGAATGACGAAAAAACGCGGCTTCAGGCAGCGGCAGAATCATTATTTAAGAAAAATAGCGAATAAAGTAACCAACGAAAGGGATTAACCGCATGGCATCGGCACAAACACAGGAAGTATTTAACTGCTCCACTGAAGAATTTTTTAAGCTTGTCGCAGATTACGAAAAATACCCTGAATTCCTGACAGAAGTGAAGTCCGTCAAAATTTATAAAAATTCGGGCGACACCAAAGAGATGGAATATCATGTGTCGCTCATTAAAACTTTCAAATACAAATTGAAAGTTAAGGAAGTTGCCAATAAGTCCGTTAATTTTGAATTTATCGGCGGCGATGTTTTCAAGACCATGAAAGGCTCATGGCAACTCACCGACAATAACGGCAAGTGTGCCGTTGAATATAAAGTTGAAGCCACTTTCGGAATGCTGGTGCCGGAGGCAATGGCTAAACCATTAGTCAGCGCAAATTTGCCTATGATGATTACTAACTTTAAAAAACGGATCAAACAGGTTTATGGCAAATAACGACAAAAAAGATTCTAAATCCGGAGAGGGTGGCTCTTCTGCCGCTGAGAAGCTGGGTGAAGCCCTGAAGAAAATCATTTCTTCAGGCTCGCCATCTGAAATTTCAAAAGAGATCATCACCACGATTGTCGGGCAGGCCCTTAAAGCCAAAGAAGACATTACTCTGAAGGTTTCCAACGAAATGATCTCGCTCATTCATAAAATTGATTTTGTTAATGAGTTTTCAAAATTCGCAGAGAATCATAAATTCAAAGTAACGGCTGAAATTGAAATTCTGAAAAAAGACGGCGCAACCAAGTAATGCCTTTCCGCATGCAAGATCCTTTTACAGGTAATGAGCTGGCCAGTTACGACTATGCCACTGAAAAGCAGGTTCTCGATGCAATTGCAGACTTAAGTGCTTCGGGTATGAAGTGGCGCGGGTTGTCCCTGGGTACACGTCAAGAGCGTCTGCTGGTGGTGTGGTGATCGCGTTTGATTCGGACATCGAGGCAATTGAAATTGCCAACTCGACCGAATTTGGTCTTGGTGGCGGAGTGTTCTCGCAGAATATAGCGGCTGCAAAACAATTGGCGGCAGGAATTACCGCCGGACAGGTGGCGATTTACGAAATTATCAGTACAGATTTCAGCCGGCCATTCGGCGGTGTTAAAGCCTCGGGAATCGGACGTGAACTTGGTATCGAATCCTTTTTTGAGTTCACACAGACAAAAGTTATGATCACCCAATGAGTTCCAGCTGGACAGCTTTTGAGCATCAGATCTGGATACATTTAAAAGAGCACGCGCTCAATACCCATGATAGTTTTATTCTGGCCATATCCGGTGGGCTTGATTCGATGGTGTTACTAGACGTCTTTCTGAGATTGCGACCGCAGGCTAGGCTTAAGGTGGCACATTTTCATCATGGCCCTAGCGGAAATTTCGAGCAGGATCAATTCAGAGAGCTTGCGCTGGAAACCGTGAAACATAAGGTTTTCAGTCAACAGCGCGAAAATGTGGTCTTTTACTCTGAAAAAAGCAAAATTCAGATTGAAAGCGAGGACGAAATGCGAATAGCGCGCTGGAATTTTCTGAAAGGCCTAAAGACTTCGGATGAAGTCTTTGTTACCGCCCACCATCTGGATGATCGCCTTGAAACGATGCTGCTTAAAATGTTGCGAGGCACTTCCTTAGACGGATTTCTTGCCTTCAAAATGTGGAATAAAGAGATTTTCAGGCCCTTTCTGAATTCAGCTAAAAAGGAACTGGCCGAGTTTGCAGAAGGCCGTAAAATCGGCTGGGTTGAAGATCCCTCAAATAGTGACGAACACTATCTGCGCAACTGGCTCCGGGAAAAGTGGCTGAAGGAACTGGATGAAAAGCTTGAAGGAGGACGTAAGAATCTTGCTAAATCGCTTTTGAAAATCGGCAATTCAGCAAACGAAAATTCGCTGTTTGAACTGGTGCTCGTTGAGGATAAAGATCATTTTGTTTTAAGTCGTCAATGGTATGTGTCATTGCCAAAGAGCGATCAGTTGCGAGGACTGGCTTTGTTCCTAAAAAAGCATCAAATCCATAGCTTTACAAGCGGGCACCTCGAAGAAATTAGAAAAAGACTCGACAAAAATCAGAAAGATATCACATTTCAGTTACTCGGAAAAAAATGGGTTATAAATGCGTCCCGAATCGTGTTACTGTAATAGTTCTTCTTATTTTACGAAAGGGGCCTAAATGAAAGCCAATCAAAAAACCTTCGCTCTCTGGTTCGCACTAATTGTGCTAACAATTTTTATGTTCAGGGAATGGGACGTTAAAAATCAAAAATCAATTCCTGACTTTACATACTCTAAACTTCTGCGTGCAGCCGAGTTAAAGGAAATAGTTGCGGAGAAAGTGGTTTTTATTCAGGACCGCGGGGAGATCCGTGGCGAAATAAAGCCTGAGTTCAAAGAAAAATACGCAGGGACCCATTTCCAGATTCCGGGAAATATCTCGGACAAAGGCTTCGAAGAAATGCGAAAGTTCGGCATTACTCCGAATTACGAAACCGCCCAGTCTGATGGCATGCTCTCATCAATTTTGATCAACTGGCTCCCGCTCTTATTAATCGTGGGAATGTTCATTTTTATTATGCGACAAATTCAGGTCGGTGGCGGCAAGGCAATGTCTTTCGGAAAATCACGCGCCCGTTTGGTCGAGAATAAGAACCGAGTCACCTTTACAGATGTGGCGGGTGTAGATGAAGCCAAGGAAGACCTACAGGAAATCGTGCATTTTCTGAAGGATCCGAAAAAATTCACTAAATTAGGCGGGCGCATTCCTAAAGGCGTTTTGCTTGTCGGTCCTCCGGGAACCGGTAAAACACTTCTTGCGAGAGCCGTTGCCGGAGAAGCCGGTGTTCCGTTCTTTACAATTTCCGGTTCAGACTTTGTTGAAATGTTCGTGGGCGTGGGTGCAAGCCGAGTGCGCGATCTGTTTGAACAAGGTAAAAAGAGTGCGCCTTGTCTGATCTTTATCGATGAGATTGATGCGGTAGGAAGACACCGTGGCGCCGGCATGGGCGGCGGACACGACGAGCGCGAACAGACTCTCAATCAGTTATTGGTTGAAATGGATGGCTTTGAATCTACAGAAGGCGTCATTCTGATCGCCGCAACAAATCGTCCTGACGTTCTTGATCCGGCCTTGCTCCGCCCCGGCCGTTTTGACCGACGGGTTGTCGTTGGTAAACCGGATCTTAAAGGTCGCGAACATATTTTAAATGTCCATATGAAAAAGACACCACTCGGACCAGATGTCGAAGTGACTAAAATTGCTCGGGGAACGCCGGGCATGTCGGGTGCAGATCTCGGAAATCTCGTTAATGAAGCCGCGCTGGTCGCGGCACGTTCTGATAAAAAATATCTTGAAATGGAAGATTTTGAAAGAGCGAAAGACAAAGTGATAATGGGTTCTGAAAGAAAGTCGATGGTCATCAGCGAAGAAGACCGTAAGACAACGGCCTATCATGAGGCTGGCCATACGCTGGTCGGAAAGCTTTTACCAGGCCTTGATCCCATTCATAAAGTTACGATTATTCCGCGCGGGATGGCGCTGGGCTTAACCCAGACGCTTCCTGAAAAAGATGCACTCAGTTTTTCTAAAATGCAGGCTGAAAACTGGATTGCTTTCGCTTTCGGGGGGCGCGCCGCAGAAGAACTAATTTTTAAGGATTTTACCACCGGTGCCGCAAGCGACATCGAGCGCGCAACTTCACTCGCAAGAAAAATGGTCTGCGAATGGGGAATGAGTCCGCTTGGGCCGCTGGCTTATGAAAAGAGCGATGGTCCGGTATTCCAGGGCATGAGTTACGGTCAGAGATCGAAAGATTATTCTGAATCGAAAGCTCAGGAAATCGACGCTGAAATTTCAAAAATTATCAACGAAGGTTATCGCAAAGCCATGGACATCATTGTGGCCAATAAAGATGTGCTCGAGAAAATTACCCAGGCTTTGCTTGAGTACGAGACCATCGACGGACACGAAGTTGATGTGATTACCAAAGGTGCGGCAATTTCTGAAATTCAGAAAATACGGATCAACCGAAAAAGCGGCGGAATCGACTCGATCTCCAGCAATGACAAATCTACAGATGCGGAAACGCTATCGAATAGAAAACCTGCTCCTGCCACATGAACGTCGTATCCAACCTGATTGAGAATTTATCGTTTGTCCTGTCGCATTTACGGTGGCAGGACATTTTTGATATCTTTCTCGTTTGGTTGATTGTTTACCGCGCGCTTATTCTGATTAAACGAACCGGCACCATTCAGATGCTGTCGGGCCTTGGAATTCTCGCCATCTCATTTGTGATGAGTCAGTGGTTCGAGTTTCATTCACTCAATTGGATCCTTGAAAAATTCTTTTCGAATTTATTTGTTATTCTTGTGGTGCTGTTTCAAGGAGAAATCCGGCGAGCGCTCTCGCACATCGGCAGCCATCCGTTGTTTACCGGAATTTCTTCGGTTATGGAAACTCATCTGATCGAGGAAATAGCTAAAGGTGTTATCTCCATTGCTCAGCGGGGGTATGGGGCCTTAATAGTCATCGAAAAAGATATTCTCGTCGACTATCACATCGAAATGGGCACCGAACTGGATTCCAAAATTTCGGCTGAAATTATTGAATCTATTTTTCAGCCCCAGGCGCCCATGCATGACGGCGCGGTGCTGATTCGCGGCGGTAAAATTGTTTCGGCGGGCTGCTTCCTGCCGCTCAGTAAAAATCCGGCGATCGATAAGAATCTGGGCACCCGCCACCGGGCCGCAATCGGGTTAACCGAAGAAACCGATGCTCTTGTATTAGTCGTTTCGGAAGAAACCAAATCGATCAGCTTAGTGCACTCCGGACACATGAGCCCCAATGTTGAACTTTCGGAAGTACGTCAGGCACTTTATGAAACCTACGGTTTCAAGTATAAAGCTTTTCACCCCGAGACGGCTACTCAATGAAACGTTACACGAAACCCGAAAATATTGAAAAAATTAAATCCAGTTTGCTGGATAATTTTTCTTATAAAGTGGTGGCGCTTTTTATCTCGCTGATTTTATGGCTTTCGATTCTGAACAAGCGCGATTTTATTGTGTCAAAGGATCTCGAACTCGATTTTGTAACGTCAGAATTGCTGGTGGTCGCGGCTCAATCCAGCGCACAACTGAAAGTAAAAGTTTCGGGGCCTCAGCCAATTCTTAAAAAATATCGTGAGTCTTCTCAAATCCTGGCCTTTGACCTTTCGGATAAGCCGGCCGGATTTTATGATATTGATATGAATGCTTCAAAAATAGATGTTCCGAAAGGAATTAAAATTATCGGTATAAAACCAAATACAATCCGTGTTGAGATTGTACAAAGGGATAAAGAAAGAAAATAAATATGTCGCAGAGCCCACCAAGTTCTACAAAATTATTCGGCACCGATGGTATAAGAGGCACTTCAAATCAATATCCAATGACACCTGAAGTGGTGGTTAAAATCGGCCAGGCCATCGGTCACCTGATCAGAAAAAAAGTAATTTCATCTCCATCCCAGGCTAACAAAGTTGTTATTGGTAAAGACACACGGCTTTCCGGCTACATGATTGAACAGGCGCTGGCCAGCGGACTTAATTCTATGGGAATTAACGTTCAGTTAGTGGGGCCACTTCCCACTCCGGGAATTGGATATCTCACGCGCACGATGCGGGCTGCTGCCGGGATCGTTATTTCAGCCTCGCACAATGCGTATCAGGATAACGGAATCAAAATTTTCGGGCCTGACGGCTTTAAGCTTGATGATCAACTGGAAAAAGAAATTGAAACTCTCGTTGCGGCGGATAACCTTTCTAAAATGCTGCCACCTTCGAAGGAAGTTGGTCGGACAAAACGTATCGAAGATGCGCAAGGCCGCTATATTGTTTATGCGAAGAGCGCTTTTCCGCTGGAATACACTCTTGAGGGAATGCGAATCGTGCTGGATACGGCGCATGGCGCGGCTTACAAAGTTGCACCGGCGATTTTCGAAGAGCTCGGGGCCGAAGTCGTTCACGTCGGCAATCAACCGAATGGTATCAATATTAATGATAAGGTAGGCGCTTTGCATCCAAGTCTTATTTCTCAGGCCGTTGTTCAGTACCGAGCCGACGTCGGAATTGCACTTGATGGCGATGCCGATCGGCTGATTATGATCGATGAAAATGGAAAATTCATCAATGGTGATCACATCCTTGCAATTTGTGCGATTCACATGAAAATAAAAAAACAACTCCGCCACGACACGCTTGTGGTTACGCAAATGAGTAATTTCGGTCTTGAAAAAAAGATGAACGAGCACGGAATCAAAGTCATAACCACAAATGTTGGCGACAAACATGTTGTTGATGAGATGCGCCGGGGGTCCTACAGTTTGGGCGGGGAGCAATCCGGCCATATTATTTTTCTCGATCAGACAACCACCGGCGACGGAACTGTGGCCGCGTTGAATGTTCTTTCGGTAATGAAAGAAACCGGCCGCAAAATGAGCGAATTGGCGGATATCTTTGAAGATGTTCCGCAGGTGCTGATCAATTGCCGAGTGCGCAGCCGGGTTGAGCTTTCTGAAATCAAGGGCTACGCGTCTTTGTTAAAGGAAAAAGAGGCCCAGCTGAAAGGTGAAGGGCGGATTTTTATCAGATACTCAGGCACCGAGCCTTTGATCCGGATACTTGTAGAAGGTCCCGATAAAAAGAAAATTAATTCTATCGCAGAAGACTTGGCTTCATTTCTCGGAAAAGAAATTTCATAAGGACATTAATGAGACTTTCCACCAAAAAGAAAATCACGCTCGGGGTGAATATCGATCATGCGGCCACGCTTAGGCAGGTGCGTGGCGGTACAACCTGCTACCCTGATCTGCTGGCGCTTACAGATATTGTAAAAGCCGGCGGCGGCAAACAGATCACAATACATTTACGCGAAGACCGAAGGCATATTCAGGATGCCGATGTCGTTCTGTTGTGTAAAAAATCGAAGCTGCCAATTAATCTTGAAATGGCGGTTACCGACGAAATGCTGAAAATTGCGCTGACGAACAAACCCGAATGGGTTTGTTTCGTACCTGAAAAACGCGAGGAGCTTACAACCGAAGGCGGGTTAAATATCGTGAAGGTTTTTGAGCGGATCAAGAATATGACGAATGAGTTGCAGAATGCCAAAATTAAGGTGTCCTATTTTATCGAGGCCAATCCTGAACAGGTCAGTGCTTCGGCGATGGCCGGTGCAGATGCCATCGAATTTCATACCGGCCACTGGGTCAGTTGCGCGAATAAAAAAAAGAAACTCCGGTTATGGAATAATCTGCTGTTCTGCGCGCAGAAAGCCCACGAATTGCATCTGCGTGTGCATGCCGGGCACGGGATTGATTTTCCGCATGCTAAAATGATCCGGAAGTTACCGCACCTCAGAGAAGTGAATATCGGACATTCACTGATTTGCTACGCCCTTGAAACCGGTCTGAAAAAGGCAGTCCGCAAAATGAATGATAAAATTAAATGAATTTAATTTTCGCAACACGGCTTGAAACTGAGCACGAGCTTGTCATCTTTTCCGAAAAAATGCGGAACCTTGCACCTAAGGGTTCAATCTTATTGTTGTCCGGCGGTCTGTCTGCCGGCAAAACCACGCTGGTGGCTAATTTCTGTCGCCTTTTCGGGCTCGAAATTGTGCAGTCGCCGACCTATTCGATTCATCATCGCTATTCAAATTCAAAGGTAGTTATTGATCACTACGACCTGTACCGGCTTGAATCCGCAGAAGACATCGAGTCTGCCGGTTTTTTTGATCTCCTGAATGCAACGGCGGATTATAAATTTGTTGAATGGCCGGATCGGGTTAAGTTGCAGGATTATCCACAAAGCACGTCTGTTTTTCTGATCGAGATTAAAGTTGCCGAGGCGGGCGCGCGTTTGCTGGATGTTTATAAAATCAGTAACTAAGCTGCAGTTTCTTTTGCGAGTTCTTCTAACAGTAATTGATCAATTTCTGAAAGATTTGTATCTTTAAAACCAACCAGAAAACCGACAACTTTTTTTCCGGATTTCAGGGCGGTAATGCAGGCATATTTGAAGTTCTTCAGATTTAGCCCAAGTTGGCTAACGCTGAAGGATTCATACTGTCCGCTTTCAAATACGCGTTTGAATGGATTTTCTTCACGCAGACTATAATTGAAGAGTTGTTCATTCACATTTTCCGAAGCCAAATCGGGATCCATTTTGTAAACGCGGGTTTTATCGTAATCGACCTTCAACACGAGGTAAGCCGTAAATTGTTTTTTAACTTCAAAAATGTATTCTTTGTGGCGTTCGTTGATGAATTCCCAGATTTCTTTTTCAGTTTTTGTTTTCGTGCCGTCTGCGGCAATGCTCGAATGTGTAGATTGAGTCATTGAAAATGTGCTGGTGTGTTCGGTGGGCATCGATTTGGTACTGGTCAGTTCGAGATCGATCTTTTTAGTATTGGTGTATTCAGTGACAATCGGTTTTGTATTAGTGTGTTCGGATGGAGCCAGTTTTTGGGGTAAGTCTTTAAAATCAAAAGTAAGTGGCTGAACTTCGAGCGACAGGCCTTCAATTCCCGACGTCGTCAGATCATATTTATCTTTTGAATCCTTTTCACTGCTTTCGTGATCATCATCACTTTTAGAAAGTTTTTTAGAGAGGCTTGTTAAAATCTGAGGTGGCGCAAGAATAAAAATATGGTTCGGGATCGCGATCAGATTTTCATTGTACTGAAGTCCGAATACAATCACCTGTTCGTCCCAGGTCATGATCGGCATAAGATCTTCGCCCCAACAGTCATGAGTCGAATAGGCATCCAGAGTGTCTTGTAGATTTTCAGCGAAGCTGTCGATGACAACAGCGCTCAAATTAGCCTTAATACTTGCGCAACCTAAGTTTTCAAGCACCCAGGCTTCATACTTATTCCAATCCAGAATATTATTTTCCAGCGAAAGTCTCAGTTTGGATTTACTGAGTGAATCCATATCGAGAGATTGCATTTTTTCATCGAGTTCAACTGACTCTCTCGTGAAAAAATCTTCCCATTTAAGGTTTGTTTTGAGGTAATCCATTCAGTATTCTTATCGGAGAGCCCGATGTCTTTCTAAACCGTCTTTTTCGAGTCACAATCCATGTAAAATTTAACCACTTTAAACCTAGGTCGAGTCCTATTTATGAGGAAGGAGGATGTTAATATGGGAAGGTTACTCAACTTACTAATATTACTGGGAATTATATCGTTCGGAGGCTATAATTATTCAAACGAAAACGGCGAAAAAGCGATCCTCAAGCAAGCGCCAAGCAATAAGGGCCCTGTTTATAACCCACTTCGAAAGAAGCCTTTCATAAAAGATACCGCTAAAGTATGAGCTAACTACTTAGATCTTTTCAATTTTTTCAATTTAATGTACAACATGGCGCTATGCAAAATTACTCGAATTCGGGCTCTCATCAGAGAATATATTTAGATTACAATGCCACGACTCCGCATCTTCCAGTGCTAAGGTCGAGGTGGGTTGAGCTTATCGACCTCGCAGGCAATCCCTCTTCGATACATTTTGATAGTCGTGTTCCTAAAACGATTATTCGTGAATCCCGGCAAAAAATCGCTGAGTTACTTTCATGTTCACCACTTGAAATTGTTTTTAATTCAGGTGCGAGCGAAGGTAACAGTTCGGTTTTGCGTTCATTATGGGATCATCTCAAGATTCAAAAAAATGAATTTCTGATTAGCCAAGTTGAACATCCAAGTGTTCAAAAAACCGCGGCCTATTTAATATCGCAAGGCGCGATCATTCATTTCATACCGGTTAACAAAAATGGTATGATTGATATGAATTTCGTACGAGAAAAACTTTCTGCTCGTACGGCTTTAGTATCGGTTATGTATGCGAATAATGAAACCGGCACTGTCTTTCCGATAAAGGAAATTTCTGAGCTGGCTCATACCGTCGGTGCGTATATGCATTCTGATTGTGTTCAACTGCTCGGAAAAGCAATTGTTGATTTCGCAGACTTCGGTGTTGATTACGCCACTTTCTCAGCGCACAAGCTGTACGCGATTAAGGGCACCGGATTCTGTTACATCAGAAAAAATTCTCCGTGGGTGCCTCTGATTCACGGCGGGGGGCAAGAGCGTGGACGACGCGGTGGTACCGAAAATGTTCTCGGAATTGCGGCTTTGAGTATCGTTCTGGAAGAATTTAAAAATTGCGAAAGCAAAATAGAGTCGATGACCACCTTAAGGGATTTGATGGAACAAAAAATTCTAACTTCAATACCTGATGTTTCGATAACGGCTGAAAGGTCTTCGCGAATCTCGAATACTTCAAGCCTGATCATTGACGGTATTGATGGAGAAACTTTGCTGATGACTCTCGATCTTAAGGGTTATTCGGTCAGTACGGGTGCCGCCTGCAGCAGCGGAAATCCAGAACCAAGCCCGGTGTTGCTTGCGATGGGTCTGACAAAGCAAGAAGCCCAGAGCTCTTTGCGTGTCAGTCTCGGCTGGGCTACGCAGGAGTCGCAAATACACAGCTTCGTGCAAATTTTGAGCGACACCGTTCAGAAGCTGCGCGAAATTAATTCGGAAGAAAAGAAGAAGTCACATGCAATCTGAAAACAATATTCAAAAGTCAAAAGGCCGGGTTCTTGTCGCTATGAGTGGAGGCGTAGACAGTTCAGTTGCAGCCGCACTGCTGGTTGAGCAGGGCTATGAGGTTATCGGCGCAACGATGCAAGTATGGGACTATGCACAGTGTGATATCACCGAAGGCAATGGCACCTGTTGCTCGAGTATCGATGTGGATGATGCCCGAAGTGTGGCCGATAAAATAAATATTCCCTTTTATGTTCTGAACTGCGAAGCCAAATTCAAGGCTTCGGTCATCGATCCCTTTATCAACGCCTACCTTAACGGCGAGACACCGCTCCCTTGCGTAAACTGCAATACCTATCTTAAGTTTGATCACTTGATAAAAAAAATGAAAGAGCTGGATTGTGATTTTCTGGCAACAGGGCACTACGCGCAGATTATTCGCGATGAAAACGCCAAGGCCTTTATTCAGACTTCCACGGATGACTGGAAAGACCAGACCTATTTTCTATTTACTATCGATCCGCAAATTGTTTCAAAGCTGCTGTTTCCGATCGGCCATTTGAAAAAACCGGAAGTTCGCAGAATCGCCGAAGAAAAAGGCCTTGTTGTCGCCAAGAAGAAAGATTCAACCGGCATTTGCTTTGTCGGCAATAAGGGCTATGACCAATTTATCAAAGAGCAAGTCAGCAGCCAGATCTTGAACCTCAAAAAAGGAAAAATCAAAAGATACCCTGAAGGCACGGTCATGTCGGATCACGAAGGAATTCATCTCTACACAATCGGCCAGAGCAAAGGGCTCGGGATGACGTATCATGAAAAGCTTTTTGTTCTGAAAATCGATGCGGTTGATAACACAGTCTGGGTGGGAGAAGAATCACATCTTTATTCAAACGAAGTTGAGGTTATCGAGCCGCATTGGCTGAGTGAGGTCGACGACGGCAGTAACTACGAAGTAAAAATCCGTTATCAGCATAAAGCCTCAATCGCAAAAGTAACTAAAACTCACCGTGGTGTGAAACTTTCATTCGTTGAACCCCAGCGAGCCGTTGCTCCGGGCCAAGCGGCCGTTTTATATAAAAATCAAAAACTAATAGGTGGCGGATGGATAACATTGAACTGAAATCGGTACAGAAAGATTATGAATTTATTGTTCATACCTTTGGTTGTAAGGTTAACACCTATGATACCGGCCTCATTCAGAAAAATCTGAGTGCAAACGGTTTTAAAATTAATTCTGATAGGAAAAGTCCGCCGATTCACGTACTGAACACCTGCGCCGTTACCGGCGAAGCTACGCAACAGGCAGTTAGGATGATTCGTAAAATAAAATCAAAGGAGCCTCTGGCTACAGTTGTTGTAACTGGCTGTGCGGCTCAAGTTGATACCGGCGCCTTTGAGAATTTGCCCGGTGCTGATCTTGTTGTGGCCAATTACCATAAAGGAATGCTGCCTCAGATAATGGACCGCTATATCAAACGCGAATCAGCGCAAAAAGTTTTTAAATCAAATATTTTTAAAAAAGACGATCTTGAATTTGGCGGCGGCGAAGAACTTTCACACACCCGTAGCTTTCTGAAAATTCAGGACGGCTGCAACAGTTTTTGTACTTTCTGTATTATCCCTTATGCCAGAGGTAAAAGCCGGTCGATACCCATTAACCAGCTGGTTTCAAAAATTAAAGAGCTGGAATCTTCAGGCAGCAAAGAAGTTGTGCTGACGGGCGTTCATATCGGGGATTATGAAGATGGGAATTCCGGTCTTGAAGAACTCGTAGCGGCGGTGCTTGCAAAAACGACAATTCCACGAATCAGACTTTCATCGCTTGAACCGATTGAACTGTCTGAGCAGTTAATTGCGCTATTCAGTGACTCACGCCTTTGTCCGCATTTTCATATGAGTATTCAGAGCGTCGATACCGAAGTGCTGGCCCAGATGAAACGTAAGTATACAGAGGCCGAAGTTCGCAGCAGTCTTAGCCTGATTAAGACAAGAGTTGCCGGCGCTTTTGTCGGAATGGATGTTATTGCAGGATTTCCTTCAGAAACCGACGAGCAGTTTGAAAATACTTATAAAATTCTTTCGGAAACTCCGTGGACGCGCCTGCATGTGTTTCCATACAGTGAACGACAGGGAACAAGGGCCGGCGCGATGATTCAGGTGCCGATGATGAAGCGTAAAGAACGCGCGCGCCTTTTACGCGAACTCAGTTTGCACAGACTGCAGTCCGAAGCCCTGTCTCAGGTGGGATCGGTAAAGCGCGTCTTGGTTCTCAAAAAGTACCATCCTGCGCATCAGGGCATTTCGCGGGATTACTGGAATCTCAACTTGAATCTGACGGCCACCGAGCATGAGTTATTCCGTAATACAGAAATCAACGTGAAAGTAGAAGGCGTCGTACCGCAGGACTCCGATGTTCTGCTGACAGGCACACGGGTAGAATTATGAATAAACGCCTGATTCAGTTCCAGACTTTGCTCGATTACAAATTCAGAAATCCGGAATTTCTTATCGAGGCGCTGACGCACAAAAGTTTTTCGGTTGAGGCCAATCGACAGCAGCCGCATAATGAACGCCTTGAATTTTTGGGAGATTCCATTCTTAATTTTATGGTGGCCGAAGAACTCTTACGGCTTTTTCCGGAAGAACAAGAGGGCATACTTTCAAAAAAGCGGGCGTCACTGGTTAACCTTAATAAATTGGCTGAAATGGCCAAAAAATTTGAGCTTGAACATTATATGCAGTTCGGCCCGGGCGAAATAAAACAGGGGAATCACTTGAACCCGCGAATACAGGGTTCAACGATCGAGGCTATCATCGGAGCGATTTATCACGATGCCGGCCCTGATGCCGCACGAATCTGGATTCTCAAACAGTACTCACGTGACGATTTCTTCGGGGCAACAAATGCCGCTTACACCCAGGATTATAAATCGCGCTTGCAGGAGCTGACGCAGAAACATCATCTCGGTACTCCGGTGTATGAAGTTGTGTTGGCGAGCGGTCCCTCGCACAAACCGAAGTTTTTAGTGTCGCTGAAATTACAGGAAACCGAAAAAACCCGTGCAGACGGTGCAAGCAAAAAAATTGCAGAACAAAAAGCGGCCGAACTTTATTTAAATGAATTAATGAAAACTTTAAAAGAGTAGTAAAAGGAAACACATGTCTTATCGAGCAGGATTTATAGGATTAATAGGTCAACCCAACGCGGGCAAAAG
>JANPPN010000134.1:0-2678 GCA_031428535.1 Bdellovibrio sp. | reverse complement strand
ATGATGAGCCAAAATGAAGCGTTGAACTTTTGAGGGTGATTGTTACTTCGACAAATTATTAAAATAGCGAGTAGTTTCAATATCTTCAGATTCGTCGTTTAAAATAGCGTATAGTTATTTGTCAGTAGTGAGCCACAAGGTGGTCCGTAGTTGATTACAGTCGGTTTCAAAAATGCAATTCAGTGTAATGGGGTGGGTATGAATTTTTTTTCAAACTTTAAAACTGTTTTATTTTGGGCCGTCGGAGTTTTATTTTCAGCAAACGTATGGGCGCTGAATGCGCCCTCAGCTTTAAGTGCTGTTGCCGCTTCATCTTCGCAAATAAATTTATCGTGGCAGGATAACGCCACCAATGAAAGCGGTTATATTATTCAACGAAGCTTATCTTCTGGATCTGGATTTACTGAAATTGCCAGGGCTGCGGCAAATTCAAAAAGTTTCTCAAATACCGGTTTAGCAGCCGCAACGTATTATTATCGTGTGCGCAGTTATCGAAACAGATTATCAGGCTCTGTCGTATATTCTTCGTATTCAAATATAGCCAGTGCGACAGTGGGATCTGTTGTTGTAAATCCGCCGCCCGAACCGACACCTACGCCTGTTCCACCACCAACATCATCGACTCTCTTTTATGATGATTTTTCAGGCCTTGCTGCCGACGGTGGGTGTATCGCTGACAGTCAAAATTTTGGATTATGGCATTCTGTTTTTGCAGGGTACGGATGCAATTCGATTGTTAATTTACCGGAAGGCCAAGCTGTTTCATTGAAGCCTATGGTATCTACATCATCTGGCGAAACACACGCAGGCCTTGTTGTCGGGCCTAGTTTTTCAGGAGATTATATTTTTGAAACAATATTAAAAAATCAACAGCAATTACGCACGGGCACCGCCCCCAATGCCTGGGAGGTCGCATGGGCTTTTTGGAACTATACAGATAACGTCCACTTTTATTATTTCGTCGTAAAACCGAACGGCTGGGAATTGGGTAAAGGTGATCCCGCGTATGCAGGCGCCCAAAGATTTTTATCATCAGGTTCTTCTCCGACGTTTGCAATCGGTCAGTGGCATAATATTAAAATCACACAAAAAAGCAATGTAATCACGGTCGCTGTCAATGGCGCAGTACTTACGACTTTTACAGACAACGAACGCCCTTATCTGAGTGGTCGAATCGGTCTGTATACCGAGGATGCGCATGTCTATTTTAAATCAGCAAAAGTTAGTGCAGCTCCGTAAATGGTAAATGTACGCCGTACCTAATCCCCCACTTTATGGCTTCGATTAAAACGAATTTTTACTACGGAGCGATCTCAGAAACTCGCCTTGCGACCCGACCAGCGAAAACGTAGGATTCTGTTTTTTTAACAACTGCTCCAGTTCATCAGCACTTTCACCCATCATAATATGCGAAGCCATCAGCATGGTTGAGGTACGACCGATTCCGGCAAGGCAATGCACGGCCATTGTTTCTTTTTTACTGAGGGCTGCCTGAATAACATTTGCAAGCTGCGAAACCTGTTCAAGCTTGGGAGCCCCCAGATCTTCAATGCTGAAGTGATGCACCTTGAAATCGTTCTGTAGAATGTCTTTTTGATGATGTTGTTCGGTCAGGCTAATGACGTTGTCAATCCCCTGCG
Source organism: Bdellovibrio sp. (assembly GCA_031428535.1). Lineage (GTDB taxonomy): Bacteria > Bdellovibrionota > Bdellovibrionia > Bdellovibrionales > Bdellovibrionaceae > Pseudobdellovibrio. Next base: position 1,038 of record JANPPN010000134.1, on the reverse strand, counting down.
ATTTAAGAAACCTGATCTCTTCGTGCAGACGGGCTTCACTGAGTGAAAATTTCAGATCATCGCCGCTGATTTCAAATTGTCTGAAATTTTTTGTATTATGCGCGAGTTTTTCGAACACCTTGAGCACGCCCTGATTGCTATTAAAGACGTCTAGTACTTTGGCACCCGAATTACTATCCAGCCCGTAAAACTTGAAAATACGCGGCGAATACGTTTTAAGATGTTTTCGGAAGGATTCTAAACTATACGTGCCCGAGGAATGCTGCCCAAGCCAGCCTAGCAAAACGGCCTCATCAAACGGAAGATCGAACCAGTGAACGGCATTGAAACCCGGTCGCCCCATACCAGCGATTGTATTTTTTTTAAACCACCAGAAAGCTTTCATAGGTAAATACCTCCACTCCATAGATTTTTGTGCGACAGGTTCGGCGGCAGATACCCTGCTTTTTAAAGTTTGAATTTCTTTATAACGCTGTCTGTAACTTCGTTATTGTTTTTCAACTGCAGATGAATTTCCCAAATGCCATTGCGGTCAAAAATCACGTTTGATGCCCGGTATACTCCATCTGTGATCTTTTCAACTTTAATTACCTGTTTCTGCGGCACACTGCCCACTAAAACCAATTCAAAAGCAGGTCGTTTTTGGGGCTCGGTGAATTTCGCCGGGGCTTCCTGAACAAAATATTTAACAAAAAACGAAGCCGGTTTTGTGAGTTCGGGAACATTTTCCCAGATAAGATCGGCACAAAGTCTTTCGACCGTAAAAAATAGCTGGCAGGTACCAGTAGGATTCAGTTTTTCAGGCCCTTCAGGTTGTGCCTTTGGCTTAAGTTCAAGGCTCGGATCTTTCTGACATGAGAATGCAAAACCCAAAACTAAAAAAAGTGCGCAGAGTTTATTGAGCATGAAATTCACCTTCTCCCAAAATGCATAAGCTATGGGCACACAGAATGTAACGTCGCCAAGGTCGCGAATTTCATATCAAATGATAGGTGACTTTACTAGGGCAAATATCATACAACGTTAAGGTAATTGTTA
>JANPPN010000133.1:0-17925 GCA_031428535.1 Bdellovibrio sp. | reverse complement strand
TGCGCTTGATGAAATTTTCCTAGACGGCAAATACGCAGATAAAGTTATTGAGCGTTGTTTTAAGAACAACCGCAAATGGGGAGCGCGCGACCGTAAGTTTTTTGCCGAAACCGTTTACGAAATCGTCCGCCATAAACGGCGCCTTGAATTTATCGGCGGTGAAGGCAATCCGTGGAATCTGATTGCGGCTTATCTTTTTCAGACGATGAACGAGATTCCCGACTGGGAAGAATTCGATCACATTAAAATTTCAGATTTGAAAAGCCGTAACTCGGCTGAAAAGCCGCCCGAAGTTGCAAATTCTTTTCCGGACTGGCTGCACGAGCTGGGTACAGAAGAGTTTGGCGGCGAGTGGACGAAAATCATGAATGCGCTGAATACGCCGGCCGAAGTTTTTTTACGGACGAACACGCTTAAAACCGATGTTGATACTTTAATTGCAGAACTTGGCGAAGAAGAAATTCAGACTGAAAAAATTCACAATGAATGCATTAAGTTAACGCGAAGAAAAAATGTATTCGCCACGAAAGTATTTAGAAAAGGATTTTTTGAAGTGCAGGACGCCGCTTCGCAGATGGTGGCGCCTTTGCTGGATGTTAAACCTGGGCAACGAGTAGCCGATACGTGCGCCGGTGCCGGTGGTAAATCTTTGCATCTTGCAGCGCTGATGAAAAATAAAGGCAAGATCATCGCCATGGACATTCACGAGTGGAAACTGAAGGCACTTAAGGTACGCGCCGCGCGTGATGGCGTGGATATCATCGAAACAAAATTAATTGAATCTAACAAAACCGTTAAGCGGCTTGAAAATACTTTTGATCGTGTGTTGCTTGATGTACCGTGTTCGGGGCTGGGGGTTTTGCGCCGTAATCCCGACACAAAGTGGAAGCTCAGTATTGCCGAAATCGAACGCCTGACAATTCTACAAAAAGAAATCATCAGCCAGTACTCCAAAATCTGCAAGCCGGGCGGGCTTATGGTTTATGCCACGTGCAGTATTCTGCACCGTGAAAATGAAGAGCAGGTGAAGTGGTTTCTGCAGAGCGAGTTCGGCAAAGACTGGTCGCTGGTGCGTGAAATGCGGGTGTGGCCGCATAAAGATAAGTTTGACGGTTTCTACGCGGCGGTATTGGCCAGAAAATAGCCTTTATCAGTCTGCGTCCGACAAACTTCACACACAATTGACATTGCGTTGACAATCGGAACCCGCGAAATATGATAAAGTTGATTCACGGGGGCTGAGAACTTGAAAGCGTATGGGTCTAAAGATCATTTTGTCATTCTCAGCCTGCTCATCCTACCGCTGTGCTTTTTAGGCTATGTGGCGGTTAGCGTAAGCGAACAGAAGCTTTTTAGTTTCCATAGTTTTTTTGAAAGCGTCGAACCCGCGCTGCACGCTTTCCAAATGCATCATCAGCCAAGGCTTGAAATCAATTTTACCGAACTTTATGGCAGCCAGGGGCAGTTTCAGGTCTTACATCCGCTACTGGATGTTCGAAAATTGAAATTCCATGAAATAACGCCCACCTGTAATCCGGAAAACGCGATGAGCTCAATTGAAGTACCTGCGGTTTTCAAAATCTTACATGAGGAAGATGGTCTCCAACCGCCACCTGATAATTACTCCGGCAGAAAACTTTCAAAGTTAGAAGCGTATAGGAAAATCCTAAGGGGAATGAAGCTTCCTGAAGAGTTTCTCTTAACACCACCTTTTGTCAGTGATTGGGGTAACAGTTTTGCTTACCTACTGGTGAAGAATGGGTTGGCACCTTATAGCACCAAAAACTGGATTGAAAAGCATCTGTCTTTTTTTAAGGTATCTGAGCTCGCTGAACTTTTCATCGAGTACCAGATTCAAGATCCACAATATTCGGTCATTGCAAAATTTAATGATGCCGAAATTGAAGAACTCGTACGGGCTTCGCCATTGGTAATTACCAAAGACTATTTACTCTTGAAAAATCAGTCTCGCCTGGGGTTTTCGCCTTTGAGTTACTGGGTTTACGACCTGAGCGCCATACAGACTGAACTTAAAGAGGGCAAATATGAATTAACCGCGTTTACCGCAGGCGCGCTCTGTTTGCAAAAAATGGGAAATGGCTGCTGGGCTTATAATTCCAGACACACCATGGCTTATCTTTATCGTTACTCCCTCGCTATTCTGGTTTTATTCGGCCTAGTTGTTTTGACTTTTCTCGGATTTTATTTCAAACGACTCTATGAAAAAAATAAAGCCCAGCAAAAACACCGCCTGGCTCTGCAAGTGTTGAGTCATGAATTCAGAACCCCAGTCAGCGCGTTGTTACTGATGCTGGAAAAACTGACTAGCAATTCATCGCGGTTTTCGCTAGCGGATCAGGATCTCATTACCCGCAGTTCGACCGAAATTTTTCGGCTGCAAAGAATTATCGAGGTCAGTAAAACTTATTTGCAGACTGAAAGCCATCGCGTGCATTTTAAATATGTGGAGATCCCGTCAATTAACAACTGGATTTGTGATTTTGCCCACGAAACAAATCAAAATGTTCAATTTCAGCTGTTACCCATAGATCAAAGTGTAGAGACAGACCCGTTCTGGTTAAAGTTTATTCTCTCAAATTTGGTAGAAAATGCATTTAACCACGGGCAGCCACCGGTCTATATCCGGCTAGCGCGCAATAACAACCAGATTAAAATTACCGTCGAAGACCAAGGTGAATGTGAATTTACCTCTTTGCAGGAAATGACCGGGGCATTTGCAAAAAGCCAACACAGCCAGGGCATGGGCCTTGGCCTAAATATAACAAAATTTATTTTGGATGACTGGGGCACGAAGATTCTGTTCTCAAAGTCACCCACCGCATTTACCTTGTTGTTGAATGAAAAAAGATAGGAATATTGAGAATGGCTAGAATTTTAATAGTTGAGGATCACGATAACCTGGGCTTGTCGCTTAAAGAATGCATTGGCAATGAAGGGCATGAAATCCACCTCGTTAAAAATCTGAAAGAAGCTCGGGAAAAACTTCTGCTGAAGCCCGATCTTATCGTTCTGGATTGGATGTTGCCCGATGGCCAAGGTCTCGATTTTCTTACCGACCTTCGCAGAAAAGGCAGCAAAAGCCCCGTTATTTTTCTAACGGCCCGGGCCGATCTGGTGGACAAAGTTCTCGGTCTCGAAATGGGTGCCAACGATTACTTAACGAAACCTTTTGAATCTCGCGAATTGCTGGCCCGGATCCGTGTGCAGCTCCGCGAAATCCGTCCTGAGCCGGCTTCGATGACTAATGAAGCTGTCACTTTCTTGAAGGTGGGTCCACTCTGCATCGATCGCATTCGGCACAAAATAAGTTTCCGCGAAAATTCAGTCGAGTTAGTCAAAAAAGAATATGATCTTCTGGTGCTGCTCGCAGAAAGCCCTGAAAAAGTATTCTCAAGAGACGAAATATTAAATAAGGTCTGGGGCTACGATGTTTATCCTACAACCAGAACCGTCGACACGCATGTCATGCTTTTACGGCAAAAAATCCACATTGATCTTATAGAAACTGTCAGATCTGTTGGTTATCGCCTCATGTCTTTGTAAATTTAAATTTTCAATAATTTTACATTCTCCTGACATCGAAAACATTCAGCCAGGATATTCTTGTACTTCGAACCTGCATAGCGCAGGTTCAAAATAACAACAGGAGAAATTATGGGAAATAGCCTTTTACAACTTAAGAAACAGCTCGCTCTCGGCCTATTCATCGCATCCAGCGTGGCCTTTGCCGGTTTGAACGCGAACACGGGCTGCGTAATCGCAGGGCCCGAAAGTGCCCAGCTAACAATTGAAGAATATGTCGATTTTCAATGTCCGTATTGTGTAAAAGGCGCCAAAACCATGCGGGAAGTTATAAAAAATTATGATGGAAAAGTGAATTTGGTTCTGCGAAATATGCCTCTCCCTTTCCATCCCCTCGCTTTAGTCGCGGCAAAGGCGTTTACGGCAGTTTGCATGCAAAGCCCTGACTTAGCTTATGCGTTCCAAAAGGAACTTTTTGATAATCAAGAAAAATTTGGTAAGGAAGGAGAAGCCTTCCTTTATGCAACGGCCAAAAAAATCGGTGCTGATTCTGAACGAATGAAAGCCGATATGAGCAGCGATGAGGTTGCGAAATCCATCCTGGCCGACCGACGTCGAGCCGATTCACACAAATTCACTGGCGCGCCCAGCTTTCTGATCGGTTCAGTGCCCTTGACGGGATCTTATCCTTACGAAGACATCAAAAAAATAATCGATGCGCAACTGAAGTTGTAGAAAAGCAACGGCTTAAGCAGAGTTTCGAATTGAAATCGGGACTCTCTCTAGTTAAACCTTCTGTTTTTGCGAGCGGATAAAACAAGGTTAAATTTTTTCCATAATTTTTATAGTTTTTTCAGAATCGTAGCTATCTAATATATTTTTAATGGCTTCAAGATTAATTTCCAGTGAATTTTTCTTATACCAAATTATAAAACTGATGCAGTCTTCAATGTCTGTATCGGTTCCGCGATTTAGCTTCAGTTTTAGATAAAGCTCTAAAGAAGGTCTGAAGAGACTGCCTCTTTTTCCGGATTTAAATAAAATTAGAGATGCTTTCCAGTTCGGTATTTGCCTTAGAAAAAAATCTGCACCGGGGTTGATGACCTCAATTGGTAAACCCGATCTGACCGCCACATTCATTAAAAGTAGACGATGCTCATTGGTCATTTCATTTAGCGGGCAAATATCAATATCGGCGGTGGTGCGGTCGCTGGCATGAATAATAGCGAGCAAGGATCCGCCGATAATTACCCAATCACTGTCTATTTCTTCGAGGATATTTTTTAGAAATTCATCATATTGGTTTCGGGTAATCATGCTACTTTTGAAAGAGCGCTTAAGGCAATTCGGCGAAGTTTGATAATTTTTGAAGAGGCTGTTGATATATCTGAATTGAGTTTTTGCATTTGCTCTTCAGTTAAATTCTTTAAATATTTAGGGTAGTGGTCGCGGTAGGCCATAAATACCGCCAGAGTAGCCTCTTTTATGCGTTCGTCAGTATTTGAAAAGTAGACGGTTACTATCGCTTGCACAAAATCTTCGTTTGATCTGCAATTTTCAAATGTAAATTCGTCTTTAAAATCTACATAGGGGAATATGGCTCGAAAGTTCATAGAGATAGTTTACTCTACTTCTATTTGTAAATCTCCGGTGAAAAATGGGACTGGCTTAAAGTCCTGCCATTTGCAGTATTCTTCACCGCGAAAAAATCACCCAAAGAATAATCTGTGAACGCAATCGCTTTTAAGCTGTTTGCTTTTTGAGGCGCTGGAAGCCCTCGACAATAAACATCCGCATCAGGATTTGATAAGGAATGCCGCGAGACTGTGCTTCCTTTTTTAATTCCGACACAAATCTCGGATCTAGCGCAATAGATGTGGGAACCTTTTTAGGTTCGCCAACTTCGGCTCGTACTTTTTTAAGTCCTTTTTTTACTGCTTTCCAGTCAGCTTCAAATGACTTTTCATAACCCTTTTCATTTTTAACGAATCGACTCATAATTTTTCCTTTCAATTTTACTCATCGGTCGTACCGAAATGATACGAATGCGTCCTTCGCGGATCGTAAAACAAAGTGATATTTTTCTGCCTGAAAAATCTGTTCCCAATGCTCCAAAGCGGGGTTCGTTGGTAGCAGGCGCAACTTGAATGCCTAAGGGAACCAATAAATCTCTGTTCACAAAAGCCTGCTCGGCGCTGTCCGAACTAATCTTGTGCTTTTGTAGGCTCTTGGTAGAGTTGCCGTGATCCCAATCGAAATCAAAGCTCTCTTGCTCCAGAATCCATTTTACTAACCATGCAACAAACTCAAACCGTGCCATTCTTTGTATAGTGTCCCACACTATTTAATAAAAAACAATGAATTTGATTTCATATTCAATTTAGCAACCGCTGAATCTTCACTCGCCACTGGAAATCGCCAAATCCAGCCTTGTCCTTCAAAATAACATTATAGGCCAACAATGCGATGCCCTTCACATTCACACCCTCAAGGTGTCCGATTTAGCACAGTTAAGCCACGGCACTGGTTGGTTAGGCTTTAAAGGGTTCTTGCTTGGCGTAAAAAATTTGAACTAGCAACACTTTCATCAGCATCATTCGAAGTCTTGGGTGCTCTTTTAGACGAGTGATAAAATGGGATTTTGTATTTATAATTTTCTGCTAAAAGTCGGAGTCATTATAAGCGCGATCAAAAACATAGGTCTTTCCCGGCAACAGGCGCACAAAGATAAGTTTGACGGATTTTACGCTGCGGTTTTGGCCAGAAAATAATTCACTAATCAGGTAAATATCCTATCGCTTGTTTGCGCTCGTAAGATCGTCCAACCCCGAAGTTTTTATCGGCCTCGGTGCCGGCGGAGAAAACTTCACTCAGTTCGTTTGCTGGGGAGTTATATCCGACAACTTCGGTAAAATTGATATTGCCTTTTTTACTCATAATTTTTTCGAAAGAATACCACCGATAGGTATCTAAACTGACCGAGCTTAGGCTCAGCTCATCCGTCGATTCGTTAACAAAATTAACGGATAGGATTTCGGTCAAATGTCCGACTGCAGGTAACTTTCCTTTCGTAATGCTCGGCGAGTCTTTGATAAAGCGTAAAGTAGCGCCGGATTCAGTCTCAGTCAGGTTGTGCCGCAAAACGTTAGCTTCTTTTGACGGCAAACTTACTTTGCCGATTTCAAATAGAAATTGTTTGCCGTCACTAATTCTTTTACCTGAAAAGCGGAGGGTGACAGTTGAAAATTCGTTATCGATTTTGACCCGTTCAAAGTTCAATTTAATTTCACATTTTTCTTTGAATTTTTTATCTTGTTTCGAAAATCCGCATTCAACCAAATTCTTTTTTGCAAGACTGTACTTTTTAAAGCCTCTGACGACGTCGGCGAGGTCCAGCATTTCTGAAGCACTGCCATTCGGAGTCATTGCAATTTCAGTGAACCAATTACTGAATTTGAAATCGTAGGCCTTTTTAGTAAATGATTTTTCGGTCAATTGACGCCGATTTGACCATGTCCAGTCAACTAAGGCCCGGATGTTTTGGTGTGCGGTTTCATCCAAAATAACTTTTTCAGCAGCGACGAGAGTTTCCTTTTTATGAGTGGTTAAGAGAATGGTCGCGGACAGAGTTTCTAGCTTGCCATCTCGGCACTTGCCTCGGACACTTTCAAGTTTGCATAACTCAAACGTTGAGATCGAATTCTTCAAGTAAAGGCCCATCAGCATTTCATGCAGCAGCAACTGGGCTCTATTTTCAGAGTCCATTTTTGCATAAGAATTCGCATCGACGAAAACTTCTTGGCCATTTTGAAAAGCGGTCTGAAAGCTGTCCATGTAAAGACCTTTTTTGGCTTTCGGAACATCCTGAAGTTTGCAATCTACAAAAAACCAGCGCTTGTTGTTCGGTTCGATCATGTCTCGAAGTGTAAATATTTCTTTTACCGATCGCCCAGGCGAAATTTTGGCGAGTATGGGTTCAATGTGTTTTTTGTATTCATCAAGTTTTGTAATATCCGTTTTAAAACTTTCGATAAGCTTGCCGTTGTAGGTATCGCCACCGCCGCCGTCGCCCGGCCCTTGAGAAAGTTTGGCAGTTGCAAAAGCTGTTTGGGCCAGAACTATTATCAGGTAAGTGCAGAGTGTTTTCATATTTGGCCTTAGTTGAATGTCGGTATCAGTTGATTTGTCGGCGGAGTTGAACGGAAAAACGTGGGCCGCATCATCTCTTTAATATAAAATGTTTCGCTACCTTCGGGACCATGATCGCTATAGCCGTAAACCTCATTATATTTTTTTCCATTTTTTTCTACAGGCTTCTCCTCAAAGGAGTACCAGGCAAACGAGCTTAATTTAATTAATTCAATTTCGGGATATTGGTCGTTTTTCATATTGAGTAAAACGGTCAAACGCTGTGATCTGTGACCCTCTTTTGGCACAACACCACCTTTTATAAACGGAGAGTTCCCGCTGAATATAAGCATCGCAAAAGGTGTAGAGTCTTCTATTTTAAATTTATTCAGTTCAATTTTTCCAGATTCAAAAGAGCTATTCATCGTGTGCTCGAAGATTTTGCCATCGCTCAATCTTCTGGCCTTCAACACCACGGATATAATTTCGACCGATCCGCGGTCTTCAGAATCCATTTTTTTACTGGTGGCGGTCATTGAAACTTCGCATTTAGATGTGCTTTTAAACGTCGTTTCATCAAACTGACAATTGGTAGGCAAGGCTGTGTGTCGGTATTTTTTAAACATCCGCAAAATAGCCTCGACAGGCAGGCTGAATTCGACTTCATCTTCGAATGCCGTGAATAAATTGAAAAAACCGTATTGACTCATTTTTGCTGAGAAAGTTTTCGGCAGAACATTGGTTCTTTCGATCCAGAGCCAAACCGTTAAGGCACGGATATTCTGGTGGTCATCCGCCGTCAGAGCAGGGAGCGAACGTTTCGGAGTTTGGCTATCAGGCATGAAAAAATTGTCGGAAGTATAAAGTCTTGAATTTATACATTTTGCTTTCACTTCATTTAAATTGCAGATATCGGAAAAAGAGAATTCGTTTGTCATGTACACACCCATGAGCAGTTCATGCAGCAGGAGTTTGGCTTTGTTCTCTGTATTCAGTTTTTGATACTGTTTGGCATCAATGAAGATTTCTTTTTTGGTCTGGAGCGCTGTTTGGTCGGTATCTAAATAAAGCCCCTTCCGGTGCTTTGCAAGGATATCGAGCTTACAATCGATCAAATACCAAGTTTTATTTGTAGAGCTAATTAAATCCCTGAAAGTAAAATACTTCTCGTTTTTCTGCAGCGGCGAAATTTTGTTAATTAGCGGCGCGATATGTTTTTTATATTCGGGCAGTGTTCTGATATCGAGTTTATAGCTTTCGATTAATTTTCCGTTGCAGGTATCGCCGCCGCCGCCGTCGCCTGGGCCTTGTACAACAGCTGCGATTTCAACAGTTTCGTTTTTAACGACATTCTGCTGACAACTGCTCGCAATTAAGACTATAAAAATAAAATAAAATGTTTTCATATCGCGCCTTCTAGAATTATTTTTCGTTACAGGTTAAATAGTGGTTATAAGCTATCAAATTTGAACCCTTGCTGTCTGAGCTTTTGTTATAGGCGAAAAAATCGTCTAATTCAAACTTAGCCTTGCTAACGGACGTGTGAATTTTACCACCTGCAAGGCGAAGTGAGAGAACCAGGGTATCCTCATCCATTCGGGCGTAAAGTTCATCGGTCATGTTTTCTGTGGCCACAACTTCACCGGTTTTAAAGGCAATGCGCGTGATTTTCTTGGCTTCGGTCAATTGCTGCTCGAAGGTTTTTGTTGCAAATTCGACCTCGCCGGCCTGATTTTTTACCCCGATATACCCGGCACAGTAGATGGTTGCAGCAAATGCTGAAGAAGACACGAACGCGGATACGAGTAAGAAGCTTAAAGTTTTCATTTTGAGTCCTTTGGATATTGGCTTAATTGCCGTTAAAATGAGTTATAGTCAAAAGAAGGTCCGTATTATAGATTTAATAAGTAAATAATACTCATATTTAATAACCATATGGTAATTTTTTATAAGTTAAGTTATTGTAACTACATGAAAATATACGACTATCGAGACTATAAAATGTATCTGGTTGCTTGGATCAAAGAGCAACCCAAGGCCGGACGGGGGCAACTTAAAAAAATGTCCGATCACGTGAATATTTCGAGTACCATGATCAGCCAGGTGTTGCAGTCGGACAAACATTTCAGTTTAGAGACTGCCGCCGAAGTAGCGGGTTATCTGGGGCTTAACGAAAAAGAAACCGAATATTTTCTGCTCTTGATCGAGCACCAGCGAGCCGGTGCTTTTAAGTTAAAAAAAATATTAGAGAAAAAAATGGAACGGGAACAGCAGGCCGGAGCAACTCTGCAGAATCGGCTGCCGGCTGACCGGCAACTGTCCAATGATGAAAAAATGCAGTTTTATTCGAGTTGGATGTATTCGGCCGTTCGCATCCTGAGCGCATTACCTGAAGTCGGAAACGCGAAAGCTATAAGTCAAAAATTAAATATTCCACTAGCTTTAACCAACGAGGTTATAGATTTTTTGCTGGAAAAAAACTTATGTGTACAGAGAAACAACCGCATTACCTATGGCCCACACCGTACCCATGTGGGAAAAGATTCACCGTTCGTGATCAAGCACCATCAGAACTGGCGGCTTAAAGGATTTCAATCGATAGAACTCAGGCGCGATGAGGATTTGTTTTTTACGCAACCCATGGCAATGTCTGTAGAAGCGGCTGAAAAGATACGGCTCATGTTGCCGGGAATTATTGAGCAAATTCTCGCAATCAGCGGCCCTTCAGAAAGTGAAGTGGTGAGATGTTTTAATATGGATTGGTATGATTATACGCTGACTTAAATCGAACCTAAGCCGTCATTGCTTATTAGTTTGAATCATCAAGTCGGCAATTAGCTTTGAAAAACGTACCGGGTTAGGAACCGAAGTCCCTTCAGTCAGCAAGGCCTGATTGTAAAGAATTTCAGACCAATTCTTAATTTGCTCTTCGTTTGCATTGAGCATCGCTTCGAATATTAAATGATTCGGATTGATTTCAAGAATGCGTTTGGATTCTTTGTCATAGCCTTCGCCCATTTTAGAAAGAATTTTCTGCATATTGGCCGACATTTCATTTTCTGCTGAAACCAGGCAAACCGGTGTTTCTGTCAGGCGATCCGAAATCACGACATCTTTTACATTTTCGCTTAAGCTGGTTTTCATTTTTTCTATTAAGGCACCAAAACGCTCAACCTGAACTTTTTTAATCGTTTCTTTTTGTGTTTTTTCTTCGGCGCTATCCAGATCCAAACCTTCTTTGGTTACAGAGACCAGATTTTTTTGCTTGAACTGCGGTAAACTTTGCGTCAGCCATTCATCTACGGTGTCCGTTAAAAGCAACACTTCGTAATTTTTTTCCTTCAGTTTTTCCAAATAAGGGGAGTGCTTGATGCCTTCTAGTCGCTCGCCGGTAATAAAATAGATATCTTTTTGTTCCGGTTTCATTCGGGAAACATACTCATCTAAACTTGTTAAAGCAGCCGAATGGGTTGAGCTAAATAAAAGCAAATCCTGAATTTTTTCAACCTGCGAATTGTCGGTAGGTATTCCTTCTTTTAGGGTTATGCCGAATTCCGACCAGAAATCTTCATAGGCCTTGCGATCTTTTGCCAGCCAATCTTTAAGGGTAGCTAAGATTTTTGCCACAATGTTCTTGCGAATTTGGGTAACTAAGCGGTCTTGCTGTAATAATTCGCGGGATACATTTAACGAAAGATCACTTGAGTCAACCAGGCCCTTAACAAAACGCAGATAAGAGGGCAGTAAATCTTTACAGTTTTCCATAATGAAGACGCGCTTGATATAGAGACTTAAGCCGTATTCATAATCTTTCATTTGAAAATTAAAAGGTTTCTTTGAGGGCAAATAAATTAAGGCGGTAAATTCGGTCGTGCCCTCGGCTTTAAAATGAATGTGCCTTGCTGGCGGTTGCCAGTCGTGCGCCACATGCTGATAGAACTCGTTGTATTCTTCAGGTGTAACATCGGCAGCCGGTCTTAACCATAAAGCTTTTTGACTGTTTAAAATTTGGTCTTCAAAAATTGTTTCATTTTCTTTTTTGACTTCGACGCTCATTTTAATGGGCCAAGCTACGAAGTCGCTGTATTTTTTTACTAATGATTTTAATGTCCAGGTATCGGTGAAGTTCTGGGCTTTTTCAGAAGATCCGTCTTCGTTATTTTTATCTTCAAGCTGTTTGAGTTTCAGCGTAATGGTGGTGCCGTGGCCCTCTGGGCGGGGAGCGCTTTCAATAGTATAGGTTCCGTCGCCATTTGATTCCCAAACAGTACCGATGCTTGTGCCGGTTTTTTGTGTATGCAATATTACATTTTCTGCCACCATGAATGCAGAATAGAAACCAACGCCGAATTGACCGATCAGTTCCGGCTTTGATTTCATTTCCTTATTCATCTGCGAAAATGCTTTGGTGCCTGATTTGGCGATGGTTCCGATAAACTGAGTCACTTCTTCTGGCGTCATACCGATGCCATTATCAATAATTTGTAAGGTATGGTTTGCGGCGTCTGGTTTAAGGCGAATTTCCAATTGAGTCGCGTCATTAATAAGCGAAGCATTGGTTAAACTTTCAAATTTTAACTTATCTATGGCATCTGACGCATTAGAGATCAGCTCTCGGATGAAAATTTCTTTTTGGGAGTAGAGCGAGTGTATAACGATATCTAACAATTGTTTTATTTCAGCGTTAAAACTTTGCACTGTTTTAGACATAATATTTCCTTTTTTAAATTCGTAAAAGAATATGAAATATGTACAATCGTGGCAAGAGTCAATTTATATAATCTTCAGTGGTGAAAGAGAGCGTAAAAGATGAAAAAATTGCAATAATTTCAGTAAGTTAGCAGAGCATCAAATCAGACCGCATGTATTTTTCGAGCAGCCAACGATTTCGATGATTTGAAAAAATGAAAAACAAGTGAAATGGTTTGAAAATAAACAGGATTGCTGTGATTTGATTTATTATCAATTTCCACGATTACTAAATTATTTTTTGTCATCGGGAAACTTACACTCCGTTCATTACCAACCGAATTCCGGAAATTTTATCGTCTATAACGACTATGAATTGAGAACTGGAATTGCATTCAGTTAATGGAATTATTAATTTTGCCGTTTGATTGAACTCAAATTTGAGTTCAATCAAAAACTCATTAAATTCAGCTACTTACGTTATATATAAACAGCCCGAAAGCCCGTCAAATATCCGCTGAAATTCTTTATCGGTTTTTTATTCTTCAAACATACGTGAAGGGGTTAACGGCTATGCAAATCGGCGCAATAAAGGGATATTATCGCAGTCACCTTAAAAAATTATGATTAGAAAAAGAATTTTAGGCCGAGGCGTGCACCCTCGCGCCGGAAATTTGTTTCAACACTGTTTAGAACTGAGTTTTGGCGTTCCTGGTAAATATCTCCAAAGATTCGCAGATCTCCGTATTCGATAAAGGCGCCGTACGTTACTTCATTCGCGGTAGTTGCACCGTAAAAACTTTCAGTAAATGTTCCGAAATCGCGGTAGTTGCCCTGAATCCCGAAAAATTTCATCAGGTAAATCTGCAGTGTTATAGCCGGAAACGGCTGATTAAGCCGGTAATTCTGTGAGGTACGCGTCCTTAAACCGTAGTGCAGTGTAAGATGGCTGCCTTGAACGGTGTTGCCGAAAACCCGAACATTAAAAATGCCCGTAAGATCACTGAAGTTTTCTGGTTGGTTGTTGGTGTGTTCGAACGTTGCTCCAACGAAGGTTGCGTAGGCCGAAAGATCTCCGGTGTATATGCTTTGTGATTGCGATGTAACCCCACCTGCTGAAGTCGTTTCAAGAGAGTAATTCTGAAGCGCTCCGCTGATCACAAATTCGTAAGGTGAGGGTGTGTTGATACTGAGCCACATGTCCATCATGTTGCGGCGTTCTTTGCCTTCGAGCCATTCCTGCAGCGTGAATCTTTTAGCTTCGCGTGCGGCGGCACCTTGCGAAAGCAGCCATGGTCGCTTGCTTGTGGTCTGCGCGTGCACGGAAAAAGTTGCAAACACAAAAATTAAAAATGAACCGATAATTGTTTTCATAGAATAATTTTACCATGATTTGAGTACAGGTATTGATGTCGTGAGAACTGTCTCACATTGACACTTAATATGTGGCTTTTTAAACGCGTCGCTTCTGTAATGGGAACCGGGTACCTTTTAATAATGCCAGGGATATTTTTTGAAATCTTTTTCTCGTTTGTTCACGAATGAGTCGCGGCCCTCTTTTGCTTCGTCCGTACCGTAAGCTAAACGGGTGGTTTCGCCGGCAAAAATCTGTTGGCCGACCAGGCCGTCGTCGATCATGTTGAAACCGAATTTTAGCATGCGCATTGCCGTGGGAGATTTTTTGTTCATTTCTGCCGCCCACTCGAGGGCCGTGTTTTCTAATTGGGCATGTTCGACAACTTCATTAACCATGCCCATCTGGTAGGCGGTTTCGGCGTTGTAGTTTCGTCCTAAGAAAAATATTTCGCGGGCTTTTTTCTGACCCACTTGTCTGGCGAGGTAAGCAGACCCATAGCCGGAGTCGAAACTGGCAACATCCGGATCGGTTTGCTTGAAAATCGCATATTCTTTTGAAGCTATTGTTAAATCGCAAATCACATGAAGTGAGTGCCCGCCGCCAACGGCCCAACCAGGTACAACTGCCATCACCACTTTGGGCATGAATCGTATCTGGCGCTGCACTTCGAGAATGTGCAAGCGGCCAAGCTTAGCCAGATCAACTTTATTTTGCTCGGTTAAGCCTGTGCCATTGTTATCATCGCCTTCGTATTTGTAGCCGTCTTTACCGCGGATGCGCTGGTCGCCGCCGGAACAAAAAGCCCAGCCGCCATCTTTCGGTGAAGGCCCGTTGCCGGTGAGAATGACTACGCCGACATCGGCGCTGATGCGGGCGTGCTCTAATGCGATTGATAGTTCATCGACGGTTTTGGGTCTGAATGCATTGCGGACTTCCGGTCGATTGAAGGCAATTCTTACCGTACCCTGGTCAACGGCCCGATGATAAGTGATGTCGGTAAACCCGAATCCCTGAACCTCGGTCCATCTTTCGGGATTGAAAATATCTGAAACTTTTTTTGTCGTCATAAAAATATTTGTACCATTGACCAATTTCCTTAGCCAAGCAAAGATATGCCATTAACGATTCAGCTGATGGAGTTTGTATGTCGTATGTGCATGATTTAAGCCCTTTTATTCTGAAACTTCCGGATACTTCGCTTTGGGGCGATCAATTCGGATTCAGGTGGTACGGTTTTTCATATATGCTCGGGTTTATATGTGCATACCAACTGATAGTATGGCTTGCAGGGCGTCAGCGTGGCGGGCTTATGCCGGGAAAGGTCGGGGACTTTATTACCTACGCCGCAATCGGCGTTTTGGCCGGCGGGCGGTTAGGTTATTGCATTTTTTACGATCCCAGTTTATTTCTGAGTTTTAAATCGGCGTTTCCGTTCTGGGGCGTAATTGCTGTCAACGAAGGCGGAATGGCAAGTCATGGCGGGGTTATCGGCGTGATCGTGGCCAGCCTAATTTTCGCAAAGAGAAATGGAATAAATTACGCTTACCTTCTTGATCTGGCGGCCATTACCGGACCTATCGGTTTTTTCTTCGGGCGGATTGCAAACTTTATCAATGGCGAACTGGTCGGGCGGATTGCGCCGACAGATTTTCCGTATGCGGTAAAATTTCCATCGGATATTGTGAACTGGCCCAACTACCACTTCGATAAGTTGGCCTCACTTTCCGGCGTGGTTGAAAAGATCGGTATCGAACAAAGCAAGTGGAGTGAGCTGCTTGCGAATTTCAGAATCGACGCCGCTTCACGCGAGCAGGTGTACGCCGCGCTTTATAAAATTATTCACGAAATCCAGAATAAAAATGTGATGGTCAAAGAGTTGCTGGGGCCGGTATTGGAACCGCGTTACCCTTCGCAGTTGCTGGCAGCGGCGACAGAAGGGCTTTTTTCGTTTTTGGTTTTATTTTTTCTTGCCAGAAAATCCCGTCGGCCCGGATTTGTGGGTGCAAGCTTTGCGCTTGTGTATGCACTTTCCAGGATTTTCAATGAGTATTTCCGAGAGCCTGATATTCAGATCGGGTTTCAGCTTTGGGGCTTTACGCGCGGGCAGTGGCTCAGTATTGGATTATTTACAATTGGTGTGGTGTTGATGTTTTATTGGAACCGTACTCAGTCTCAGACAATTTACGGCTGGAAACGCGGTGAAAGCCTGAGATTCGGAAGACGTTGATTTTTCAATGAAAAACCTGCGACCGCTGCTGATTTTTTTGTTTATCGGCCTCATCATTTATTTTTACCGGAATAATTATCAAGATTATTTTTCTTTGGCTTATGCCAAGAATTCGCTGACCGGTTTTAGAATTTACGATGCCTCAGATCCGGTGCAGGGAAAGTTTTTGTTTTTTTTGATTTACGCAAGCGTGGCAACACTTTCGCTGCCGGGGGCCGCTATTCTGACATTATTTGCGGGCGCGCTGTTCGGGGTGTATTACGGTACGGTCATTGTTTCTCTGGCCAGCACAATCGGCGCCTGCCTGGCCTTTCTTTCGTCGCGCTACATTCTGCGCGATTGGGTCAGTCAGAAATTTTCAGAAAAATACCTAGCCATTAACGAAGGCTTTAGTAAAGACGGCATATCTTATTTGTTTTCATTGCGGCTGATTCCGGTCTTTCCATTTTTTCTCGTAAACATTCTGATGGGCCTGACGCAAATCAGATTATTTTCATATTGCTGGGTATCGCAATTGGGTATGCTGCCGGCCACGTTGATCTACGTTAAGGCCGGCGAAGAGCTTGCGCAAATTGAAAGCCTGAAAGATATTGCCAGCCCAGAATTACTGGCGGTTCTCAGCCTGCTGGGACTACTGCCTTGGTTTTTTAAAATTTTTCTGGGACAAATCGCGCACCGAAAAATTTACCGCGGTTTTAAAAAACCGAAACGCTTCGAATTTAACGCTGTTGTTATCGGGGCGGGGGCCGCTGGCTTGGTCAGTTCGTATATTACTGCGGCTGTAAAAGCGAAAGTAGCTATAATTGAATCGCACAAAATGGGTGGTGATTGTCTGAATTACGGTTGTGTTCCGAGCAAGGCGTTGATTAAATCGGCGCGGGTGCTAAATGCGGTGCAGAACGCAGGTCACTTCGGAATTGTGACGACTGCCCGGGTTAATTTTCCGGAAGTGATGAGCCGGATTAAAAAAGTTGTTCAACAGGTTGAGCCGCACGATTCGGTTGAACGCTACACTGCGCTTGGCGTTGAATGCTTTAATGGACGCGCAAAAATAATCAGCCCGTTCGAAGTTGAAATAAACAATAAAGTTTTGACGACAGCCAATATTATTATTGCCTCGGGTGCCGAACCTATTGTACCGGCGATTCCGGGAGTTGAAAAAGTAAAATACCTGACCAGCGAAAATCTATGGGGGCTGACTGAATTGCCTGAAAAACTGTTGATCATCGGCGGTGGGGCCATTGGCTGTGAATTGGCGCAGGCCTTTCAGCGCCTTGGTGCAAAAGTCACTTTGCTGGAAAAATCGCCGCAATTACTTGGGCGTTCAGACACTCAGGCCTCTGCAATTATTCTGAAAACATTACAGTTTGAAGGCGTTACCGTGCTTACCGCCACGGAACTTGTTGAAATCAAAAATTCAAACTCTGCAGTTGTAAAAAATAACACAGTGGTGTGCGAAATTTCATTCAGTCATATATTGTTTGCGATCGGTAGAAGGGCCCGAACCGAAAACTCGGGGTTTGAAAATCTCGGGCTTGAGCTGAATCCGTCCGGCACTCTGAAACACAATGAATATCTTCAGACCAAGTATTCAAATATATTTGTTTGCGGCGATGTTGCAGGCCCTGTTCAATTGACCCACATGGCATCACACCAAGCCTGGTATGCGTCGGTGAATGCGTTATTTTCACCGTTTAAAAAATTTAAGGCCGATTACCGGGTTGTACCCAGTGTGGTGTTTACCGAGCCCGAAGTGGCGCAGGTAGGCTTAACGAGTGCAGAGGCGATTGCCAAAAAAATTAAGTTTGCCGAGACCGCGTACCCGATAGACGACCTTGATCGCGCGATCTGCGAAGGTGAAACCGGCGGCTTTGTAAAAATTCTGACCGAAGCGGAATCCGACAGAATTATCGGTGCAACAATTGTGGGAAGCCACGCAGGTGAGCTTATTGCGGAAATCGCGCTGGCGATGCGCTGGAAG
>JANPPN010000132.1:0-5273 GCA_031428535.1 Bdellovibrio sp. | reverse complement strand
CGATTATCCTTTTTGTTCCAGTTAGAAGTCTTGGTTTAAAAAAAATTAAATTTGAACTATCCGATTTATCACTAAAGGCACCCGAGGGCAAAGACTCAATTAAATTGCCTTGCTGAAAGTGGGTGCCGAGGGTCCTATTTTGTGTAATTTTTGCCAATAAATCCAGCATTCAGTTTCATAAGCTAGATATTTCAACTTATCTCATACAAAATCAGTTTGTGACAATGATAAACGACAGTTTAAAAAACCTTCTGCAAAGCCAATTCGGTTACCCTGAATTCCGTTTTCCTCAACAAGAAATTATTGAGCGAAGTCTGGCCAGCAAATCCACTTTGGCGCTGATGCCGACAGGTGCCGGAAAATCACTGACCTATCAGTTTTTGAGCTTACTTGCGCAAGATAACGAATTGATACTTGTGGTTTCACCACTGATTGCGCTCATGCAGGATCAGGCCACAAAAGCGAATGAATTTAAAATTGAGAGCACATTTATCAACTCTTCACTGACTCTCGACCAGAAAATGACCCGCATGCAGCAAATCGCAAACGGGCAGTACCGGTTGGTGTTTATCGCCCCGGAAAGATTTCAGAAACCCGAGTTCTGGCAGGCTTTGACTAACAGAAAAATTAAACTTTTTGTTGTGGATGAGGCGCATTGCATTTCGCTTTGGGGCCATGATTTTAGGCCCGATTACGCCAAGCTTCAAAACTACCGCGAAAAGCTCGGTAACCCGCCGCTTCTGGCGCTGACCGCTACAGCCACCTCCGATGTTCAGCAGGACATTGCTAAACAGTTTCATCTTGATCTTAATTCTGAACTTATTTTAGGCGGAATTGAGCGACCAAATCTGGCGCTGAATATTTTTGAATGTTACACCGAGGTTGAAAAGAATGAAAAAATCCTCGAGCTGCTGACGAAGCACAAAAGCGAATCGGGAATCGTCTACTTTTCATTGATTCAGACGCTCGAAGGTTTCAGTCGTTTTCTGGCCGGTAAAAAAATCGCCCACTTGAAATATCACGGCGACCTGTCATCGGATGTTCGGCGGCGCAGTCTAAATGACTTCATTAAAGACAAAATTCCGCTGATTCTGGCCACGCCGGCTTTTGGCCTTGGCATCGACAAGCCGAACATCCGGTTTGTGACTCATTACGAAGTGCCTTCTACAATTGAGGCCTACTTTCAGGAAGTAGGCCGCGCCGGGCGAGACGGACTGCCGGCAAACGGCTATTTTCTCTACGCAGAAGACGACCTGACAATCCAGATGCAGTTTCTGAACTGGGCTTATCCCGACAAGAATTTCATCGAAAAAATTTACGACATTATCGAATCACGGGCCGACGTTGTCGGGGTGCAGGGTTTTGATTACCTGCGAGAGCAGATGGTTTTTAAGAACAAAAAAGACTTCCGCGTGAATGCCGCCGTCTCGATTTTGAACCGGTGGGGATGCCTTGAAGAAGCCCTAACCCCATTCGGCTATCAACCGGTTCGCGCGCCTAATGCTGCCGACTTTACCCTTGAGGATCAGAATATTCTTAAAAAAGAACATCAGAAAAAATTACTCTTACTCTTGCGCTTTATCCAGAATTCAGAGCAATGCCGGCTACTTCAGGTGTATCACTATTTCGGCCATCTGAACGAAACACAGTGCGGGTTGTGCGATGTCTGCCGAAAGTGAACTATTCGAAATATTTTCTGACCCTCGCGCTGAAACACTCGAGGGTGTAATCGCAGCAGGTGGAAGTCTGCAGCCCGAGTTACTTATTTACGCGTATGAGCACGGGATTTTTCCCTGGCCTCATGAGGGCTATCCGTTACTTTGGTTTTGCCCGGAAGAGCGCGGTGTAATCGATTTTGCAGAACTTCATCTGCCGAGAAGCTTTCAGAAATGGTTGCGAAAAACCCGGGACCAATTTACAATAACCCTGAATCAGAGATTCCACGACGTGTTGCTTAATTGCAAAACACAGAAAAGGCCCGGGCAATCCGGCACATGGATTACCGACGAGATTGAGAAAAATTATCTTGAGTTGCATCAGCGCGGACATGCGTACTCGCTTGAAGTCCTTCGGGGTCGGGAATTGGTGGCGGGTATTTACGGTGTGCAGTCTGAGCGTTACCACAGTTGCGAAAGCATGTTTCATAAGGAAGACAACACTTCAAAACTGGCTTTGCTCGAACTGGTTTATTACCTTAAAAATTCGGGCAAAACCTGGCTTGATATTCAGATGGTTACAGACGTATGCGGAAGTTTTGGCGGAAAGTTAATTACTAAAAACGAATTTCTAAGCCGTATAGGCTGCTAGATTGCGACATATACCGACTCAATTTTAGGTGATTTATAGAAGACTACTTGAAGAAGTAAACTTTCATAAGAGTCAGCCAGCACAACAACGTAATGATCAGACCGGCAACTGAAATGAACATATTCATTTTACTTTGTTTGGAGTTTTCAGGTTTACTTTTCTGTACTTTTTCTGCAAGTCCGTGCACGAGATTCAATCTTTGAGTGCGGTCCAATTTATAAAAATGAACGCCGATCATATTATCGAACTGGTTGATTTTTTCGATACGTATGACGACGGCATAGCACGCCATTTGCTGCGATCCGGGCACAGAAAACTGAATCTTAATAACCTCGCCGATCTGTGGCGATAAGTCCTGCTGCGCTAAAAATGAAAGTCCGGTCAGTGAGATGTCACGCAGCTCGGTTTTTTCTTCCCACGATAGCTGAGTTGCGCCTGAAAGACGAACCAGGCTGTTGTCCTCGGTGTTGAGAATATAACGTGGTGAGCGGCCATGATATCGGGCAAGTGAAGTCGTCATTACATTCTTATCGACAAGACTTAACCTTATCTTGACTTGAGTCTTGCTTTAAATTTCAGTAATATTGACGCTCTAGAGGTTATATACATCATGGCGAAAGATCCGGTTAAACAAGATAAAGATTCTAAACAGCCAAAAGCCGGCAAAGTGTACCAAACCAAGACAACGGCTAAGACTGGACTTAAGAAAAACCTCCGAAAAAAAAAGAAAATCAAGATTGTTGAGCACACTCGTTCGTCGGGACTGATTTTTAGTAATCGCGAACTCGGGTGGCTGAATTTTAACCTGCGAGTGCTGGCCGAAGTTGAAGATAGCAGCAATCCATTGCTTGAGCGGATGAAGTTTCTTTCGATTTCAAGTTCAAATCTCGATGAATTTTTCATGAAGCGGGTCGGTGGACTGAAACGGCATGTGGCTTACGGGATTTCAGCAAAATCCTCTGACGGCCAGACGCCCGAAATGCAGCTGTCAATGATAATGAAAAAAATCCCGACGATGCTGAAGAAGCAAAAGGATTCGTCGGAACATCTGCTTAAAGAGCTCAAGCGTGAAGGCTGCGAAATTGTCGCGTATAGCGATCTTAAAGAAAATGAAAAACATTTTATTAAAGAATTTTTTAATCTGAATATATTCCCGATTCTGACGCCGCTTTCGGTTGACCCCGGTCATCCATTTCCGTTTATTTCAAATCTTTCTTCGTCGCTGGGGGTTTCTTTACTTAACCCGAATAACGATGACGAAAAACTTTTTGCACGCGTAAAAATTCCCAGAGTTATTAATCAATGGATTTTTGTCAGTGGCACAAAAAAAGTAGTTCATCTGGTGGATGTGATCCGCGCCAATCTAACCGATCTTTTTCCATCGATGAAAGTTGTAGGCAGCATACTTTTCCGCGTTTCCCGCAACGCGGATTCCGACCGTGAGGAAGAAGACGTTGAGGATTTACTGGCGATGATCGAGGAGGAACTGCGTCAGCGACGGTTTGCTGAAATCGTCAGAGTTGAAATCGGCCATTGTTCTGACCCGTGGCTGAAAGACTTTTTAATGAGTGAGCTTGAGTTGAAAGAAGATGATATTTTTCTGATGCCACAGGAATTTGACCTGACCGACTTCACACTGCTGGCGCAATCAATGACATGGGACCAGCATAAATTTTCGAATTGGTCTCCGGTGGTGCCCGCCCAACTCAGCGATTCTACACTTACAATTTTCGAAGCGATAAGACGCAATGACATTTTGTTGCACCATCCGTTCGACAGTTTTTCTGCGAGCGTTGAGCGACTGATCCGCGACGCTTCTACCGATCCCGATGTGCTCGCAATTAAAATGACTCTTTACCGGACGGGCGACAACAGTCCGTTTATCAAAGCCCTGATTGAAGCCGCAGAGCTGGGTAAGCAAGTGGTCTGTTTGATCGAGCTGAAAGCGAGATTCGATGAAGAACGCAACATCTACTGGGCACAGGAACTCGAAAATGCGGGCGTTCACGTGGTGTACGGAGTTGTCGGTTTAAAGACCCACGCCAAAACTTCGCTGATCGTAAGAAAAGAAACTGATCGTGTAAGATGTTACGCCCATATCGGCACCGGAAATTACAATTCTGCAACTTCAAGATTTTATACTGATCTTGGTCTATTGACCTGCGATGAGAGAATCACAAGTGAACTCGTAGAATTTTTCAATTATCTGACCGGAAAATCCTTGAAACAGGATTACAAACATTTGGTGCTTGCTCCGGTTAACATGTTCAACAAATTCAAAGAACTTGTGCAGCGGGAAAGTGCGCACGCTAAAGCCGGGCACCCAGCCCAGATCATCGCCAAGTTCAATAACATGGAGGAAAATGATCTTTCTCTGGCACTCTACGAAGCGAGTCAGAACAAGGTTCCGATCCAGCTGATTGTCAGGGGTTTTTGTTGTCTTAAGCCTCACATTAAAGGCGTCAGTGAATCGATTAATGTACAATCGACACTTGGTCGTTTTTTAGAGCACTCAAGAGTATTTTATTTCAGAAACGGGAAGGAAAATCCGCTCGATGGCGATTTTTTTATCGGCTCGGCAGACTGGATGTACCGTAATCTTCATGCTCGGGTCGAAGCGATGTGTCCGATTTACGATAAACTTGCCAAAGAAAGACTGTGGGCTATTCTTCAGCTCTACTGGAATGACACCAAACAGACCTGGGTTATGAAAGCCGATGGTACCTATGAGAAAAAGAAACCTGCAACCGAAAACATTTCCGCCGGTGTTGTTATTCGATGCAACGTTGCCGTTATTAGCGGTCGGACGCTGCTCTATTCCAAAATTGGCATTGGTAACATCGGTTGCTCCCAAAGTTACAGGCAGACGACCGTTGACCGTTCCGTCGTTTCCGGCGGCGGTTCCGACATTTTCGCCCGTGTTCGCCCAACCGGTCGGCAAGGCGTTCGCCGGAGCCGGATTTCCG
>JANPPN010000131.1:0-12325 GCA_031428535.1 Bdellovibrio sp. | reverse complement strand
TCAACGACACTGGCAGCAGTCGGTACCGCGGGAACGTATGCAAAAGTAACAACAGATTCAAAAGGCCGCGTGATCTCAGGTGTTGCATCACTCGATTTGACGACTTCAGTATCAGGCGCATTACCGATTGCTAACGGTGGTTCTGGCCAAGTAACTGCAAATGCTGCATTGAATGCATTCTTACCGGCTCAGTCCTCAAGTTCGGTATTACAATCGAATGGAACAAACACTTCATGGTTGGCATTTGATCCAGTAGCTTCAAATAATACGCTAGCTCAACGAAGTGGTACCGGTGTAGTTAACGCATTTGGTTTCAGCATCACAAATACAGGAACAATTTCAATTGTAGCTCCTGCCGCGGCTTCAACTCACACATTAACATTACCAGGCTCACAAGGTGCGGCGGGTACGCAGTTGACTAACAATGGTTCTGGTGGATTGACGTGGTCTTCAGCTGCCGGCGGGTCGATCGATTTAACATCCGGTGTAACTGGAACTTTGCCAGTAAGCAGAGGCGGTACCGGAATTACTTCAGGAACACAAGGTGGCGTACCATATTTCTCAGCATCTGGAACGATTGCATCTTCAGGTGCATTGACTCTTGACGGAGTTGTAATCGGTGGCGGTACCGGAACTCCAACATCGACAGCGGCCGGCGGTAATTACACAGTATTAAGAGTTCCGGCCGGTGGTGGTACTCCAGCGTTTGGCGCAATTGATATCTCTCAATCTGCTGTTGTTGGCACAAGTATTTTACCGATTGCCAATGGAGGTACCGGTGCAGCAACTGCTACTGCAGGAAGAGTTTTCGCTGGTCCGATTTCGGGTGCGGCGGCAGCGCCTTCATTCAGAGCATTGGCTTCAACAGATATCAGTGCTGGAACAGGATATGTTCAAGGCGGAAATACAGTTGGCGCGGACGGTACAATCGGTACAAACGACAACTTCGGGCTAATATTCAAAACAAACAACGTAACACGCGGTCAATTTTCAGCTGCCGGTGCATTCAGTGTTTCGTCTGATCTGACTGTAGGAACGGCCGCAGGCGTAGGTGCTGCTCCAGCAAGTGCCGGAAAATTAAAAGTAAATGGTCAGGCTTGGTCCGCAGTACAGACTTCGTCGGTCGTTTCGCCGCTGGCATGGGATGCGAATAATGGTAACGTTATGGTCTGGACAAACGATACTGCCGGCCCAACGGTAAATATTACTAACATGCAAGCCGGTGCTGCTTACATGTTAGTGGTAAAAAGTAATGGAGCAGGAACCGGTACAGTTCTGATCAGTTGTAATGGCGCAGCGACGGCTGCAACCGCATTTGTTCCTACTAATGGTAATCGCGTAAATGGAACTAAGAATAAAACAGTGTACACATTGTTGTGGGATGGTACGGATTGTCTGGCAACTTGGATCACCGGATACTAATTCGAAGCTATTGATTTTGTAAAACCAAAGTCGAGGTCTAAAGTTCTAAACATAGTCCAATTGTAAAGTTAAAAAACCCAGCCTAAAATGGAAATTAACGAGGTACCCCTATGCTGAAAGAAGTTAACGAGAGTAAATTCAATATGTGGAGAGCCATCGTTGCATTGGTGCACGCGGATTTAGTCAGTCATCCGAAAGAAGCCGAATACCTGAAAAACCAATTTCAAAAAATACCTTTTTCTGAAACTCAGCGAAAAGTTTTGAGCGACGACCTCTTAACTTTCAAAGATGTCGACCCGTATTTTAAAGCCATCACCAGCCCGGGCGACAAAGCCCAATTTATTTATTTTGCCAGAATACTATTCTGGAGTGATGGCGCATTTCACGCGCAGGAAAAAGCCATTCTTGACCGACTTCACAAAGAAACCATAAGTAAAGTTGATTTAGCCACGGTGATGCGCTCAGTGGACAACATCGCCAATGAATTTGCTCATGAACGTAAAGAGCGGACTTTCTCAGCTATTTTATCTGACTTCGTAGATCGATTTTTATCGTAGCCGGTAACACCAAAGTCGAGGTCTAAAGGTCTTAAAATAGTCTACATCCACCCCCCAGTTTAGATTATTCCGCAAATTTCTTCTATACTATAAATCTGTGAGATCTATGTCTGGAGCTGGAGGCGCCGTTGTTGCTGCGTTTATTAAATCTATTAAGTATCGGAATATTTTTCGCGGGTTGCATCACAACTTTCCGCCTACCAAACTCAGTGGAACAAGTTTACACCAACCCAAGCGTGCAACAGGGTTTATTATTACTGGCCCAAAATAATATTTTAATCAACGTGCCCGAAGCCACAACCCGCGAATTCGAAAAATCCGAAATCGATCAAAACTGCCGCGAAGTGAAAGAACCGATGTGGTCAGAAAAGTTAACAGGCTACTTAAACGAATTCAAAAAACGCCCAGAGCTTTTAACGAAATTTCACGTCATTGAAATGCGCCGAGGCGACAAAGCCGAAGTTTTAATTGAAAAAGACCTGGATGGCGCAGCCACCCTGTCAATCCAGTTCGTAAAACTTGAAAACTACGCCAAGGTAGCGGTACAGACAAAAATACCGTGCCGTGGTTCATTGGCCGAATATTTAGGCCGCGAACTCGTTAAAACAAACTATGAATTTCCGTCAGCCGAAAAATTTGTGTCCGCATTGCGAAATTTGCCGGAAAAGAAAGAGCTGACCAGATTTCAGTTCTCGAATGGTTTTTTAAGTTATTTGGCCGAACGCGGGGTCATATTCAAGTTTTCCCACGAAATGTCTTTTGAGCGAACCGCACAGGGCAAATTCGTTTTAGCCGAGCTTTTAAATAAGTTGGCCACTGAAGTAAAACAACCGAAGTACGAACATATGAACTTCTTGTTCAAACAGATTAATACCGTCAGCACGCAGGCGCATTTAATTCAGATGTTTGCGGCCCAGCAGGATAAAATTTTACGCACCGGCGTTCGTGTGGACTTGCGCAACGAGAATTCGCAGAAAATCATGGGCGAATCCGATTTAACGTATTTGTTTATTTCTTATAACGTCGAAAACGACCAGATCAATGCAGTCAGCCTGCAAGAACTTGAAAAATGCCTAGTGGGTATTACCGAAGACATGAGCAGTATTAAACTCAGAAAGCCTGCAGCTAGCGAAAAAGAAAGTTATCTGCGACCGGGCTACAGTTGCACAGTCACGAGATAATAGTCACGAGATAATTAATTAGTCGTCTGCCAGTAAGATTCCCTTCGGGGCTTCAAGCGCAAGAATAACCGTACGCATTTTATAAAGCATAAGTATTCCGGGTACGGCCATCACAGTTGAAAAAATAAAAAACGCAGGCCAGCCGATAACGGCGGTTAAAACACCGGCCATGGGGCCTACCCAGACGCGTCCGATGGCTGAAAACGCCGAAAGCAGGGCGTACTGAGTGGCGGTGAATTTCTGATTGCAGAGTGCCATCAGGAAGGCAACAAACGCCGCTGTACCCATTCCACCGGTGATGTTTTCGCTGCCGACGGCGAACAGCAGTAGCCAGTCAACATTGGTGGCTTCTTTCAGTGAAACAATCAGGATATCAAACGCCGGCAGCGGGAACGAGCCCCAAGCGCCTTTGCCGAGAACTGCAACAAGCCAGAAACTTAAGTTTGAAAGAAGCTGCAAAATACCGAATGCAAAAAGTGATCGGTAAAGACCAAGCTTGAACATCAGCGCGCCGCCAACGATAGCGCCGCCGATTGTAAGCCACATGCCGATGACTTTATTGACCACGCCGATTTCAGCCTGCGCAAAGCCTGCGCCTTTGATCAGAAATGAAGTCATCAGCGAGCCGGCAAAGGCATCACCGAGCTTATAGAGTATAATTAAGGCCAGAAAACTTGCGGCACCTTTCATACTGAAATAATTTGCGAGTGAAACATTAAGGGTTTCGAATTTTGCTTTCTTTGAAGCCCACCAGCCAAGTGGAGCCGTGAAGGCAAGGCCGATGAAAAGTGAAAGCAAATCGGCCCATTTTTTAATGTCGGGATTGGGTTTGCCATCGGGCATAGTATCAAAGAGCGGAGTCAAAATACTTTCAGAAAATGGCGTTGCAAGCCGCGTGGTAAATTGATAACCGACCACAACCACAATCACCAAGGCTAAAAATCCTAAGAGGTCATTTTTTGCATCACTTACCGGAGCTTTCATGCTTTTTGGAAGCGGCGGTAGAAACAGCAGCGAGATTACGGCGGAAACCATCATAATTCCGGCCATGATGACGTAAATTTTCGGCCAGTTCCAGCCGCTGCCATTTACGGGATCGGCCCAGACAAACGCTATACCGCCTGATAGTATCATCGCAAGCCGATATCCGAAAACTGTCAGCGAAGACCCGATGCCGCGTTCGCTCGGATCTAAAATATCGGTACGGTAGGCATCGATGACAACGTCCTGCGAGGCCGAAAGAAATGCCACAAGTACCGCGAGTAAGGCGATGGCCTGCGTGTTCTGGCTCGGTGAAAAGGTCGACATCAGTACAAGCGCGCCCGCAATCGCCACTTGCGAAATGACAAGCCAGCCGCGTCTGCGCCCGAGGATTGGCAATTCAAATCGATCCATCAGCGGCGCCCACAGAAATTTAAACGTATATGGTAAACCCACAAGGCTGAAAAAGCCAATGGTGGAAATATCGACGTTCTCGACTGTTAGCCACGCCTGTAGCGACTGTCCGGTTAGCGCCAGCGGCAGACCGCTGGCAAATCCAAGGATCAAAATAGCAACGAGTCTCCAGGTTCGTGAATTTTTAAACATGACTGTTGACGTCCTTCCGCATTTTCCAGAGTAATTGACTGATAAACGGTCTTCGCGTTTCGCCGGTTGTAACCATTAGCAATTTTGTAATTTTTAAATTTGAAGGGTCGGTTAATAAAAGAATCAGCATTTCCTGAATGTACGAGGTATTCAGGGTGACGTAATTATCGGTACCCATGCCGAGATTTACGTTTTTCTTTTCCCACCACGAGAACGGGTGATCTTTGTAATCTCGGAATTTTCCCGTGAGCTTATTATTTGAAGACGGCAGCGTAATGAGGGCCACACCTTTTTGAATAAGGCGGTTCAGCACGTCGTGCTGGTACTGTTCAACTTCGCGGGCCGTGTGAAACTTGGCCTTCAGAAACTTTGTGCGGTCGCCTTCATTGAGAACTTCGCCGGTAAGCAGTTTCTGCAGGATGGGGCGATAGTTGGCCCAGTTCAGTTCAAGCAATTCTTTGTAATCGATTGAGCTTGCATCGATCGCAGCGCCCGAAAGATTTTTTAATATGACCCGCTGATAAATCTGGTGAAAATAAAGATTAGGATTAATGCCTAAGCTGATTCCGTGCTCGAGTGCATCAATCTGCCAGATGTTCATGGCATTATCGACGGCCTGAATTCCCTTTTTGAGGGTGTGCCAGGTTTCGCCGTGATGAGATTTAATTTTGAAGCCGCGGTACTGCAGTTTTCTGAAGCCATGCTGAAATTCGTAGAAATGCTCTTTGCGGTACATTTCGCGCTCATCACCCACGGTGTCGACTTCGTTCAGGTGCGCCACCAATTCAGGGTAGCGGTCGATCATGGCCAGGATTTCATCTATCTGAAACATGAAATGCTCTTTGCGGGTTACAAACTTTTCGGCATCAAAATAATTTGTTTCTTTGCGGAAAGACGGCGAAAGCGCAAACTGAAAGTCTTTGTGTTCCGACTGAAATTTTTTGAAACCATCATAAAGCCCCATAACAACATCTTCAGATGTGACCTGATCTAAGCCCGGAATTTTATCATCGGACTTTGAAGTTTGGCGATTCATCATGAATTTCAGACGGATAGAGCCAACGTTCTGTTTTTTGTAGAGCTCGGTTGCCATATGATACGAAGCTTCGGCATGGGCCTCGCGCGAAATAAAGATCAAACTCGGCAAAAAAAGAATTTTCAGATAAGTTGTAAAACCTTCGTCTTCTTTTAAGCGGATCAAACGATCAACATCTTCGGCCGAATTAATCGGCCAGGCATCTTCGCCGTAAACCGCTTTTATTTTGCGCTCATAAATTTCACGGTTGGGCCCAGCGAGTATTGGTTGCAGGCGGCTCCAGATAAAATCGGCAGTTAACGAGCCTGAAAGGTGAATGTGTTCTTCCTGATATTTTAACGGAAAGAGTTTGAAGAACTCTTCCAGCACCAGATTGAATTTATGTTTTTTGAGAGTCAGGATATCGATTTTATTGACCATGAAATCATTCAGCAGTTCACGGTATTCGGCAACCCAGCTGTAGGCTTCAACATTTTTTGTTTTCAGTGAAGACGAAAGCATCAGGTCAAGGGTGTCGACCAGTGAAATTCCATTTGTTTCTGACACGATTTCGACGAATTCTTTAACCAGAAGTTTATGCGTAAATGATATAATCATCACCTAACGCTAGCGCTACCGGCACCACTTGTACATAACTTTGTGAGGTCCGGCGAGCGGAATATCGAATACTTCCGGCAACGCCAGAAAACCCATTTTTTCGTAAAAACCCTCAGCAAAAACCCGCGCATTGAACCAGATCAATTCGCAGTTTCTTTTTTGCAACTCGAGCAGAGCAGCCTTAATTATTAATTTTCCGAAACCCATATTCTGAAATCGGGTATCGGTGGCCATGCCCCGCAGCCGGTAACTGATTTCGGCTTCAGGAAATTTATCATTTTTTTCCATTA
The DNA here is from genome assembly GCA_031428535.1 of Bdellovibrio sp. GTDB lineage: Bacteria > Bdellovibrionota > Bdellovibrionia > Bdellovibrionales > Bdellovibrionaceae > Pseudobdellovibrio. The sequence continues at coordinate 5,655 of JANPPN010000131.1, read as the reverse complement.
CGAAAGTGCCGTTGCTGACAATCCTTGCATCAATTACAACTCCGATGTGAAAAGTGCCGGCGTCATTGTCGCCGGGGTAAATGCAACTTTGAATGGGCTGCCCCGGCCGTAGAATGCGCGAACGCAGATCAACTGCCTCAGCGGCCGAAATGAAATTGACGAAAATTGTATAATTCATCAGTTGGACTTAAACCTGAGATAATCTTTCCAGACGGTCGGCGATTTGTCTTCACGTTCGCCTCCGATATTGAATTCAAAAACCGGCAGCCACGAAGGCGCGCGAGGTACATTCAAAAGCGGCATTTTGGCTTTTTCGGGCGTGCGGTTTGCCTTTGTCTGATTACAGCAACGGCACGCCGTAACTACGTTTTTCCACGTTTTTGGCCCGCCTTGCGAAGCCGGTAAGACGTGATCGATCGTCAGTTCTTTATAGGTAAATTTAATGGCGCAGTACTGACAGGTATAATTATCGCGAATATAAACATTTTCGCGGCAGAATCTAACGCCGTCTAACTTTTTTGGGCGGACGTAAGATTTTAATTTAAGAACACTTGGTAGTTTGAATGAGTTTTGGACCGATCTGGCGAAGGCCGAATGGTATTCAAGAATATCAACTTTTTCCTGAAACCACATAATTAAGGCTTTTTGCCATGAAATGATACGGAGAGGTTCGTAACTTGCGTTAAGAACCAAAGCTTTAAAGCTCGTTGTGAGGGCGCCGGGAGGCATCATCATATATATATTGTACGTCTCGATTTGATAGGTTTTCAAGTTCTTATAAATTATATTTCGTATTAATTTGTTTAATGGTTTTGAGAGGAAAATTCTCAAATTTAGACTGGACCAAAGTCCTTTATTTAGGGTGTCTACAAATTCTCATTGCAGGGGATGAGAAATGCCACGGTTGCGGCTTTTCTCATCGTACTCAGGGGCGTTTTTCTGATCATAGAAATTTTATTTTATATTCTATTCAAAACCTAACTAGGATTACAAAACAGCAAAGGGGATAATATGAAAATCTTAATAGTTCTGGCAAGTATAATGGTTTTTGGTGCGTGTGCAAAGAAGGCGGATACTCAAGCAACAGATGTAACGCCACCGCCTGTAAAACAGGGAGAAGAAATTCCGGTAAATCCACCCCCGCCGCCGCCTCCGAATCCGCCGGCGCCACCTGCCCCTTCGCAGGATACGATAGCAGAATTCGAGTACACTCAGTACATTTGGACTAGTCATAGCGTTGATGTTCACGGCCACATTATTTTGAGCAAGGCTTCAAGTGAGGCCATTGCCATTACTGTCAGTTTCGTCGATGGCACAGCCACTTATCCGCGCGATTACGAAGGATTCTACGGTGCAAGCGTTCGCACATACACTGTTGTATTCGCACCGGGTGAAAGACTCATGCACCTCCCAAGTATACAAGTTGCGAGTGTCCCAGTTTGTGGAAGCAAATTCTTTATGAAGATGTCTGCTGGCGCCGACACGAAAGTAGTTTTGGGTTCCCAAGCGGAAATTCTGCTAAACTGTAACTGATCATTCCGTTGGTAGACCTGCTTTTAGCCACCCATTGAGACCCGTCGGCATAGTGGCAACATTTTTGTAGTCGGATCTTAGCGCGGCTTTCGCCATTTCATGGCTTGAATTGCATAGCTCGCTCATACAATAGAAAATGATTCTTTTGCTTTTATCTTTCGGTATCACGTCTTCCATTTTACCAAACTGAATGAGTTTGGCTGTGGGCAGGTGCTTCTTAATATAGTCTTCTTTGAGATTTACATCCAGAATCAGAGGCCGACCATTTTTAATTTCCTCCATAACCTGTTCGGGGCTAAGTTCCTCGTACTTAGCTGCACCGAAAACCTGAATGCTCATAAACAAAACTAACAATCCCATCATCTTCGCCAAGATTTTCTTATTCGAATTCATCCTAAGTACTCCTTCGCTTTGGTAATAAAAAGCAAGGATGATGCCGTAGGATTCCCCCACAGGAGTCTAGTGGGGCATTATTAAAATTCCATTCTGAGACACCAAATTCTAGACTGGAAGCCCAAAAGCAATTGGTCGATACTAGAGAGACATCAATATATTTTCGTAACTTCTGGTCCCCAGCGCGTTATGGAAATGAAGCGATAAAAACCAAACACTAAGGAGCAAAAGTGAAATTAACAATTTTGTTTTTAATAACGTCTGCGCTGTTTTTCGGATGTAAGAAGGCAGAAGTCACCACGTCGGCCGATATTCAGGAAACTGCACAACAAATCGGGGATGTGATGGCCTCGGTGGATGAAACGGGTGGAAGTACAGGCAACATTGCTTCAATGCAGAATTCTGTGCGCCAATCTTTTCAGCGCTTTGCACCCCTTGAGATCAATGAAAACATGATTGCAAAATTATTTTTTCCACATGCCAATGCAGCCGGTTGCGGAATTGCGAGTTTTGCACCATGTGCAAGTGACGTTATCGTTCGAAGTTTTAACGGTTGTACTGTTGGCAGCGCAACATTCAGCGGCGATGTGTCTCTGACATGGACAGGTGGCACGCCAGGTATTTGCAGCATGGGAGGCATTCCGGACGCACGAATTACGCGTGTTCCGAATTTTACAGTAACGGGCAGACGAAGCGCTTCGCTGGCCGTAACAAAAACGGGGACTTTCGGTCAGCGTATTGAATTAGTTTCTGGTGGCGTCGTCAGATTTTCCAACGATGGTATCAACCGCGTTTTCAGCCTCGGTTCGACAATTCTTTTCAACCAGACAACCGCAACTTCAGGCGACATTACCGTAACTGGCACAACGCGATCTAACCGAATTATGAACGGCGGTTCTTTAAATGTTACAAATAACTTAAATGCCGTGGTCTGTAACTACATTCCAACCAACGTGACGTGGGCCGGTGGTACTTGCAACTGCCCAACAAGTGGAAGCTGGTCAGGTTCATGTTCGAACGGCAAAACCACAACGCTTGATATTACAGGCTGCGGTACTGCCAACTACACCGAGGGCAGCGACACCGAAGCGGTTACTTTTGATCGCTGCGGAACATAAGAATCAATTTGCTGAGTTTGATTTCCGGGTTGAAACCATGTCGCTGCCAATGAAATCATTGCTCGAGGCCAATGGTGAAAAACTTTAAAAACAACATCAACAAACGTTTCTGTGCGCCTCTAAAACGGTTGACATGTGCTCATAATTTTTAAATAATGAGCACATGATTAACAGAATTATAGCCAACCAAATTGCCAAAACCAAGAAAAGTATTTTACTTCTTGGTCCTAGACAGGTTGGGAAATCCACTCTAATTTCAAAATTATCAGCAGATTTATCAATCAATTTAGCCAATGAAGTTGACTTCATGACCCACTCCTCCCAGCCAGAGGAGCTCGCCGAACTAATTGCCATTCAATCGGCAAAGACTATTTTTATAGATGAGGTTCAACGTCTTCCACGCATATTGAATACGGTCCAGGCCCTAGTGGATAAGCAAAAAAACTTAAAGTTTTACCTCACAGGCTCAAGTGCTCGCAAATTAAAACGAGGTGGGGCAAATTTGCTTCCTGGGCGTGTACTCAACTTCAAATTAGGTCCAATTATTGCCGCTGAAATGTCGTACAAATTTGATACAAAAAAGATCTTAAGCCTGGGCTCGCTTCCGGAAATTTACTTAGAGACACAAGCAGGACAGGCTCAACATTTGTTAAAATCATATGCAGCAAATTACCTGCAAGAAGAAATAAAAGCCGAAGCTTTGACCAGAAATTTGGAAGCCTTTGCTAGATTTTTAAATGAAGTTATTTTATCGGTTGGTCAGTTTATCGACCACACCAAAATTGCTAAAAAGATTAAAATTTCTCGCCATGCAGTGCCCAGATATTTCGAAATTTTAGAAGACACTATGATCGGATATCGGGTTTTTCCATTTGCAGAACTCATTGAATCCGCAGATATCATACGTCACCCAAAATTTTATTTATTTGATAATGGTGTTTATAATGGAATATTGCAAAATTTTACACCCAGCGCAGACAGAATTGGCCCATTGGCAGAGCAGCTTATTTTTACACAACTTTTGCATTCAGCTTGGGCCCGCAATCAAGGTATCACAATATCCTCATTTCGAACTCGGACCGGCATCGAAGTCGACTTTATAGTCGAAACAACAAAGGGACCAATTGCAATTGAGGTTAAGACAAAAGACAGCATTTCTGCAGAGGACTGCGATGGGCTTATCTTTTTCAGCAAACTTTACGCTCGTCATGCTGGGTTATTTATTTTTCATATGGGACAAAAAGAACGCAAGCTAGGTCCGATATGGGCTCTTCCATGGCAAAAAGGACTTCGCGAAATAGGCCTATAGCGAAAAAAACGATGTTCAGGATTTAATCAACTGATCAAAAATTGTCATTTAGAACCCAAGGTCATGGATTGTTTTCAGAAAGCAGTCCGAAGCCTCCTTTTGAGAAATAAATTTTTTTCAATGCAAAACCTAGAGAACTGCTAAATTGCTGAATTGGGTAAGACTTGCTTTACCGTGTTTGACCGGTGCCATCCACTATCCAGCGCTCGCTGGTTAAGGCCGTTAAGCCTACCGGGCCTCTGACGTGGAGTTTCTGCGTGCTGATCCCTAACTCGCCCCCCAAACCAAATTCATAGCCATCGGTAAAGCGGGTTGAAGCATTCCAGTAAACCACGGCCGCATCGATTTCGTTCTGAAATTTTCTGGCCGAACTTTCGGAAGTTGTAATAATACTTTCGGAATGCCGGCTGCCATGCCGGTCGATGTGCGCGATGGCTTCATCAAGAGAATCAACAACTTTGCAATTGATGATCAGTTCGAGATATTCCGTTTGCCAGTTTTTTTCGGTTGCAACTTTTACGTTTTGATTTTTTAAAATACGGCGAGCTTTAGGATCAGCAAACCATTTTACCTGATAAGCGGCCATTGCGGTATAGGCTTGAGGTAGAAGTAATTCTGCAACTTTGCTGTGAACCAGAATTGTTTCCATCGAATTGCAAACGGCAGGGCGCTGAGTTTTGGCATTAACCAGAATTTTAACTGCCATTTCCAGGTTAGCGTCACTGTGAACGTACACATGACAAAGTCCGCGATCGTTTTTAATAATTGGAATCTGTGAATTTTTAACAACAAAATCAATCAGCTTTTCGCCGCCGCGGGGAACGACCACATCAATATAGTTTTTCTGCTTTAATAAAACATTTACGATTTTACGATCAGGATCGGTAATACCCCATAAGACGTCAGCGGGCAGCCCCGCTTTCTGCAGTGATATTTTTAAAATATCATAAAGGACTGAGGTGGTGTGCCGGCTTTCGCTGCCGCCACGTAAAATCATCGCATTGCCGGATTTAAACCCCATCGAAAAGGCTTCAATGGCCACATTCGGGCGGGATTCGAAAATCATAAAAATTACACCTAATGGCGCGCGAATTTTTTTTAAAATCAATCCGTTCTGAAGGGTGTGCGCGGCAGTTTCCGTTTTGAGCGGATCAGTTAGCGCAGCAACCTGTAAAAGACTGTTGGCCATGTGTTCTATCCTTGTGGCATCAAGCAGCAGGCGATCTTTAAATGCGGCCGTCGTGTTGGCGGCCAGCATTTTTAAATCTCTGAGATTGGCTTTTAAAATTCGATCCTTCTGCG
>JANPPN010000130.1:0-9569 GCA_031428535.1 Bdellovibrio sp. | reverse complement strand
AACGACACCACGCTTAAAAACCTTTCAGTTGAATCGTGTATCTTAAGCAAAATTTCAAAATGGAAATTTCCCGAGCCCAAGGGCGGAACAAAAGTGCTCGTGACTTATCCATTCTTATTTAAAAGTACAATATAACGGAGTATGAAAATGAAAATCAGGAAGATTGAATACGTAAAAGGATTATTAGTTATTGTCGGTTTAAATCTGTTTTCGCAGTTTGCATTTGCGCAGGCTAAAAGCGATCAGGTGGATCTTAAAAAACTGGAAGACAAATACTGGGCTGCAAAAGACGATGAATACGGCGTTATTCAGAACAGAACTTTCTCGAAAACCGGTAAAATGTATGCGTCTTTGGTTTACGGGCCGCTTATTAACGACCCGTTCGCAAAAGCTAAGGCCACCGGTGCTATGTTCGGTTATTTTATCAATGAAGATTTTGGAGTCGAGCTGAGCTTGCTGGGTTATGGCTCGGTTCAGAACGACACTGTCAGTTCTTACGAAACTCAGTTCGGCGGCGCCAAACCCGATTTTAATCTGGTCAAAGCGACAAAGGCTCTGTCTGTGACCTACACCCCGTTTTACGCAAAGATGGCTTTTATGAATATCGGAATTCTTTATTTTGATATGGGGATTACCCTTGGCTTAGGCCAAACCAGCTATGAAGTGCAAAAAGTGAACAAAGATGGTTCAGGCAACAAAACCCAGGCTAATGAATTGCTGACTTCCGGCACTTATGAAATTGGTTTTGTGCAACAGCTTTTCGTCAATCGCAATGTTGCAGTCCGCTTGGATATCAAAAACTCATTTTACCAACAGACCACCAAACAGTACGAAATCGGAATTGGCGCTGCAGAGTCGACACGAACTCAGAGTTCTAAAAGTGCAAACGATACGACAATCACCATAGGCTTAACTCTTTTCACTAACTAAAGGAATTTTATGCAAAGCCAATATTTGATATTTTTTACAACTTTAGTTTCGATCACGGCTCAGGCCCAGCTTGACCTGTCGTTCAACCTGACTGCACCTGTAGTTGCCGAGCGAAAATTCTCGCCGAAAGATCTGCTGGTTTCAACGCGCTATACGCCGATGTTTTCGTCAGGCCTTCGTGCTTTTACTGAGAAGCGCCTGCTGGCTTCGCCTGAGCTTATCAAACTGCCTAAATTTGAAATTCAGAAGGTGTTACCTGCTATTGCGATATTTTCAACTAATCCTAAAACTCAGCCTGTTGTACCAGCGGTTACCCCATTAGCCGCAGTTAAAGAACCAGTATTGAAAAACTCTGAAGCCACTGCCATTGCGCTGCTGGAAATTGAACCGGATGAATACAAAATGCTGCAGGGTCTGATTTATTTTGAAATCCAGAAAAAATTTGATGTGGCCATGAGCCTGTTCATTGATCTGAAAGACAACTCAAAATATAAATCTCATTCATTGCTGAAGTATGCTGAATCAGCCTATGCGCTTGATTTACATTCTGAATACCGTCAGGCGATGTTAAACCTGCTTAGCACCACACAGGATAAAGTGCTGAAGCAAATGGCGGTGCAAAGTGTAGTGCAGAATATCAAGGCCATGGAAAATTCTGATATCGAGAAAATTTCTCCGATGGTTGAAGCCTTTAACATCGACATTTCAAAAAATGATAATTACCTCTACAAACAGGCCAAGTACCTGATTAAAAAAGAAAACCTGACCGCCGCTGAAAATTCACTTTCGCAAATCAGCCCGAAATCGCCGCTTTATCCGGATTCGATGCTGCTTTCAGCAAGTCTGCTCTATCGTAAAGGCGAAGTGAACAAAGCAATCGCAAAACTTGAAAAAGTGATTCCGACGGTAGAACACGATAAAAAAAATAAGGTCCGCAATATGCTGATTCTCACATTAGCGCGGATCTATTTTCAAAAAGGAAAATACAAAGAGTCTTATGCCGTTTATCTGAAGCTCGACAGGTCAAGCCCACTGTGGATTCAGTCAGTAGTTGAGCAGGCCTGGGCCCAGATTCTGGTGGGCGACCACATCGGCGCTGCGGGTAATATGTTTTCGCTGCACACCGAGTTTTTCAAAAAGATTTATCTACCTGAAACCTACATTGTGCGCTCGGTGGGCTATCTGAATCTGTGCCAGTACGGTGATGCCTTGCACGTTCTCACCGACCTTGACGCCCGATTCAAAAAAACCCATGAAAAGCTGACTAAATTTGAAACCGAGAATAAAGTGGCACAGGCCTATTATGATCTGGTCAAAACCTGGTACAACAATACCGGTTTAACCGAAATCAATTCAATACCACGCTCGTTCGTGGCGGAACTTGCCGTGCACCCGTCTTTCACCAACATGCAACAGCGGGTTAATGATTTCGACGATGAAGGTCTGCGCTTCACAAAAATCGCAACTGACTTTTCGCAAAAAGACAGCCAGTTGAAACAACGGCTCGCTACTAGCAAGGCCGAGCAGCAGACTCTCAAAAATCAGCGGGCTTCAGCGCAGCAGATACAAAGCAATGAGATTAAATCGTTTATTCACGAACTCGAACTGGGAATCGTCATGCGCAATAAAGACAACATCAAAAAAATGCGTAATTTGGCGCAAAGTCGCCTCGAAAGCGAAAAAGCAGTTTACCGGAATCTGGCCGCAGCAGCCATTAAAACCCGCTACACCGAGCTGAAGTCGGTACTGGGCAAGTTACTTGAACAGGAAGAAGTGCTGGCGTTTGAAGTGTACTCCGGTGCCGGTGAACATATCCGCTACCAGATGGCCGACGGCAAAATCAACGATCGCACGCCTGCCGAACTAACGCCTGAGGAAAAAAAGTCCTACAAGTGGAAATTCCGCGGCGAAGTCTGGGAAGATGAAATCGGCCACTATCGTTCGTCATTAAAAAATGTATGCCCTCATGATGGTATCGCAAAAAAAGGAGATAACTAATGAAAACCCAATTACTGGTTACACTGTTCGCAGGCGGATTATTTATAACTTCGGTTTCTAATGCCCAGCTGATGAACGCGGCAAAAGGACTTGAAAAAATCAAATCGAATCTGGAAACGGCACAGAAGAATAAAGTTGATTTCGTCAGAGTTTATGACGTCACCAAAGAAAATGTCAGCGAGGTGCAAAAGGCCAAAGAAACGACGCTTTCCCAGAAAAAATCGGTGAGCAACGAAATTTCAAAAAGCAGCGAGGCCCACAAAAAGGCGGCGAATCAGGAACGCGATCTGAAAAACTACATTACAAAAGAAACCGACAAAATTGCGCTTGAAACAAAGCAGATCGAGCAACTTCAGGCCCTGATTACCCAGATCAAGAAAAATCAGGAACAGCGCGAATTGATCATCAACGATTACAAAGCCCAACTGAACGCCGTTGGCCTTAACAAAAACGCGTGGCAAGAGCGCGAAGCCAAGCTAAAGGCGCAGGACGAACAGACCACTCAGTCATTGCGAAGCATTACTTCAGAGGAAGTGAATTGGGTTGCTAAAAAGCGCAAATACGAAAGTGATGCCAAGCTCTGGACGGCTGAAGCCGACAAACAGCAGAAAATTCACGACACGTATCAAGGTCTTTCAGCCGGAAAATAGAACATAAAGAAATAGATAAAGCCCGACAAACGCGGCTACTCGAAATATTTTCAGCTGGGTCTCCAGCTGATTTTTTTTAACGGCCGCACGGATGTCGTCGTTCACATTGAAGAGCGCGAAAATTGCAAAAATGGCCAAGGGCGAAAACAGCGGATTAACTGCAGGCTTAGGCGCCAGTTCCCGCTTCAGTGGTATCCCGACCCTTAAAAGCAGCAAGAGAATCAGCCCCGCATTGAATCCGAAAGTTATAACGATGATCATCATTCTCATCCATTTCAGGACGGAAAGACCCATCTGTCAGCTAGAAGCTGTTTACGCCTCGGCGAAAGTCTGGAGTATCGGCACCCGAGGCACAAATGATTGTTTTGAAAGAGTGCTTTCAAGTTTTTATCCAGAAGCTGAACCTCATCAGAATTCCATTCGAGTATTCTTTTTTTATCACTGGTTCCTTTGTCCTACGTGCAAGCATTCGAAGATGTCAATAAACGAACGGCTCGACTGTTTGCTAATATTCCGCCGATTAAAAAAACAAAGTTGGCTATTTTATAATTTCACCGGCCCAAAGCTCTTCTAAAAAGTCTTTCCACGGATAGATCTCAATTCCTTCTATCGTTTTTCTTTGTGGTGCCTGACTCACAAGCAAGACACGACGGCAAGAATTCTCTTTTTTAAATTTTTTAAGTCCATTGAAATACTCACTTTTTATACCTGAACTTGATTTTACTTCGATGATCACTTCACCTTTACCTAAAATAAAATCGACCTCATCTTGCCTATGCGTTCTCCAAAACTCAAGCTCCCAATCTCCTCGATTTAACAATTGATAGGCCTTCAATTCAAGAAATATAAAGTGTTCAAATAGATCACCAAAATCTTTAGATTTTTCGGTTAGAATTTTTCGTTTAATAAAAGCATTCAAAACGCCCATGTCAAAAAAATAGAACTTACTTGTTGAAACTTCTTTTCGACTTCCTTTTTTCCTGAAAGATTTTAAATTGTAACCAATCATTGTTTCTTCAAGAAGTTGATAATAATCCTTAATTGTTCTAGCGGGTATAAAGGCGTCACTTGCTAATGACTCGAAATTTAACAATTGACCACTTGATAGCGCAGCAAATTCCAAAAAACGAGCGTAGTTTTCAATTTTCCTAACAAATGCAGAAGATTGAATTTCTTCTGTCAAATATATGCCGGAATAATCTTTTAATTCTTCCCACGGATTTTTCGAAAGATAAGTGTCTGGCAGCCCTCCATATAAAAGAAATTTTTTAAGATCAAAATGATGATTTCTAACTTCATTGTAATTAAAAGGCAAAAAATGTATTTGCCGGGCGCGGCCCGCCATTAACGACGTATGGCTTTTCTTTAAGTTTTTTGCACTTGAACCCGTTAAGACAAAGCGCAGTTTTTTATTATTTTCAATTAAAGAGTGTACCTCGTCCATTAGATTCGGCAGTTTTTGAATCTCATCAATACAAATTAACCTATGTGCTGGAGTAATTTCTTTTTTTAAAAGACCTGGATCATACGCAAAGCGAGAAAAAGTTTCTGTTTCAAGCAAATTAAAATACAGATCAGGTTTAACTTGTTTTTGGATAAAAGAAGACTTCCCTGTGCGTCTAGGCCCAAGTAAAAGGATACTTTTCTCTTCAAGATGCTCTTTGAGATCTAAAAAACGATGAATATACATGATAAAATTATAAGTGAAAAATCGTGGCAGCACCACTGATTTTTACTTTTTGCCTTAAGCATTTGATTTTACTTATGTTTTTTTAGGTGGCGGATGACGCCTCCCTCAGTAACTGGATCAAGGGCTAACTCAAGGAACTCTGCAAGTCTGATTAAACAAAGTTTGTAAGCACTCTTCTGAATAAAGATTAGTGCTGCGAACTTAAAACGAAATATTTTCTTAGCAGATCTTTGCTGAAGTCAATAAACGCCCGGACTTTCGGAGATTCTGAATTATGCGAAGGCCAGACAAAATGAAAGGGTACGGGCTTCGACGTCAGCTCTGGCAAAACGCGCACAAGTATTCCGGCCTTCAGCTCATCAAAGCAAATGATATCGGGAATGAGGGCAATTCCCTGGCCTGATACCGCCAGCGCTTTTGCTATCAACGGGCTATTGGCTGAAAGGCCCGTGCTAACCCGAACTGCCTGCGGCTTCTGCTGCCGGTCGCTTTTTTTGATGAGACTTAAACTCTTTTCATATTTTTTATTGAAGCTGATCATACGATGCTCACTTAATTGTTCGACTGTTCGGATTTTGGCAAAATTTGCCAGATACTGAACGGTCGATACCAGAATCAATGACGTATCACTTATTCGGGTGGCTTTCAGATTCGAATCTGAAAGAGTTCCCATTCGCAACGCAAGATCCACACCTTCTTTGATAAGATCGACTGTGCGGTCTTCGCCCCGTAGTTCAATATGCAGCTTGGGGTGCACTTTTGCAAAATCCGCAATGATCGAAGGCAAAACCGTGTGGGCCACGTCAACGGCGGTGGTAATGATGAACCTACCTTTTAAAACAGATTCGTTTTGTTTAATATTGTCGTTTGCGATTTTAATATCAAAAAACGGCCCCTTGCATTGATTGTAAAAAGCCAGGCCGGCTTCCGTAGGATGAAAGTTACGTGTGTTACGGTAGACCAGCTGTGAGCCCGTGGCTTTCTCAAGCGCTGTCAACGCCCGGCTCAGGTTTGATTTTGCAACATTTAAACGTCTGGCCGCCTCTGAAATGCTGCCGGCATCAACAACGCTGATGAAGAGTGCAATATGATTGTAATCCATACCTACAAAGCTAGCCTGATTGTTCCAATTTTGCAACACTGTATTCAATATAGGCTACTTTTAGAACTCTCTTTTATATGTCATGATCATCATTACAAAATAACAACCTCTCTAAAGGAGAAACATATGCGTTCATTAGTCAGTTCAGTTATCGTGTCATTAAGTATCGCCGCTACTGCAAATGCAGCCGCCAAAATCGAAGCCGGAAAATACAACATCGATCCGATGCATTCGAAGGTGGGCTTTGAAGTTCCGCATTTGGTTATATCAAGCGTTGAAGGAAAATTTAAAACTTTTTCAGGCGTACTAATTCTGGATGAGAAATTTGAAAAGTCTAATCTAGTAGCCGAAGTCGACATCAGCTCAGTAGATACCTCGGTAAAGGACCGCGATGATCATCTGAAAGGCGCAGAATTTTTTGATGCAACAGCATTTCCGAAAATGACGTTCAAAAGCACCTCGATTTCCGGCAAGCCTGAAGCCTTTAAGTTAACCGGCGACCTGACCTTAAAAGGTAAAACCCAGAAAGTGGTCTTTGACGGTACCTATAAAGGTACAGCGAAAGACGCTTACGGAAATACCAAAGCCGCATTTGCCGCGACCGCAAAAATCAACCGCAAAGATTTTGGCTTAACCTGGAATAAAGCTGTTGAAGTTGGCCCCGTGGTCGGAGATATGATAACAATTGATCTGAAAATTCAGGCCGGCAAGGTTAAAAATTAATCAAGTGCCGCTAAGTAAGGATACCTTATGACGCCGAAATCTCAAACCATGCCCGTTCTTTTTGTGGGGCATGGTTCTCCGATGAATGCGCTAGCTAAGAATGATTACACCGAAGCTTTGGATGCTCTCGGTAAAAGCTTACCGACTCCGAAAGCGGTTTTGAGTATTTCGGCGCACTGGCTGACCAATGGCACGTTCATTACCAGCACTCAAACACCGAAGCAAATTTATGATTTCAATGGATTTCCTGACGAGCTTTATCAAGTAAAATATCCGGCAAAGGGCTCTCCGGAAATTGCCGCAAAAATTCAGAAGCTGATTCCGGTTGAAATCAAAGCAGACGATGGCGAATGGGGGCTTGATCACGGCACGTGGAGCGTGCTTCAGCATCTTTATCCGAAAGCCAATGTTCCGGTGCTGCAACTGAGTCTTGATATGCGGAAGCCGCCTGAATACCACCTACAACTCGGTGAACAATTACGCGTGCTGCGCGATGAGGGAGTCCTGATTGTGGCCAGTGGCAATATCGTTCATAACCTGCGCGCTTTCTCGTGGACTGAAAATGATGAGATTTTTCCGTGGGCACTTGAATTCGACACATGGGTGAAAGAACAAATTGAAACCCGGAATTTTAAAGCGTTAGCGCAGGACTACAATAAAACCCCGGCCGGAAAAATGAGTGTGCCAAGCTTAGATCACTATCTGCCATTGCTTTATATACTTGGCGCCAGTCGTCCCGAAGACAAGCTTAGTTTTTTCTATGAGAAGATTCAGAATTCATCGATTGCAATGCGGAGCATGATTTACAGCGGAGCATGATTTACAGAATTAGCGTTGTACCCGCTTAATTACTTTTTCATAAATTTCATGCACCGCTTTTATTCTCAGCAGATAACCGGCCAGCGTAAACACCACCAGAGACGACAACACGCTGGCACTTATATTAACAAACAGAAATAATTTTCCGGGCGGAAGTTGCGCCTGAATAACAAAGAAAATCTGCGCAACAAAACCGGTAAGCAACGCCAAAGCCGAATAAACCAAAAGGTTTTTAAAAAAACTGAAATGTTCAAACTCGCTTACCAGTTTACGGAAAAACAGCAACAGCAAAGTTAAATTCAGACCCGCGCTGATAATTGTTGAAACCATCAGACCATGCACCTGAAACCGGGCCATGAGCTGCGGCGCTATAATCAGATGGACTATCAGACAAAACGCAGAAATCAGCGCCGGAAACCACGTGTTTTTCACCGCGAAATAAGCCGGCGTCAGCACCCGCACGCCGCTTGAGAAAATCATGATCCAGCAATAGGTTTTTAGAATATCAGCCGTTGCGGCAACCGAGCTCGGTAAAAACCGTCCATGCCCGAAAAGTAAATCGACAATGGGTCCCGCAAGCACATAAAGCCCCGCTGCCGCCGACATTGTCAGCAGAAGATTAAGCTCAAGATAATGCCGTGTGGTCTGGCTGAATTTAAGTTTTTCATTTCGCGCCAAAAACCCGGAAAGCGCCGGCAGCAGGGCCGTTCCGAGACTGACCGAAATTAACGACAGCGGCAGTTCGATCAACCGGTCAACGTAGCTAATGTACGAAATTGTACCTTCCTGCAATGAAGAGGAAAATCGAAGATTAATGATCGTTGTAAATTGCAGAAGGCCCATGCCCAAAAGGCCCGGTGCCATATTCTTAATGACTTTGCGGAAGTCAGAATTTCTATAATCGAAACTGAGCTTTGGAAAATAACCCGATTTAATAAGCGCAGGTACGAGAATAGCCGCCTGTAACAGCCCCCCGATTAAAACTCCAAGGGCTAGTTGGTCGCCCGCTACTTGAAAAAAAGTATCCGGAACCAAAGTCGAAATAATCATGCTGAGATTCCAGAACGTGGGGGCAATTGCCGGCAACGTAAACTGCCCGAGCGCATTTAAAATCCCCATCATGTAGGCGTAAGAACTAATAAAAAACACAAATCCGAACATGATTTTCGTCATTCGAAGCGTCAGCAGATATTTTTCGGTATCGGCAATATAGCTAGGGTCTAAAACCAATGCCAAGAGAGGTTCCGGATAGAGGATTCCCGCAGCAGTTAAACAACCCAAAATCACCAGTAAAAAGCTGTAAACGGAATTGACTAAATTTTGGGCTCTTAAGTGACTGTCATGCTTAGCCTCGACAAAGATCGGGATAAAACTGACAGAAAGAGAGCCCTCACCCAGCAGCCTTCGGAACATATTCGGAATCTTGAAAGCGGCCGCCCAGGCATCGGTAATTCGCTTATCGAAGTAATAGGCCAGTAAACTTTCACGGAGCTGACCCAGTACCCGGCTTGTCATAGTGCCAAAAGCCATCTTTAGAGCATTCTTTAGAATAGAATGGTCTTGCTTGTCTGAACGCTCTATGTTAACTCCTTAACTTCGTTATTTTACTAGGTAATCTATATTTGGAGGTTATACCTTGGCACAACACAAGTCAGCA
>JANPPN010000129.1:0-10495 GCA_031428535.1 Bdellovibrio sp. | reverse complement strand
CGCAAGCATTCCAATAAAGGGCGGGTACCAAATGCGATCAGCATATTTTTGTAAGATCTTGATGTATCTTCGTATACTATTATGAAATTTTTCAACAAGTCCCAATTTTTCTCCAACCAATAATCTCAGAACGGCTTGCTGCCAGCAAGATACGCTGCGACCGCGCCAAGAATTAATGCGATAATCCAAACTGGCTTGGCCCAAGATTTCTTTCTGATCACGACGCCAACCAGAATTGCGAAGGCTAACCATATCACTAGCTTTGCAAGCACCCAGCCGGGCAAGGTCCCGTGCATAACACCGAGGCGAGCGAGAAGGCCGAATCCCCCTACAAGCGCGAGAACTAATCCGATGCCATGAGTGATGGCAACAGGCTTTCGCCAAGAATGCTCTCGTCCGCCACCATTGATCGCGTGCATGATGACTCCGCCTAGTGAAAGAAAAACCATCATCACGCCTAAGAGGTGAACGATTTTGTAGATCGAATAAGAGATCATATTGTTCCTTTCCCTAGATTAATCAAAGATCTCCGAAAGAAAGGACTTTTTTCTTTTATGATAATGATCTTTACGATAATCATCTCTAGAATCTCTATCGTCTTCAGGCCGGACGGCCTGCCTACTTACAGGTGAAGTTTGAGGTGAAGCCGATTTTTCGATGAGCTTGTCAAGCTCGCCACGATCAAGCCACACTCCTCGGCATTGTGGACAGTAGTCGATTTCAATTCCTTGTCGGTCTGTTATTACCAACGTAACTTCTGGACATATTGGACATTTCATTGTTTCCTCCGATGTTTGTTACTTGAGACTCTTGCTTAAATGTTTTTTAAAAATAAAATTATTAGATCAAAGTTAACAAGATGGCTCATTCAATCTTCTGTTCATCTATCTCAAAATTTTCCACTAACTCACGAGCAATTTTGCGGGCCTTCGTCCGTTCTTTCACCCGCATCCTGTCACCAAAGCGATTGAGCTTTTCAAGCATATGGTCAACGACTGCTGCCAATGCGATATAGAGATTTGCATCAGCTTTTTCAACCGTAATTCCGCCGTATCTTCCACGGCAAACATGCAGCTTAACACGGAAGAGGTCAGGGCCAGCTTGAGCCGGAGAATTCTCCATTTCTAAGGTGATCTGAATTTTGCTTTCGCTCAAATCAGGAAACTTTTCAACCAACGCTTGAATTCTTTCCTCGACCGCTTCACGAGCTATTTCTGATTTTTCTAAGTTCTTAAACTTAAGGTGAATCATATGGTTGTCCCTTCGGCAGTGTTCATTAACTTTTTCATATTCTCGCATTCGGTGCCTTCACATACTGCTGGCAATTGTTCAAGGCAGGCGACTTTTAAGTTCACGAGATTGTCGATAGCTGGTCTTTCAAGCCAAGGTTGAACTGCCATTAAGCTTTGAGCTTTATTCCAACAGTTTAGTGCTTGAAACCGTGGTAACCTTTTTAATTCTATTTTCACGTTTTCAACCTGAACCTGAGTTGTCGGCGACTGAATAACTTCACTTGTTTTTGAAGCAACATAGTTAAAAGCTGAAACACCAGCCCAGATAGCAAGTGCTCCCGTTATTAAAAATCCCACCACTCCAAGTACAGCGAATATTTTCAACTTTCGCATAAGGTCGGGCTTTGCTTTTATTTTTCTTAAGACCTGAAAAATTATATCTTGCTTCATCCGAACCTGTCCTGAAGAACGTCATATTGCAAAAGTTCCTCCCTTTTTTTCAAAGCCAAACCGTCGTCGTCTAGAATTGCTAGAATTGGGCGACCCTTCGGAATTTCATCTCGCTTTGCTATAATGACTTCGCCCCCCTGGCTTAAAACCATTTGAGCTAAGTCATCCAAAATATCGTCATCTTCATGGTCAAGGTCGCAGGGGTGAATAGATAGGCCACCAGTTTTCTTATCGATTTTTCCGAAGATGCTTAGCTCGTCAGTCACGATAAGTTTTCGGACTTTTCCTTGAACGACAGCTTTCGTAATCTGAAAAATATTTTTACGTGTACGATTTTCCCCTTCGGCGAACCTAAACTCGAGCAAAGCTTTTTCGAGAGCCTTCTTAGATTCAAGTTTTAAAATATTTCTGATGGTCGAGCATATATCGCTGAGGTTATGTTCTCCGAATGAATTGGCGATTGGGGCCTTCAGCGCATTTTTGTACTGTAGATGACTATTTATACGTGCAATTCGTGATTTATCGCCCGCAACAAAAAGCTTTGGTTTTGAAGTCCTAGAAAGTTTTTCAATCCAGTCGTTTAACCAAGTTAAAGTTTCGTCGTGGGGGTGCTTCTCTTTAAAGAACTCGGGGAATGAAATAGAAGCTGCGAGCTTAAAAGAATCTTGGCTTCCGAAATAGAGATGAGCTGATTCTTTTTCAATCCCTAAAAGTAAGAACTCTCTGTCTGTTTGAAGCCAGCGCAGCAACGGCTTAACATGGAAGCTTGAAGCGACATGGCAACTTTGTTCAACGTCGATTGGAATGTTGAGCAATCGAAATGAGTCTGGGTTTCTGAAGAGTCCGATATTGCCTTTTATTTGTTTAAAAATACTACCATCGAAGAGAAGAGAATCTAGGGGTTCTAAGAACCTTTTTCTCTCTTCCATCGACATTACAGAATTAAGCCAGTCGTGGGCTTCATTGATGACAGTTTTGAGCTGAGACTTTAGATCAGTCAAGTCACCTCGGTTGACGAGGTAGGCAGTCAAATGAACACCATTCTCGGATTCAAGAAGTGGCTTAAGAGCCGTTTGTTTTGAAGTCAGCATATTATCCTCCGATAATTTAAGTGATTAGCTTCCTGCCATCACATCAACTACTTTACGGAAAATTTATGAATTGTTAAAATAGATAAAAATGCTAACTAGCAATGTTAAAAGCTATACAACAAAAGAGTCCCTTAATTTGGCCGCGATAGTATTCTCAATTTTTCTTTGGGCAGTGATCAAAAAAAGCTCCTCATATACACCTTGAAGCTGACCAATTTCAACGAGCTCCCCTCTTAGCACTTGTCCCGTAACGGTATGAGTAGCGGTGGGAATTAAGCCCATCTCGCTTGTTGCCATAAGTTTTTTAACCGAAATATCTTGGCTTTCACAAACAATATTAAGTTCGATTTTATTGAGCTTTGCCCAGTGGTCAAGGTCTTGTCTGAGTCGACTATCATAGGTGGGAAGAATCATCGGTTGTCCCGAAATTGATTTTGGGAAACCTTTTCTTAATGCTTTAAATTTTGGTGCTCCATAGAACGCGACATTCTTTTTTGTAATAGATTTCGGGTAAAGGCCCTTGCCATCCGTTCCGGCTGGCAAGAAATTGGTCACCATTAAATCCATACGATGCGATACGAGTTCTCGTAAAAGTTCGTCTGATTTCCCTTCAGAAAGAGTGATTTGGCAGGGTGATATGCGAAAAGCGTGCTTCACAAGTTGAAGGACGATTTGCTTCGGTACACTATCGAGAGCCCCAAGATGTAGCGATGGCTTTAAAGGCTTGAGCCTGTCATGAAGAACTTCATACATCTCTGAGCCCATCCGAAAGATACCTTTTGAGTAATCGAGAGCCACCTTACCTTGCTCAGTAAGAACTAGTTTTTTGTGGTGCCTTTCAAACAGCTGGACACCAAGTGTGTCTTCAAATTGCTTAAGTTGTGCTGATAATGTGGGTTGACCCACTCGTAACTTTTCAGCCGCTTTTGAAACTGTGCCTTCCTCAGCAATCGTCTTGAAATAAAAAAGGTGATGGTAGTTAATCCACGGACTCATATAAACCTCCAACTATTCAGTATCGTATTATGATATACTATTCAATCATATTATCGATTTGATCGATGAGTTAATTAAGACGATACTGTATATAGTTATAACGAAGGAGAACTTGAAAGATGATGCTTTTCCCATTTTACGATTATTGGTGTTTCTATGTAGGCTTCATAGCCTTTGTGCTAGTGGTGCTAGCTTTAGACCTTGGTGTATTTCATAAAAAAGCTCATGAAGTAAGTTTCAAAGAGGCCTCAATTTGGACGACTGTTTGGATTAGTTTGGCTCTTGTATTTAATTATTTGTTTTACCTTTATGCCCAGTTTCGGTTTGCAACTCATGAAAGATACACCTCAATACCTGGCTTTGACCCCGATGCCCAAGCTAAGACCTCTGCTCTTGAATTCCTAACAGGTTTTGTCGTCGAGAAGTCTCTCGCGATCGACAATATTTTCATTTTTGCAGTAGTTTTTGCCTACTTCGGAATTCCGAAGATGTATCAACACCGCGTTTTGTTTTGGGGAATTTTAGGAGCACTTATTTTCCGAGGTGTTTTTATAGCCATCGGTTCGGTACTTATGCAGTACCACTGGGTGGTTATTTTCTTCGGCGCTCTATTGATTTTGACGGGTATCAAAATGTTCTTCGCCGGTACAAAACCGCAGAACTTGGAAAACAACTTTATTATTCGGCAACTTAAGAAAGTTTTTAGAGTTCACCCACAAATTGAAGGACAAAAATTCTTTTTTAAGAAGGACGGTTTGACCTACGTCACACCACTTTTCTTGGCTCTCATATTCTTAGAGCTAAGCGATATTATTTTTGCGGTGGACTCTGTTCCGGCAATCTTTGCACTCACCAAAGAACCACTGATTGTGTTTACTTCTAATATTTTTGCCATCCTTGGGCTGCGTTCGATGTACTTTATGCTCGCAGGTGTGATGGATAAATTCGCTTTGATAAAATACGGACTTGCCTCGGTACTTCTGTTTGTGGGTTTAAAGATGGTTTGGCTCAACGAAGCTTTCGGTGGGAAGTTCCCGATTAACTGGTCGTTGATAATTATCGGGGCACTTATTAGCATTTCGATTTTAGCATCAATCGTTATCGATAAACGAAATCAGAAAAAATTAAATTTTGGAAAAGCGAATTTAAAAACAGAAGGGAATCAGTCATGAAAATCACTAAGCGAGTTTTCTTGTTCGTAGCAGTTAATATTCTCATCATTACGACTATTTCAATCGTAATGTCGGCGCTCGGAGTCCAACCTTACCTGGATGCCAAAGGAATCAATTATCAGTCGCTGATGATTTTCTGTGTTCTTTGGGGATTTGGTGGAGCCTTTATTTCGCTCGCTCTCTCAAAGGTCATGGCAAAGTGGATGATGGGAGTAAAAATCATCGACCCTCAAACGAACGACCATGAACTTCGTAGCCTTCTAGGTAAAGTTCACGGGTTCGCTAGAAAAGCCGGAATTGAGAAAATGCCAGAGGTCGGCGTTTACGAAGCTGAAGATCTGAATGCATTTGCAACGGGTCCCTCTAAAAATCGCTCACTTGTCGCCGTATCGACCGGCTTACTAAGAAATATGAATGAGAAAGAACTCGATGGGGTTCTTGCTCATGAAGTGGCTCACATCGCAAACGGCGACATGGTTACCATGACACTTGTCCAAGGTGTCGTGAATGCGTTCGTCATGTTCTTAGCTCGAGTTATCGGATTTTTTGCAAGCCAGTTTGTTTCGGAAGATAAGCGGAATATAGTTCAGTTTGGAATTGTTATTGTCCTAGAAATTGCCCTTGGCATTTTAGGTATGATTGTCGTTTCAGCTTTCTCTCGAAGACGAGAGTTCCGCGCCGACAGCGGGAGTGCTTCACTTTCAACTCCGAATAATATGATTTTGGCTTTAGAAAGATTAAAAGCTAATTATCAAATCCCGCAAACGAATGATCAGCCTGCGATTGCTTCTCTTAAAATTTCGGGCAAAGCCGGAGGATTACTAAAGCTTTTCTCGACTCATCCGGATTTGGATGACCGAATTGCAAAGCTTCGCACTTATCGTGCGGGCCATTTTTTAGAGTCCTGACAAATGGCAATTTTATCCAACCTGTTTGACAAAATCGACACTGCGATCACCAGCTGGCTAGCTAAGTATAGCGTTACTTTCTTACGCGTGAGTCTTGGTTTGATTTTTATCTGGTTTGGAGCTCTTAAGTTCTTTCCCAAACTTAGCCCCACTATCGGATTGATCGAACGCACTACAGAGATTGTGACATTCGGAAGCATGCCGGGACACATCGCAGTCTTCCTGCTGGCCAGTATGGAGTGTCTTATCGGACTTGGCCTTCTTTTAAAAATTTACATGCGAGGCACTCTGCTGCTTCTGCTTTTGCAAATGCTGGCTACATCTACACCGATAATTTTTTTGCCCGAGGTTGTCTTTGGGCAAGCTCCGTTTGTACTTACTATGGAGGGCCACCATATTATGAAGAATCTCGTTCTTATTGGTGCTGGACTGGTATTGGGGGCAACTGTACGCGGTGGCCATTTAGTGGAATCAAAAACTTTTACTCCATCAGCCAGTTCCTTTCAATAGACGGGACTGAGTAAACTTTGCCCTTTGGAGTCATTTTGTATAAACCACCCCGTGGTACTTTCACTGGTGTTTGGCGATATACACAGGGATGC
Organism: Bdellovibrio sp.; assembly: GCA_031428535.1. Lineage (GTDB taxonomy): Bacteria > Bdellovibrionota > Bdellovibrionia > Bdellovibrionales > Bdellovibrionaceae > Pseudobdellovibrio. The sequence goes on along the minus strand of JANPPN010000129.1, from coordinate 4,044 downwards.
GGAACTGGGAGTTGTTCGCGTTGACGAACAGACAAAAATTCTACGTATAGCGTTCGAATCGGCAAAAAAGGGTACTATAGCTCCCAGCACTAATCCAGCACTAATGAAGATCAGGTTTTTAATGACAATCCGCATGTACCTTCGGCGTCTTCCATTTTGAAGTTTCCCAGTTAGAGATTGGACAGGGTTTTAATAAATGTTTTTCACCTTCAAGGCTGATATTGAGTATTCTCCGGACGGCACTGAGCTCATTAAAGAGCAATTTCAAATGGAGCCCTAAAGTGGGGCCACATGTAAATTCAACCTAAGAGCAGTTGATTTCTTCGACTGATTAAAATTCTGAGCTTACGAAATCGCTAGTGAAAACCGCAGCGCTATCATTTGATAAAAGAAAATTGTCCGATTTTATCTTAAAGCACCACCCAATTTCATGTAAGTGTACCATCGGAGCGGCAGCGACGTGATGTTTGCATGAGCACTTTATTTAATTCTAGTTTTTTCCCGCCGGGATGTAGATTTTGTAGTTTTTTTCCGGTAGTTTCCGCCACCAATAATTAACTTCTGACTTGGATGTTCGAGTCGACTATACGTGCTAAACAAGCCCAACTTCTTTGCAAAAAATTTCAAATGGCATTATCGAAATTTTATCATCAATCTGCCTGTGCGTTTTTCCAAGATGTATTTGGTAAAAATGTGGGATATTCGTGCGCTCTTTAAAATAAAAAAGATGCGGAGATACGGACTTTTCACCATGTTTACATTCAACAGCAAAAAGTGGTTTTTTATCCTTTAAGACGACAAAATCAATTTCGCGCTTATCTGTATCGCGCAAAAATCTAAGTTCCATTTTATAACCCTGAACATCCTCAAGAAAATGACAATACTTTAATAAATGAGAACCCACCATATTTTCAAAACGAATGCCAGGGTTTTCAATTTGACTCCAATCCCATAGAAAAAGTTTTTGCTCTTTTTTAACGGCTCGAATTTTTGCTGAGCCATAGGGGGCGATTTGATAACTATAGTATAAAGATGAAAGTATGCCTAGCCAACGCTTGATAGTTTTAAAATTAGCTTCAATGTCGTTTGCTAAAGAATTAATTGATAGTGGCGAGCCTACTCGATTAGGAAGTTCTTCGGCTAAGGCGTAGATTTTATCGAGATCCTTTACGTCCTCCCAATCTCTGAGATCGGTTCGTATTAATCGATTTAACCTTTGAATATGCCAACGACGTAAATTTCTTTCGTCAGCCATTGTATAGGGCTCGGGGAATCCACCAAATTTAAGCAAATGCTCAGTGCAACCTTCTTTGTATTTAAGCTCGGGCAAACTGTACGGGTGTAGCCGATAGTAGTGATATCTACCAAGTAAAGAGTCACCGCCTTTTCGGAAGTGATCAAGCCGGGCAGAACCCGTAATCAAAAAAGAATGGGTGTTTTTAAGCGTATCGTAAAAGCCTTTTACCATATTACGCCAATTTTTAAATTTATGAATTTCATCAAGTACAATGAGTGGTTCGCTTTTAGGCCACTGTCTATCGCGAATCATTTTTTTATGCTCGTCACTGTCCCAGTTTAAGTAGGCGGGGTGCCCGTCCTTATAATTCTTAACCAAACACTGTGCCAAGGTTGTTTTTCCGACTTGCCTCGGGCCACCAAGAAAAACCATCTTTGTTTTCAAGTCATCTTTAATATGCGGCTCAAGGTAGCGTATTAGCATTTTATACATGACTACATTTTACTAATGAGTATTTTGTAGTCAAGTACAATTTACACATTTAAGGTACATGGAGCGAGCTAGGGTCCTTGTTTTACTAGAGCTCGGAAGCCGGCTTCGGTAACAGGAAAGGCCATTTAATAAAACAGTACGGTATAACTAATTTAATACCAGAGCACAAATCCGATGACCGCTAATAACTTGAGCACCTGATCCGCTACATGGCGGGCGGCCCGATCGCCCGGGAAAGAATGTCCGAGAGCCAGGCAGGTCACATACTCTATAAACTTAAGACACCGTGGAGAAACGGCACGCTTATAACTAAGCTGCCAAATTCAATAATGGCGGAGGTTGAAAAATCGCTCGTTTTACGCTTAGGATTAAAAATAAATAGTTGATTATAAAGCAACATCTGAAAGCTCCGTAATCTGATAATTCCAAGGATTTGAACCGGAGCGCTCCTGCTTTTTAAATTTCAATATGACTTTAAGCATCGTCCATTCCTAAAAATTGTAGGTAGCGACTTTGCAAATCACATTAAAGAGAATCTATGAGGAATTCAGCCCACTTAAAAATCAAAACCACTTCTCTGACAAACACCATTCGATGATGGTGAAACTATACGTATTGTGGAACTTGCGGTTAAAGAACACGTGGCCCCGAAGATACCTATGCAACCAGTCGTTCGACAAGCGTTGCAATCACTCAAGGTACAATAATTTCCAACTGAGCCGCTGGTCCCACCCATTGCGGATATGCACCCGGCAACACCGTTACAATTCCAATTTAAATAGTAATAGCTTCCGCTACTTGGAGGCGTAACTGTTCCTGCGAAGATTGCGCCGGCCGTTTTATCTGAACTCATCGTTAGCGTACAAGTTCCCGTACCCGAACAAGCGCCAGACCAACCCGTGAAGGTTGAGCCCGTTGCTGGCGTTGCAGTTAATGTGACTGTTGTACCATTGACTACATTGGCCGAACAAATAGAGCCGCAGCTAACTACTGAAGGTGATGACGTGATGGTTCCGGTGCCGCTTGAGGTTCCTGATACGCTGACACTCAATAAATAAGTCGCAGTCGGAGTAAACGTCACCGGACTTGATGCAACACTTTCTCCAACACTATTTACTGCGGTCACGATGCACGCATAGTTTGAACCGTTTACTATTGTAATTGGTGTTGCTGCCCAATAGCTTCCCAAATAATAGGGGCTAGCGATGTTTGCGATCTTCGTGCCCGTTGTCGTCGTTACACTTGTTCCGGCCGCACAATAAAGATTGTAACTGGTGGCACCTGAAACACTACTCCAGCTAAAAATAGCTTGCGCGTCTCCGCCAGTGATAGTTAAACCTGCGGGGGCAGTCGAGGGAGCGACAGAAATCGCGCTGATCTTTCGCAGATTATGATTGCCAGAATCACTTACAAAAAGACTTGTGCCATCAGTAGTAATGCCATGTGGAGATCCAAAAACCGCCGCAGATCCTGTGCCGTTCGCATAACCTGTGTACCCGGCGCCTGCAATGCTCGATACTACACCCGTCGCGATGACAAGTTTTCGAATCGTGTGGTTGTCCTTATCGGCAATGTAAAGATTGGTGCCGTCGGTAGTAATGCCCGCGGGAGATTTAAATCTAGCCGCCGTTCCAATGCCGTCGGTCGATCCAAAAGTTCCAACGCTACCTGCTAGTGTCGTTACTGTGTTTGTAGAGATAACTATTTTTCGAATGGTGTGATTACTTGCATCAGAAACGTAAAGATTGGTGCCGTCAGTTTCAATACCATACGGATAATTAAATCTTGCCGCAGTTCCGACAGCATCGGTTGAGCCCGCAGTTGTAGGATCTCCGGCGATTGTCGTTACCACGCCTGTGGAGATAACTATTTTGCGAACTGTATGGTGTCCTGAACTAGTCACATAAAGATTGGTATTGTCGGTGGTGATGCCATGTGGGTTTTGAAATCGTGCGGCAGATCCTGTGCCATCAGTCGAACCACTAAGTCCAGCACTCCCCGCAAGCGTCGTTACCTCTCCTGTGGAAATAACAATTTGTCGGATGGTATGGTTATCCTTGTCGGCTACATAAACATTGGTGCCGTCGGTAGTGACGCCGTAAGGATAAAAAAATCTTGCCGCAGTTCCAATGCCGTTAGTTGATCCAGAAACTCCCGACCCCCCTGCAAGTGTCGTTACTGCGCCCGTCGCGATAACAATTTTACGAATGGAATGACTACTTCCATCCGCCACATAAAGATTGGTGCCGTCGGTCGTCGTGCCATAGGGATAATTAAATGTCGCGGATGCTGCAGGGCCATCGGTCGCACCTGAG
>JANPPN010000128.1:0-10478 GCA_031428535.1 Bdellovibrio sp. | reverse complement strand
GCTCATGGAGCGACTGCCGCAGGTTAGTGAAGATATTGCGAACCTGCAAAAAAATGCAGTGTTGGTTGATGGCGATGCGCATGGCTACTTGCTGCAGATATTTTCAAAGAATGTTATTGGCCCGATCTTTTATGAAGTCATCCAACGAAAAGGTCATGATGGGTTCGGTGAAGGGAACTTTCAGGCACTCTTCGATGCTATCGAAACCGATCAACGCGAACGCGGTTACATTTCATAAAAGATAGGAACATCTCATATGTATCAGTACGCACAGGGTAAATTTACAACACAAGGTCACAAGGGAATTCCAGCCGGCTGTTATGAAGAAGAACAGGGCCGCAAGGGTTTTTTTGGGCAAGTCTCACATCTGATAAAAACCGAAGCCTCGACGAAATGGACGAATATTGCTGGCCCGTTGCGACCGCATTTGTACGACTTAGTGGAAATGAAACAGGAAAACGGCAAGTGGCAGCGAATGTTCTATAATTCCGATCTGGCAATTCATGTTTCATTTAATGATAAAACAATTCTTACAGACGACAATCAGCAGAATTCATTCCGCGATGCAGACGGCGATTTACTTTTGTTCTGCCACGCAGGTGCGGGTATTGTTCTGACAGAATATGGCCTGCTCAGATTTAAGACCGGTACCTATATTAATATTCCGAAATCGCTGCACCACACATTTGTCTTCGAAGAAAAAACTCAGTTCATTGTGATTGAATCTTTGAACAGTTCCTACCGTGAACCCGACCGCGGGATGGTCGGTAAAAATGCATTTTATGACCCGGCATCTTTCGGTAAGCCGGACTTAGAAGCGATGATACATTACAAAAAAGAAAAGAAAATTGTTTCAAAGGAAATCTTCGTCAAGCGCCTCGGAGCCATAACCCAGTTTTCATATGATAGCTGTGTTTTTGATACTGTTGGGTGGAAAGGCGATTACTTTCCGTTTACAATCCACATTGATGATATGATGCCTATGATTTCCCATCGCGTTCATTTGCCACCTTCGGCGCACACGACTTTTGTAGCCGATGGCTTTGTTGTTTGCACATTTTTGCCTCGGCCACTTGAGACTGATGCCGATGCGTTGAAAGTGCCGTTTTTTCACCAGAATATAGATTACGATGAAGTCCTTTTTTATCACGCAGGCAACTTTTTCAGCCGCGACAATCTGCACGCTAACATGGTCAGTATGCATCCGGCGGGATTTCCTCATGGGCCACACCCAAAAGCGTTTGAAAATCAGGGTAAGAAAAACTTTACCGATGAGGTTGCGGTGATGATAGACAGTCGCAAGCCCCTTCTCGTCGACAGCGAGTTTGAAGGTGTTGAATTGACGAATTACTGGCAATCATGGATGAAAAAGTAGCAGGAAAAAACACGGTCAAGCTGGGCAAAGGTCTAGAGCGCAGGAATTTTAAAAATTATACATTAATAAATTCAAGCGCTTGCGGCATCGCGAAAAAATCAATCTGAACCGCATTTAAAAAAATCTAGAATCCGTGATATACTGATAGCAATTATGAACGATGGTATTAGTAGCCCGCAGGGGCTTCGTGGCGAGTGGTCTTTATTATTACACAGTTTTCTTGAAGAAAAAGTTGAGTCTGATCAGATAATTGATCAGATGAAATCTTCTGCTTTGTCTGTAGATCAGATCAAGGTAATCATGAAGGAATTAAGTTCAAAACGTAAAAAAATGAATCAGTCGATTGAGAGAATCAAAATAAAAATTGAACAGGTGAGTAGCGTTATTGAGAATCTTGAATTGGTCGGATCTGACACGACCGGATTGATTAAGGAAATTAATTTTCTGAATCATGAGGGCGAACAGATTTCGGAAGAAGTTTTTGCGTTGGATAGCAAAATTAAGAAGTTGCACGAGTTACAGGATTTAATTCCTTAATCTTTTTTTGGATTTTTCATTTTCCTGATGCTTTGCTGCAAAACAATCTCTAAAATTCTGAATTCTTTTTCTGAAGGCGAATTCTGCAAAAGCATTCGCCTTAACACGGTAAAAATATTCATTTTACGTTTGCTTAAGCTGATATTCATTTCAGCGAGCCATTGCTTTAAAGTTTCATCCGGAAAGATGGCAGGTTTTTTCTGTTTAGCCCGAGGTTGTTGTTGTCCATCAAACTTAGCATTGGTCCCACCGAATACACTGCGGAACGTGAACAGTGCCAGCAGCGCGGCCTGAGCCAGATTAAGGCTGGTGTTATCGCCATAAATGGGAATAGAGCAGCAATGGTTGGCATATTGGATATCTTCGGCGCTGAGGCCCCAGTCTTCCGGTCCGAATACGAGATGGATGACGAACGGCGCTTCAGATTTTTTTGAAAACTCGGGGTGTATATCTTTGAGGTTGGTTAAAGTTGTTGCCAGATCTTCGACCTGGCGGCCACGGCCATCCCGTGCGGTCGTCGCGATTTGAATACCTCGCGGCTCGTTTTCATAGAAATCTGCCCAGTCTGAATAGACGATGCGGTTTTGCAGTGCAAACTGTCCGGTGGCAGCGGCTTTTTGACCTTCAATAGTGATTTCACATTGCGGAGCTACGAGAATAAGTTTTGAAACTCCCATGTTGGCCATAGCTCTTGAAGTTGCGCCGATATTTCTTTCATAGAGCGATCTGACGAGTACGACTCTTAAATCAATATTTCGCATGGGCGAGCTTCAAACCTTCGGAGATCTGGATTTTTTGATTTAATGTTGAAAGATGAGCTTCGATTTTTTTAGTTGGGTGGCCGGCTTTAACTGCAAGTTCAGTTAACTCGATAAAAAGCAGCCATTCGGCAGGTGCAGTTTCGATAAAATTTAAAAAGAGAGTTTCGATATCCGCAGAGGTGTTTTTGCCATTTGTTCGCAGCTCGCGGACAGTCTGGTAATAGGAAAACATTTTTTGCTGTCGGGAAGTGAAGTTTGGTTTTGTAACTCTGGTGGCAACGAAATCGTCGATTTCTCCGAAAGCCTGGCGGTCGGCAGGGCCTCCGAATACGGATTTCACGCTAGAGCCAGTGATGATATCGTAAGTGCCCCATTCGGGTAAGAAAAGTTTTTCATTGTGGTAAGTTGCGGTGGCATTTTCAAATGACAAGACAGTAGCCGCTTCACTTAAACTTAGAACATTTTTAAGAGTGCCGGTTACAATTACACCGGATTTAAAGGTCAGCTTGGTGGCAGCGCCAATCTGAAGAATTTTTGAATCGGCATCGAAATGCCCGATTGGTGTGCCGTAGCCATGCGCGTGGTATTTGTTATCGTGACCCGGAATTTCTTTATCCTGAAAAGAAAGCTGGGTAGGCCCTGCGAACTGCAGATACGCAGGAGAATTTTCACTTGTTAAGATAGTATTTTTCAAAACTCCGGAAATCTGCAGATTGTTTTCAAGTTCGACGGTATTGACGCTTTCTGCTTTTTGAGCGCGCTCTAACGCTTTTACGCCGCCGATTCGGTAGGACATCGTCTGTGCGAACTCTTCAAGTACTGCCGACAAATGATTAAAATCTTTTGCGACATAAAGCTGAGGTTGAGGTTCGGTGATGTCGTACGTTTGTTTTATGCAATCAATTGAAAGCGGAATTTTTTTAACCATATCGGTAAGTGCCGATTTTGACTCTCCGACAGATGAAAGCAGGCCTGCGCCGAAAATTTGCGGTTTTTTGAGATCACCGATGAGCCCGTACTCGGCAGTCCACCAATTCATGCGGGAAAGTTCTGAAGCTTCAGAGACGAAAGACATCGATTTTGACACGCTCTCAAGATTCTTTTCGGCCGTTGCAATTTCGGATGCAGTGGAGCCGGGATTTTCTTTGATGTCGGAAAGTTCGCGTATAGCTTTGTAAAGGTTCAGGTCTTCTTTACTGATAATGGCTTTTTTTGCCACTTGGGCGTATTGCCTGAGATATTCGGAATACTGGGGGTTTGCAATAATTGGTGCATGGCCCGCGGCTTCATGCACGATGTCGGGCGCCGGAGTGTAGTGCAAATGATCGATCGAGCGCATATCAGATGCAATCGGCAAAATGCTTAGGGATTGGAGCTCCATGAATGCGGCCGGCGGAATAAAACCACTGACGGGCATGGCCACCCAACCGAATTTTTCGAGCTGTGCGCTGATGTTCTCGATCCTTGGAATCTGTTCAATCTCGATGCCGGTTTTTTCAAGACCGTCGAGATAACTATGATGGGCATTTTTGCTGAGAAAACTTTTCAACTGCCTTAAGACATAGCGCCACACGGCCTGATCGAGTGCCGTGTACTTTTCGTAGTCTTGGTCGACAATGTATTTTTGCAGGTGCGGTGGCAGGGTTTTCATTGACCTATAACCAAGCATCTTTCTGACTTAAATAATTTTTTACGTAATCTTGGATTGCGTCTTCAAGCGACCATTCGGGCTTAGACATTCCGGCGGCCTGCCACTTTTGCATATTGGCTTCGGTAAAGTATTGATACTGGTTTTTGATATTTTCAGGCATTTCCAGCCAGTTAATTTTTTCGTCCTTGTTGAGCGAAGCAAATAACGGGTGCGCCATATCGAGCCAGGTGCGGGCCTTGCCGAATCCCATATTGTAAATGCCGCTTGCGGGCTTTTTTTCCATAAGTTCCTGAATCCACCGAACAACATCTTTAACATAGACGAAATCGCGGAGTTGTTTACCGTCTTCATATTGCGGATTGTAGGACTTGAATAAACCGAGCTCGGAAGTGGCTGCAATTTGATGATAGGCTTTGAAGGCAACACTTGCCATACTGCCCTTTTCGTATTCATTGGGACCGAAGACATTAAAAAATTTGAGCCCGTACCAGTTTGGCGGAACGGCCAGCTGTTTTACCGCCCAGCGGTCCATCAACACTTTTGATTCACCGTAAAGGTTAAGAGGTTTTAATTTTTCAGAATCGAATCCGTCTTCAAAGCCATTTTCGCCGGCGCCATAAGTGGCGGCGCTGCTGGCATAGGCAATATTTTTTTGATTTTGTGCGCACCATTCAAAAAGTCTTTGCGAGTACTGAAAATTATTGGCAAAAAGAAAATCCCAATTGGCTTCGGTAGTGGATGAGCACGCGCCCATATGGATAATCCAGGTGACGGCCTTTTTTGCCTCATCCGTCATGAGAAAGCTCCAAAGTTCGTGAGCTTCGTAAAAGCGGACATACTGGCGTTTGGCCAGAAGGTTTCGGCTGGTTAAACTGACTGAATCAACTGCCAAAATATCAGATATTCCTGCTTGGTTCAGTTGCCACACCATGGCACTACCGATAAATCCGTTTGCTCCCGTTACAATAATCATATTGAAGAGTATCTGGCATGAGCCTTTATATGCGCAAGAATTTTCGATGCGATCTAATGGTCATTGCTGAAAAAAATACCCTAAAACGGGAAACGGTGCCATTTAAACCCGTTAAACTGGGAGTTGATTCATTATTATTGGGCATAAAGGTTGCTGTAGAATGTCACTGTCAGTTTCGATCGGAGAACGTGTTGAAGTTGCTGGTTTCAGGTTTCATTACTGCTACGGGGTTTGTGTTGGGGATGGTCTTGGCGGGAGTCGGGGGACTCTCAGCCAAGACGTTTGATTCAATGTATTCCAGCGGCGAGAACGCCAAAAATATCGAAAATTACTGGCACGAGACGGGCATCAATTTTCAGGAAATCGGCCAGCTGATTTCAAATGAAAAGTGTTACAGCACCGCTATTTATTTTAAGGCCTGCCTCAACACCCTGATTGAAAACGCCATTCGGTTCGAGCTGAAACTAGCAATGAACAACGGCCAGTTAGAGAAAATTCAAAAAAATGAACGTCTTGATGAAAAATCTGAAAAAGAACTGTTGCAAATGTATTCGAGAAATAGCAGCGGTGTGGATTTTACAACTCTGGTGAATCAGCTGTTTTCGCTGGAAAACGAAGCGCGTAAGCCATTTCTGGCGGCTCAGCTCATTAATTCTTTTTTGTCGGTTTACTTTGATCCGCATACCTACATCATGCCTTCAAATTTCTACGATGAAGTGGGATCGAAACTGGCGCGATCTAAGTTTTTTGTGGGTATTGCTTACGAAAAAGTAAATGGCGATTTTTTTATTCGGAAAATTTCTAAAAATTCGGATGCGGACCTGGCCGGGTTGAAAATTAATGACAGAATTGCCGAAATCAATGGGCTAAATGTTAAAGGTTCATCTTACGGCGCCGTCAGTTCGATTCTGAGAAATGAAAATTCTACCGATTTTACTTTTAAGGTGCAGAGAAACAACCGGGTAGTGAGTGTGACAGTAAAGCGAACATACCGGGAATTGAGCCATGTTCAATATAGCGAACTGAATGCGAGAAAAAACTACGGGCTGATCACGTTATCGAAATTTAACAGCGGAGTCTGTCAGGCTATAGCGGCTGAATTGAAGACAGCCGAAAAGAGCCGTCTCTCGGGCCTGATTCTTGACCTACGGGATAATCCGGGTGGCCAGCTAAATGAGGCGGCTTGTGTTGCCGGACTTTTTCTCGGAAAAAACAAGAAAGCTTATTACGTCGAATACTTCGATGCCAATAAAGCCAACGAAGTTGTGCTGACCTCCGAAGAAAGAGCGTACAGCGGTCCGATGGTCGTACTGGTCAACAGTGCTTCGGCCAGTGCAGCAGAACTGATTGCCGGCGGACTGCAAGAGTACAAGCGTGCACTGATTATCGGCGAGATGACCTTTGGTAAAGGTACGTTTCAAGAGTCGGAAGAGTGGCTGCTGAACGAAAAAATCAGTCTTTATAAAACTCAGGGGCTGTATTTACTGCCAAGCCGCAACTCAACCCAATTAGTAGGGATAAAACCGAATGTTGAGCTTCACGCAGAAATCTCGCCGGTGAAACGCGAGAGCGTTGCGTTTTTCAATCCGGTCAGTATACAAAAGAATAAGTATGCAAAGCTGAAGGCAAATGAAGTCGTTGAGTTTTTCACTTACAAACAGTGTTTTGATGCAGACCATTTTGAAACTGAAGACATTTACCTGCGTGAGAGCATCAGGTATCTGAGCTGTGCACAGTACAATGAAAAATTAGCCGATCGTGACACAGGCGAAGCCGCCGCCCGGGGTTTTTAGATTCGTCATTTGGCCCTGATATAATCGGGCCACGACCAACTGCAGTTGATCTTGATAGGCAAAACATCTGAGATCGTATTTAAGCTCGAGGCTGGTATTTTCGTAATCGAACGCAACTTGGGCAGGTACTGAAAGCTGTTGCGCAACGAATTTGGATGTAGCGACTTCTTCAAAAATTTTTCGGCTTATTGAAGCACCTTTGTAAGCCTGCTTGCCACCGAATGAGTTTTTCGGTTTGAAGAACAGATTCTTTCGGAGATTCCAGATCGTGTCTTTATTTTCGGTAGCCATGTCGTAAACTTTCAGCAAGCTGGCCGGCTTCTGAATTGCCGTCTGATTATTCCAGTCTAAAAGTCTTTGTTTATCAGCAAGTAGAAAATATTCGAATGGATTCGGTGAGAGATTTAAGAGGCCGGCGTTGAAAAGCTCTTTGATTTTTGCCGATTTTGGTTCCTGCAGGTAAAAATCGGTGTAGCGATTGTAGATGAGCGAGAATTTTTTATAACTTTCGATTTCATCAAAATTAAAAATCTCGGATTTTATTCCGCGATTTTTGAAGAGTTGTCGGTAGATGAGAAATTCGGCGTAAAGCCGCTGCGTATCGGGATTTTCATCGATGATGGCAATTGAATTATCGCTGGCGCCGCAAAGTTTCAGTTCACTTTCGAACATCTCAACAAGTTCTGCTTCGCCGAAATTTCCGGCCGGATTCGGAAAGCCCAGGAACGCATAGAGTTCAAGCCCCAGCGCCAGAAAGGAGGCATTCGTGTTGATTTCAATAAGCTCGGGCTGACCCTGCGGATTGATATGGAAGTCGTAGCTCATGCAGGCCGAATAATTCTGTGGCTGCCGAAGCTTCAATTCGGAATACTGTGATACAAGGTTTTGTTCGCCCCAATTACGGAGTGCCCAATACGCTTTTATTTCATTCTTGATTGTTTGGATCTGCAGTGCGGAAAGTGTGATCTGAAATGGCGACAAAAGCTGGTCGGAAATGAGCGGCTCGAGTAGACTGGTTTCGAGCGCTGAATATTTTTTATTTAAATAATAAACGAATCTTGATTTCAAATTCATGCTCAATTATTGTTGCCACAGCCGAGGAATATAAACAATGAACAAAATAATTAAAATTGCGACGTGGAACGTGAATGGCATTAGAGCCAGCCACGATAAAGGCCTGAGTCAGTTTGTACAGGAACAGTGCCCTGACATTCTATGCTTGCAGGAAACCAAAGCTCACAAAGAACAGGTTGAGCCATCCAAACGAAGCTTGGGCTTTGAATTTGATTACTGGTCGTCAGCCGAAAGAAAGGGTTACTCCGGAGTAGCAACTTTTTTAAAAGAAAAGCCCAAAAAGGTTCTGACCTCAATTGATAATCCGGCTTACGAAAAAGAAGGGCGCATCGTCTGGACTCAACACGCCGAATTTGATCTTTATAATATTTATTTTCCAAATGGCGCCTCCGGAGAAGAACGGCATTTTTTCAAACAGACCTTTCTCAGAGAATTGGTCTCACATCTTAAATTTGAAATGAAAAAGGGTAAGCAGATTATAGTTGTAGGGGATTACAACGTGGGTTATCTCGATTCTGATGTGCATGATCCGGTAAGGCTTTCAAAGGAATCGGGGTTTTTACCCGAAGAGCGTGAATGGTTCGGGCAGTTTTTAAAAATCGGGTTTACAGATGTATTTCGAAAACTGCATCCTGACAAAAAGGATATTTATTCGTGGTGGTCATATAAGGAAGCTTCGCGTGAACGTAATAAAGGCTGGAGAATCGATCACATTTGTGTGACCGAAGGTTTAGTTGATCATGTTAGGACGTGCGACATTCTGATGCAACAGTTGGGATCAGATCACTGCCCAGTTGTTGCAACTTTCGAATTTTAAAAAACTATTTATAAATTAGCCGCGCTTTTTTGATCTTGCGGGTTTTCGTACCGGCGCGGGCGCCGAGGTTTCGGTCAGCGATGTTTGTCGCTCTTCGATTTTGGTTTTAAAATATTCCCGGAACATCATTTCGCCTAGCGCAGAAGATTTGACCGCCCACTTTTTGATATTAACTGTGATTGTAGCAATGGCAATTTTGCTTTCACCATCCGAAGCATAGCCAATAAACCAATCGGTACGGCCTTTTGGATTAACCCCTGAAAAGTGTCCGGTCTTGCCGCCCATTTCCACTTCTTTGAATTTTCGGTCGCGGACCATATGACGGAATGTCTTTCGTGAAGTACCGGCAAGAACAGTCTGCTCCATCATTTCCTGAACGAGGCCTGCGGATTTTGCCGTGATTACCTGCCCTTGGTTAAGAGCTTCTCCGGTGTAGATACTTTCCTTGTTTTGGTTCTCAATGCTTTTTACAATATAAGGCGAAGGCATCTGGCCATCGTTAATGATGGCAGAGGCAATCATTGCACCGTGAACCGGGCTAAGCGTATTAAAGCGATTATAGCCCGAAGCCACTTCAGTCAGTGCGAATCCTTTTTCTGCAGGTACAAATGCCAAACTTGTTTCAATGCTGAAGTCGGCCGGGATTTCCTGATTAAAGAAAAATTTATTGGCGTAATCGGATAAATCCTGCGGCTCAATAAAATCCAGGGTAAGGCGACCGAAGGCGGTGTTGATTGACCGCGCAAAGGCATCCCGCAGAGTTATAAATCGAGTCCAGCGGTTTACGTTTTCGGATAGTACATTTCTTTTATACAGAGTGTAATTGCCGCCATTGAAAGCAATTCGCTGGTTAGGGCTCACTCCGGCTTTGTCTACTGCCGTTGCAGCCGTGATCACTTTGAAAATGCTGGCAGCAGGGTACGTGGCTTTCAGCGCAAGGTTTTTACCGTCGGTGCGGGCTTTTTCAAAACTCGTCAGAGTGAGGATTTCACCGGTTTTAGCATCCATCATAACAATGGCTGCATAGTCAGGCTTGTATCTTTTCAGAAGATTTTTTGCATGATCCTGCATTTCGGCCTGTAAAGTATATTTAACTTTATAAAGTGGAGAAGTTTTGGAAATCTCTTTATCGAAAGTTAATTCTTCCGGAAAAATATTACGATTGAGTTGATCAGAAATAGCGTTGGAAATGGCCTTTCGGGACTCGGCATTGCTAATCGAGAGTTCAGCAATTTTCGGAGTCTCTAAGTCTTCACTGTAAACCATTGAGGCGCTGGCCATTAAGCCAAGAGGAATAACCAGCCATACCATCGCTTTGAATGGTTTTTTACGTCGTCCTTGAAACATTGTTTTCACTTCCTGTTAAACGTTGTTACTGACCTTATATTATAACACTATAAAAAAGATGTTCTCAAGCCCCCAGAGATAGTTTTATTATAATGGGATGAAAACCAAAGACAGAATTTTATTAGGCGCTTTAGAACTTTTCAATACCCA
>JANPPN010000127.1:0-26103 GCA_031428535.1 Bdellovibrio sp. | reverse complement strand
TTCTTTAGCTTTTTCAACATTCAAAGTTACTTTTTGTTGTTTACCCATTGGAGTTGGAATGTAAGTTCCCAAAACTTCAATGAACTTACCAGTTACGTATTTACGAGAATCTGCCACAGTGATTCTGTATGCAGGATCATGTTTTTTACCAACGCGAGCTAAACGAATAACGACCATGAGAATACCTTCCTTATAAAGCGAACAAGACAAGATTTATAACCTAATTGTGTTTTTTTTCAAATGATTTTATCAAAATGTAGGTAAATTACCTCTTAAGTTCAGGTAATATGCCTCTAAAATGGAAATTTCATAGGACCTTTTGCGTTTCGCATGAATTTTCCCATTCCCATCCGGCCCATTCCAGCCATCATTCCTGACATCATTTTTTTGGATTCTTCGAACTGTTTGACGAGCTTGTTGACGTCCTGAACCCGAGTACCACTACCCATAGCTATTCTCTGACGCCTTGAGCCATTCAATATCCGGTGATCTTCGCGCTCTTGAATTGTCATTGAACTGATGATCGCTTCTATTTTCTTCATTTCATCATCCGGTGGTGCCATGTTTTTCATCTGCTTTGAGATTTCACCCATGCCCGGTAAAAACTTAAGCATGGATTCAATACCACCGAGCTTTTTCAATTGCTGAATTTGCGCTAAGAAATCCGTAAGCGTGAACTGATTGTTCATCATTTTGCGGGCCGATTTTTCAGCTTCCTTCTCGTCCATCACTTCCTGAGCTTTTTCAACGAGCGTGAGCACATCTCCCATATCGAGAATCCGGCCCGCCAGGCGATCTGGATGAAAAACTTCAAGGGCCGAAACTTTTTCGCCCACACCCATGAACTTAATCGGAATGCCGGTCATTTCACGGATGGATAAAGCCGCACCACCGCGGGCATCGCCGTCAACCTTCGTCAGCACAAGTCCGGTAAGACTTAAGCGCTGGTGAAAGGTTTCAGCAACACTTACCGCCTGCTGCCCCAGCATGGCATCCGCCACCAGTAGAATTTCAGTCGGCGTAATAATCTTTTTTAAGTTTTCAAGCTCGGCCATCAACTGATCATCGATCTGTAAACGGCCCGCCGTATCGAGAATCAGCACTTCGATCATTTCTTTTTTGGCCCAATCAAGTGCGCTGTTCAAAATTTCCTGCGGGGTCATGGCGGTGGTTGAACTAAAACAGCCAAAGTTGTTTTGTTTGGCCAGAATCTGCAGTTGTTCGATTGCGGCCGGCCGGTAAACGTCGGCCGGAACAAAACCCACTTTTTTACCGAGCTTCTGGCGAATATACAGCCCGAGTTTTGCTGTTGAAGTGGTTTTACCCGCGCCCTGCAACCCCACCATCATAATCACACTTGGATTTTCCCGCACGTTGATGTCGACTTTTTCTCCACCGAGTGTCTGCACCAGTTCATCGTGCACAATTTTCGTGAACATCTGGCCGGGATTTACATTTTTTATAACTTCTTGACCTATGGCTTTGGCTTTGACCCGGTCGATAAAATTTTTCACAACCTTAAAATTAACATCCGCTTCCAGCAGACTCATCCGGATTTCTTTGATGATGTCCTCGACATTCGCTTCAGAAATTGCGGCCTGGCCCTTGAGCTTTTTAACCGAGCTTAATATTTTATCCGACAAACTTTCAAACATATCCTACCACCTTGAGAAAGAACCGCGCTTAAGTGCAAAATGCGCCATCAAAAATGTAACCACAAGACCCACCAGACTGATAACCGCTGAAACACCCAGCTCAACATCGGCCACTCCAATGATCGAGTAACGGAAGCCATTAATTAAATAAAATAGCGGATTAAAAAGCGAAAAGGTCTGCCAGATTTCCGGAAGACTCTGAATCGAAATAAACACACCGCCGAGATACGTGAGGGGTAGCAAGATGAAGGTACTGAATGCGCTCAACTGATCGAAAGTTTTTGCCAGAAACGCCACGAAAATTCCGAGAAAAGCAAAGATCAACCCGCCCGAAAAAAAGAAGTAAAGCATCCACAGCGGGTGTGCGACAGTCAAAAATTCTTGATTTTGCATGTAATAAAAAGTGCTGCCGACAAGACCCGTTATCAGCGCCACGACCGAGCCGCGGAAAACCCCGCCGAAACCCATCGCCCAGATAATATACGAATTCGGAATGGGCGCCACGCGCAGATCTTCGAGGTCGCCCGAAAACTTGGAAGTAACAATAGAAGATGAAGAATTCTGAAAGGCGTTGTTAATGAGCCCCATCACCATAAGCCCGGGTACTAAAAAAGCCAAGTAAGCCACGCCGTTTTTCATCTGGACACTGGCCCCGAGCGAAACCCCGAAAACCAGCAAATACAAAAACGAACTGACGATCGGGCTGATCACGGTTTGAATGATCACTTTCAAAAAACGTTTTATTTCTTTTTTTAGCAGCGTCATAAAAATAATCATGGGTTCACCATTTTCGAAAACGCATCTTCAAGGCGCCCTTCTTCGATTTTTACATCGTGAATTTCGGCAATATCGATATCGTACTTGAGTAGTAATTCCGCGATACTAAGCTGATTCGATTCAAGGTACTCTTTGGTTTCGCCGCTTTTCATAATCAGAATCAGTTTCTTTTGCGAATATTCCGCGATCATTTTTTTCGGTGTGCCATTGAACATCAGCTGGCCCTTATTGATGATAGCCACGCGGTCACACATTTTTTCGGCTTCTTCAAGATAATGCGTCGTCAGCAGAATTGAAATGCCTTCATTTTTAAGTTCATGGACAAACTGCCACAGAGTTTCCCGCAAGCCCACGTCAACACCGGCCGTTGGTTCATCCAGCAGCAACAATTTTGGCGAGTGCACCAGGGCTTTAGCGATCATCAGCCGCCGCTTCATGCCGCCTGAAAGCTGTTTTACTTTTTTGTTCCGGTGCTCATAAAGCGAAAGTTTATGCATCAGATAATTGCAGCGCTCCTGATTTTTCCGGATTCCATAATAGCCCGACTGAAAATCAAGAATTTCGGCCACATCAAAAAAACCGGTGTTGATCACTTCCTGATGCACAACTCCCACGTTCATTTTTGTTTTCAACGGATTTTTCAAAACCGATTCGCCGAACACCAGAATTTCACCACTGGTGGGTTTTTCGAGTGTGGTGATGGCGGCGATCAAAGTGGTCTTTCCGGCACCGTTCGGGCCCAGTAGCCCGAAGATCGATCCGGGCTCGATTGAAAAATCAATTCCCTTAAGCGCTTCCACTGGCAAACCCGCAACTTTATCGGTATAGATTTTCTTTAAATTCACAACTTCAAGTGGTTTCATTATCGAGCTCTCGAAATGCTGGAAGCAAAAACCACATCTGGATTTTCTTTTTGCGCCCAATTAAGGTCCCACGCCTGATTCAGCAATATCACCGGTTGGCGAATAACATCCTCGAACATCTGAAAGTTTCCTTTCAACAACGCTACCGGCAGCCCTTCGGCGCTTCGCGGCCAGCGCGCAACGGTAAACGGTAGGCGGGTCATTTTAACTTCAAGGTTATATTCATCCTGCAGCCGATGCACGAGCACTTCAAATTGCAGTTCACCCACTGCACCCACGATAGATTCCTGATTACCGATGATCGGGTCAATAAATAGCTGAATCGCACCTTCTTCCGAAAGATGATTAAGCGCTTCGTTGAGTTTTGTTCGGCGTAAAGCATCACGCACAGTTAATTTTGCAAACAATTCAGGAGCAAATTTCGGAATATCTTCAAACTGCACATAACCCATTGAAGAAACACTGTCGCCGATGGCAAAGTTGCCGGTATCGGCCACACCCACGATATCACCCGCATAAGCTTCGTCGACGGTTTCTTTGTCGGCTGCGATGAACTGACTTGAATACGACAGCCTGAATTCGCGTTTAAGCCTTGCATGCTGCACTTTCATGCCACGTTCGAATTTTCCGGAACAGATTCGCAAAAATGCAATCCGGTCGCGATGGCGTTTATCCATATTGGCCTGGATTTTAAAAACGAAGCCCGTAAAATTATTTGAAAGCGGATCAATTTCAGATCCGTTTTTAGTTGGGCGGGGTTTTGGTGCCGGTGCAAAATCCGTAAAAAATTTCAGAAAGGTATCCACTCCGAAGTTCTGTTTAGCTGACCCAAACGTAACTGGCGAAAGACGGCCTGCCAGAAATTCATTCACGTCAAATGGCGGTAGCGCACTTTCAATTAACTCAAGTTCTTCACGCACCTGAGCTAGGGATTCGTAATCGAGATACTTCTCAAGAATGGGGTCCTGCGGGCCCGAAAAATCAAATTCCACAACTTCAAGATCGTCTTCGCGGCGCTGATTATAAAAGCTTACTTTTTTGGTCAGCCGGTTGTAAATACCCTTAAATCGTGAACCGATTCCAAGTGGCCAGGTCACCGGGTAGCATTGCATATTCAGCGTTTTTTCAATCTCGTCAATTAACGTTAAAGGGTCTTTACCTTCGCGATCAAGCTTGTTAACAAACGTAAATATCGGAATATTTCTAAGCCTGCAAACATCGTAAAGTTTTTTAGTTCGTTCTTCCACGCCCTTCGCCACGTCGATCAACATCACGGCACTTTCAACGGCCATCAGTACACGGTAGGTGTCTTCCGAGAAATCCTTATGGCCGGGCGTATCGAGCAGATTAATCCGCAGTTTGTTGAAGTCAAAAGTCATCACCGAGGAGGTAATCGAAATACCCTTCTGGCGTTCAAGCTCCATCCAGTCGCTGGTGACGGCTTTCGTGCCTGACTTGCCTTTGACTTCGCCGGTTTCGTGAATCACGCCACCGTGAAACAATAGCTTTTCAGTCAGCGTGGTTTTACCGGCATCGGGGTGCGAAATAATTGCAAAGGTTCTGCGACGTTCAATTTCTTTCTGAACGGCAGGAATAACTAAATTAGCCATTGCTACTTGTAGCGCACACAGGGGCCTAACATCAATTGCCTTTTATGCGTTGACCTGAGCTTTTAGCTCGGCTAAAAACCCAAGAGTTGCCGAAAATTTAGCTTACTTTTCAATTTACGGTGGTTTGGAGCCACTGACGAATAACTGAAAGGCCCTTTTAATGACTGCTGATACTGCTAATGCTGCTGAAAAGTATCTCATCTCTACTTTTTATAAATTTCAGAAGGATTCTGATCCTGAAGCCACGAAACTGTTTCTAGAAACTCTGGCAGTCAACGTTAATGCCCGTGGCCTGATTATCATCGGACCTGAGGGCTTTAATGCCACGATCTGTACTAAAACCAGTGAAAGCTTCGAAGCCTTCAAAAGCGGAATCCGCAAATATTTCAACACGCCCGACCTCTTTTTTAAAGATTCTGAATCGACCGTGTGCCCCTTCAGGCGGTTCAAGGTTAAAATCCGGAATGAAATCGTGACTTTGGGCAACACCACTCTTGTTCCCTATGACCTTGATGGTAAAAATCATCATTTGAGCCCCTCCGAGTGGAATGACGTGATGAAAAACGAAGATCCTGTGCTGATTGACACCCGCAATTGGTACGAAACAAAAATCGGTACATTTAAGGGCGCGCTGAATCCGATGACGGATCAGTTTACAGAATTTCCAAAGTATCTCGAAAGCAAAAATATTCCGAAAGATAAAAAAGTTCTGATTTTTTGCACCGGCGGAATCCGCTGCGAAAAAGGAATTCTTGAAGTTCAGAAACAGGGTTACAAAAATGTTTATCAACTTTTTGGTGGAATTCTAAATTACTTAAAAGAATTTCCGGAAGATCAGTTTGAGGGAGAATGTTTTGTTTTTGACCATCGCGTCGCCGTCGATCAGCAGCGGCAACCAAGTTCGCAATACCGCCTTTGCCCGCATTGCGGCCAGCCCGGAAAAACCAGAATTGAGTGCAAGCGCTGCGATAGCGTCGAACTGATTTGCGAAGATTGCGCTGAACTGAGTTTTAAGCAGGTTACCTGCTCAAAAAACTGTGCCCACCATTACGAACTGCACCCTGAACGCAAAGCTGAAAGGCAGATCCTGCCGTTTAAAAATGAAATCTGGTAGGATCCGCCTCGTAACGATTTTATTCTCTTTTGAGAAGTCTTAACCTGCCTCGTTTTTCGATTTTGTCGATTCAAAGAGTCTTCTCTTAAGCAAGGCCTATGGCTGTGTTTTGCATCATATCATTTTGATACGATGTAAAAACTATATATTTCAGGTACTTAGACTATTTTTGCATGAATTTTTACTAAAGTTTTTTACAAAATCACCGATACATCTTATACTACAAGAAGGATGAGAATGACTAAAGAAGATGTGCTCTTAAATAAAATGAATGAAGGTGAGGTCTATCGCAGATCAGACCTCATGAAGTATTCGGCTACGGCCGATCGCTATCTTGCAAAGCTAGTACATGATAAAAAAATTGTGCGCGTATCCTCTGGTCTTTATACAAAGCCTAAGGCCTCTGCATTCGGAGCCGTCCCCCCTACAGATGAAGAATTAGTATCATCATTTTTAAAAGACGACCGCTTTCTATTAAACTCTTTTAATAACTACAATCAGCTCGGACTAGGGCTTACTCAACTTTACAATAATAAAGTTGTTTACAACTATAAGCGCCATGGAGAGTTTGAACTTAACGGAAAGAAGTTTTCTTTAAAACGATTACCCAAATTTCCAAGTAAGCTAACAAAAGAATATTTATTGGTCGATTTACTTAACAACTTAAAGCACGTCGCCGAGGATCAGAACAAAGTAAAAGAGAATTTTTTCAAAAATAAAAAAAATTTCGATTCAAAAAAAGTAATGCGAGCTGCAAGAGAGTATGCAAGACCTCACACTATGAAGCTTTTAGAACAAGCGTATTCTTAATGAAGCCGTTTATCCATGAACGTTCTGACTTTAAAGATCTTATTTCTGCACTTGGCGTAACCCTCAATATTGCAGACGAACTAATTGAAAAAGATTATTGGTTGATGCACGCACTATGGGGTCTTAGAGAATTAAACCTCGGCTACGAACTGAAAGGTGGCACGTCGCTATCAAAAGGATGGAACTGTATTGATCGTTTCTCAGAGGATATTGATATTTTAATTCAAACCGATGGTATCGAAGATGTGCCTAAGGGCAAAAACCACACCAAAGCTGTGCAGGTTGAAAAACGCAAAAAATATTTCGAAAGCATATTTAAAAAAATAACTATCACCGGCTTTTCAAATGTATCCAGAGATACAAACTTTGATGATGAGCTCTTCAGAAATATAGGAATACGACTGCACTACCCCAAACTATTTGGCAGTATTGAAGGGCTAAAGGACGGAATTTTACTTGAAATTGGCTTCGATCAAACTACCCCAAACGAAGAAAAAAAAATATCAAGCTGGGTACTAGACAAAGCTGCTTCAACTGAACTAGCAAAAGATATTAAAGATAATCGGGTCAATAAAGTTAAATGTTATGCCCCCGAATACACTTTTGTTGAAAAGCTGCAGACGATTTCCACAAAGTTCCGTCAACAACAAGAAAAACACGATATGCCCGTAAACTTCTTGCGCCACTACTACGATGTTAACCAATTACTAAAGCTTGAAAGAGTACAAAAGTTTATCGGCACAGTTGATTATTTTGAACACAAGAAGAAAAGATTCAGAGAAAAGGACGAGCAGGATTTAACAAAAAATGAAGCGTTTATTTTATCTGACCCGACTGTAAGAAAAAAATATAATGATGATTTTTTAAAATCAAAAGATTTATACTTCAAGGACCAACCTAGCTTTGATAGCTTTCTTGCCGATTTAAAACCTTGGCTGTCAAAGCTTTGATATTAGCCTTAACGAAGTGTGAGCACATAACTTCCCTACCCGACAGTAGCCACACTTGACTTGCCTGTAAATTATATGTAAGTCTAGACTATGCTCAAGTGGCTTTTGTTCGATCTCAATTCCTATTTTGCGTCCTGTGAACAGCAGGAAGATCCCTCTCTTCGCGGCAAGCCCGTTGCGGTGGTTCCCATGATCACCGACAGCACGTCGGTCATCGCGGCCAGTTACGAAGCAAAAAAATACGGGATAAAAACCGGCACGCGGGTGGGTGATGCTAAACGCATGTGCCCAGGCCTTATTCTAAAAAGCGGGAATCACCGCCTCTACACCGAATATCATCACAAAATTATAAAGGCTGCCGAAGAGGTGCTGCCGATAAAAAAAGTGCTTTCGATCGACGAAGTGGCCTGCGAACTGATCGGGCGCGAGCGCGAGCCTTTAGCGGCCGCAAGAATCGCCCAACAGATGAAAGACCATGTGCGCGCTGTTGTAGGTTCTGAAATCAAAAGCTCGGTGGGCATTGGGCCCAATATTCTGATTGCGAAAATTGCATCCGATATGCAAAAACCCGACGGCCTTGTGATTGTTCCGACCAGCCAGATTCTGCAGAAAATCGGACCACTCCCAATTGAGGCCTTACCCGGGGTGGGCGTTCAGATGAAGATCCGGCTGAATGCCAAAGGCTATTTTACGATTGCGGATTTCATGAAGGCACCCGAGCAAGAGCTGCGTAAACACTGGGGCAGTATCTGGGGCCTGCGGGTTGCGCGTGAACTGATGGGCGAAGACATCGCGTTTAATAAAAATCCGCTAGCCAATTCCGTAAGCCATGAACATGTTCTGCCGCCGGTGTTCAGAACGCCAGAAAAGGCGTTCATGGTCTTAAGTAAATTATTAATGAAAGCCGCCGCCAGAATCCGTGATGAAAAATTAAAAGCCAGACGTCTGCAGGTTTACGTCAAATTTACCGACGATGCGCGGTTAGAAAACACAGTCAGCTTCAGCGACACTGATGATTCCGCCTTTTTATTGCGGGAAATGAAAAAAATCTATGCGGTCCGAAATGATCAACGCCCGGTAAAAGTGGCGATTGTTTTGGGTGACCTGATCAGCGGCCCTGCGCAGATGTCTTTGTTTGACAGCCCTAAAACAAATTCAATCAATCATGCTTTAGATACAATCAACACCAAATACGGCGCCAATACCCTTTACATGGCCAATACTAAAGAAGTACTCAGCAGCGCCAAAACCCGGATTTCATTTAATCATATTCCTGCCGTCACCGACGAATTTGACAACGACTGATAACTATTTGCATGACTTGAAAAAAATTATGTCGGAATATAGCCTCCTCAGAGGAAATAACCATGGCGATTACAGTATCTAAATTCGGCGGAACCTCAATGGGCGATGCCGCCTGCATGTTAAGAAGCGCCGCTGTAACGTTTCAGCGGAAATCCAACATCGTCGTGGTGTCGGCAACTTCAGGCACAACGAACGATCTAATTCAACTCGGAGAGGTTGCTGAAAATGGCAAGCTGGCTGAAACCGAAAACCTGGGCCTGAAAATCCGCGAAAAACATCTTGCAATAGCTCAAGAACTTTCAGCAAGTGAAAGTGCCGTGCGCGATCTTGAAACCCTGCTTTCCGAAATGATCTCAATCGCCAAAGGAATTTATTTACTGCGCGACTGCTCACTCAAAGCAATGGATGTTTTACTTAGCCTTGGCGAACGCCTGTCGTCAGTGCTTTTCACTATAGCCTTGCAAAATGTTTTCACTTTGAAAAACGCAACAAGCAAAGCCCGCTTGCTCGACGTTCGAACCGTACTTAAAACCGACGAGAGTTTCGGTAAGGCCCGCACGCTGACTGACGTGATCGGAAAGTTATGTAAAGAAAAACTTCAGGATTGTTTGACCGGCGAAGTGGTTTATGTCACTCAGGGTTTTGTGGGGCAAACGCTAAATGGCGCAACCACTACTTTGGGCCGCGGCGGCAGCGATTACTCGGCCGCAATTCTGGCTGAAGGAATTTCAGCCGACACTCTCGAAATCTGGACAGACGTCGCCGGTGTTTCCACCACCGATCCGCGCATTTGTGCAGATGCCGTCGTTATTGATGAAATTTCTTTTAAAGAAATGTCGGAACTTGCCACTTTCGGCGCGAAAGTGCTGCATCCGGCAACACTGCTGCCCGCTATCCGCAGCCATATTCCGGTGTTGGTGGCCTCGAGTTTTGAGGCGCACCTGCCCGGCACTTGGGTGCGTAAAGAAGTCAAAAACTCGCCGCTCATCCGCGCGCTCGCACTCAGAAAAAAACAAACGCTGGTAACTGTAAGCACGCCTGAAATGTTACACACGCATGGCTTTTTGTTTCAGATTTTCAAAATTTTCAACGATCATAAAATATCAATCGATGCCATCACCACTTCTGAAATCAGCGTTTCGGTTACCTTGGATAACGCCGAATCAATCAGTAAAAACCTGATTGAAGATCTTGAAAAAGTGGCCGAAGTGCAGGTTGAAACCGAGCTTTCACTGGTATCACTGATCGGAAACAATATTAATCACACCCCCGGGCTTGCAAAACGAATTTTCGAAGCCATCGCCGACATCAACGTGCGAATGATCTGTTACGGAGCCAGCCGTCACAATTTCTGTTTTCTGGTGGCAGAAACCAAGGGCACAGAAGTGATTCAGAAACTGCACCGGCAATTTATCACCTCGCCCTAGATGTCGATCAATCAGTCAGAAGTGAAACTTCTACAGTCCCGCAAGACCTGGGTTTTCAGATTTTGCTTCAACTCCAAAATTAAGCTAGTGTCTGCTCTTTAACTTCGGTTTGAGCGCGGGGAGATATCCATGAAATTCGTTATACACTGTTTGCTTATTTTCATTCTGCCTTTCCTCTCATTTCAACAGGCACAAGCCGTCGACTCTTCATTATTTGAGTACTATGGCAGCGACCACACCGAAGCCCAGTTCGCACTGTCATTGTACGTGATCATCGAACAAAAAAAACCACCGACTAACGCTCAGGCCTATCCGCAGATTACCTCGCAGCTGCGCTACATGCTTGGCCTGATGCGCTCGCGCACAAAAGAAGCGGCAGCACTTTATCCCAAGTGGACTCACGTTATCACCGAAGTAAAAGCTTTAAGTGCCGGAGTTTATCAGGTTAAATACGTGCTCAAAACCAAGGGCGTATTTCCCACCGGAAAAACCCGCTACACATTTACACTACCGACAAATCCGAAAAAAATATTTTCAGCAGCGCAGGGGAAATGCAGTGAAGATGTGGCGGTTGATTCGAATTTCTGGTATCATTGGGAACCGCTGCAGGCCGGCTGCCCGCTTAAAGAAAATACCGACTATTTCACAATCGATACGGAACTCAAGATTATCCAAAACACCACTGAAACTTATCCGGAGTATGCCAAACTCAAAGATTCTGCGAAGCTCATAAAATCGACGATGTTTTTCGGTTTTGAAAATTACGGTCATCAGACTTGGACACCTGACACCGGTGAAGACTGGGGAATAAAGAGTTTCAGACAGATGCGCGCGTTTCTGTTAAAACTTGGCTATACTGAAAGCGTCTTGACCCCTCAGCAGGTTGCGCTCCTATACAAAGCCAAAGACAAGTTCGTGCCGTATATTTCTGAATTTAGTTTCGCAGGCCAAGTCGCGAACATCCGCACCCGGCTTATCCTGCTGGATTCGGGTTTCTATCACAACAGCACGGCCTTTCACTTGTTGCTGCAGAATGCGCTCGCGAACGAATCGGTTGTTGTTTACAATGGTCATTCGGGCATTGGCCACAATCTCGATCTGGCGGCAATCGAAAAATTACGTGCGATTAAATTTATTCTGAATCCGAAGTACCAGATCCTGTTTCTGGGAAGCTGTGTTCCGTATTCTTACTACACAGATATGTTTTTCAGCCGCAAGAAAACCGCAGCAGATCCCGCAGGCTCGCTCAATCTCGACATCCTGAGCTTTGGTAAAGAGTCGGTTTTTGGCAACGTTGAGGATCAAGCACTTATAAAAGCATTGACGAGGTACGCGGCTTCGGGCGAAAAACTATCGTACCAGGTTATTATCAAATCCAGTCCGAATTATTTTTTCGGGGTCAACGGAGACGAGGATAACCCAAAAAAATAGCTAAAGAAATAGTTAAATAAATAACTTCGGGGGCTTATGATTTCAATTCTGACCTTAACCATCCTGTCGAGTCGTCTATTTTGCTTTGCCGCCCCGGCACCAATTGCCGCACAAAAAGAATACAAAATGGAAAAACACGGCGATGTCCGTGTTGATGAGTATTTCTGGCTGAAGGACCGCAAAAATCCGGACGTTATTAAATATCTGAATGCCGAAAACACCTATCTGAATACAAGCTTAAAAAAAACCGAAAAGCTTCAGCGTACTCTGTTTAAGGAAATGAAGTCGCGAATGAAGGAAGACGATTCAACCTACCCGCTAAAAGACGGCCCGTATCTGTATTACACACGTTTTGAAAAAGGCCGCCAGTACCCGATCTATGCCCGTAAAAAAGCCATTGATAAAGTGACAGCTAAAGAGGAAATTTTATTTAATATCAACTCCTTAGCTCAGGGAAAAAGTTTCTTCAGTGCAAGCTATACGATGAGCCCGGATCATAATATTGCAGCACTGGCCTCTGATGTTACCGGCCGCCGATTTTATAATATTAAATTTAAGGATTTTAAAACCGGAAAATTTCTTATGGATGAGATTAAAGACGTTACCGGCAATTTGGTCTGGGCCAATGACAACCGGACGATTTTTTACGTTAAACAGGATCCTAAAACGCTGCGCTGGTTTCAGGTTTTCAGGTACAATCTCGATTCACATAAAGCCGAGCTGGTGTATGAAGAAAAACAAGACACTTTTGAAACTTCGGTCAGCACGTCGCTCACTGAAAAACATATTTTTATCCATAACACCAGTACCCTATCGAGCGAAGTCCACATAATTCCGGCGGATCTTCCGGCAGCCGAGCCCGTACTGCTATTCGCACGCGAAAAAAATCACGAGTTCAGTGTTACGGAAGACGATACCTATTTTTATATTCTAACTAACAAAGATGCGAAAGATTTCAAAATTCTCCGCACGCCGTTTACAAAGCCCTCGCTCACGACCGCCGAAGAATGGCTTCCGCACCGGACCGGCACCCATATCGATTCTGTTGTCGTCTTTAAGGATTATGTTACGCTGGCTTCTCGCGAAAACGGCCTGACGCAAATTGAAGTCTTGGATAAGAAAACCAAGACCGTTTCGAAACTGAGTTTCGAAGATTCAGCATTTAGCGTTGAATTCGGCGCAAATGCTGAATACGCTGCTGAAAGTGTGAGGTACGTTTATAACTCGCTAAGAAGCCCGCCAAGTGTGTTCGATTACGGCTTTACGACGAAACAGTCGACTTTACGCAAAACCAAGGAAGTTCCTAACTACAAAGCCGAAAATTACCGCTCGGAACGCATCTTCGCTACAGCCCGCGACGGCCGCAAGGTTCCGATTTCGGTTCTCATGCATAAAGACACTCAACTTGACGGGAACGCGGCTCTTTTGATTTATGGTTACGGCTCTTACGGCGCAACGATCGACCCGTGGTTTAACCCGACTGTGTTCAGTTTGATTGACCGCGGCTACGTGTTTGCCATCGCCCACATCCGCGGTGGCGGCGAAATGGGCCGCTACTGGACAGATGAAGGCCGCATCCTGAATAAGAAAAATACTTTTTTTGATTTTATCGACTGCACCGAACATCTGATCAAACAGAAATATGCAAATCCAAAAAAAGTTTTTGCAATGGGCGGCAGCGCCGGCGGTCTTTTGATGGGAGCGATCGCGAATTACCGCCCGGATCTTTATAAAGGGATTATCGCGCAAGTGCCTTTTGTGGATGTTGTCACAACAATGCTCGATGACACAATTCCGCTGACAACCGCCGAATATGACGAATGGGGCAATCCGAATGAAAAAAAATATTATGATTATATGAAAAGTTACTCGCCTTACGACAACGTAACAAAGCAGGCCTATCCGAATATTCTGATCACCACCGGTTTACACGATTCTCAGGTGCAGTACTGGGAGCCGGCTAAATGGAC
This sequence comes from Bdellovibrio sp., assembly GCA_031428535.1. Lineage (GTDB taxonomy): Bacteria > Bdellovibrionota > Bdellovibrionia > Bdellovibrionales > Bdellovibrionaceae > Pseudobdellovibrio. The sequence continues at coordinate 12,191 of JANPPN010000127.1, read as the reverse complement.
GGCGCGCCTCCGATCAAAAAACACCGCCAACAGTTTTATTTTCCTCAAAACTGATATGCAATCCGGGCACGGCGGAAAGACCGGCAGATTCGACCAACTCAAAGACGATGCCCTCGAATACGCCTTCATCCTAGAAATGAAATAATGTACGCCGTACCTAAACCCCCCGATGGGGGTTTAGGTACGGCGTACATCCGAGAAAGGATTATTTTTGACAAGCAAAGAACTTCCGGCTCTGCTCCGCCACACTCTGATAATTCTGGGAATTTCACTGCCATTAATCGCACTGAGTATTTTCTTTTTTGATTTAAACATTGCGGAATTCTTCAATCAGCCCGAACTGGCCCGCGTTTATTACTACAGCCGCGAAATCACCAATATCGGTTACAGCATTCACTATTTTGCAATTGCGATTTTTGGAATTATTTTTTCAAAATTCATCTACCCGCGGATTCAGTTGATCAATAAAAGAATGTCGGCGGCACTCAATCTTGCCATTTCGCAATGGAGCTGGTTTGCGGTTAAAGTGTTGATCTTGGCCGGCATACCGGTGCACTTAATCAAAATGGGGATTGGCCGCCAACGTCCGCATGTTTCCGGAGATTTTAATCCGCTGAATTTTGCACCCTTCAATCTGCATCATCATTGGCATTCATTCCCGTCGGGCCATGCGCAGGTGCTGTTCAGTGTGGCGACGATCGCGCTTTTAATCTGGCCGCGCCACAGATATTACTTTTTAGGTACTGCGTTTTTATTGGCGCTTACCCGCGTAACGATTCATCAGCATTTCTTCAGCGACCTGCTGGCCGGCGCTGTCGTCGGCTATCTGACCACTGTTTGGCTGCACTTTTACTTAAGGCCCGGAACAAAGTTATCGCGCCTTTCCTAATCATCTTCTTTTTGAATTTATCGGCACTTGCATCGGACGTGCCCGATCTACCGCTCTATGAGCTTGGTGTATTTCTCGGAACAGTGGTAATTCCTGATTATCCGGCCGCGGGTCAGGCGCGAAGCCGCACGATTCCTCTTCCACTGGTACGATACAACGGAGACTTGTTGCGTGCAGATGATGATGGCGGCACTCGTTTCAGATTTATAAATGTTGAAAAATTCGACCTGGATTTAAGTTTCGGCGGTTCATTTCCGACCGATACCGGCAATAACGAGGCACGGGCCGGAATGCCCAACCTTGATTGGACGGCCGAAATCGGCCCGCGGATAATTTACTATGTTTACCGCGATCCGATCGAAGGGCAACTGCGGATCGGTGTTCCGGTGCGTGCGAATTTTGCCACCGATTTTGTGAAGTGGTACGGAGTGGGCTATGTGTTTGCGCCGACCGTTCAATATGAGAAATATAATTTTCTGACCGAGAAATTAGATCTTTTCGTGCATTACACGGCTCATTTTATTACGGAAGGTGTTGCGGATTTTTTTTACCGGGTCGACCCACCGTTTCAGACTGCCGAGCGGCCGGCTTACAAAGGTCAGCCGGGATTTCTCAGCCATGAATACTCGCTGGCACTTAAATACCGGTGGAGTAACAAAAATCTGATCGTCGGCACACAATATTCAGATTTTTCGCAGTCTGCGAACTCTGGGGGCTCACTTCACCGCAGCAACGTTAACTGGAGTTACGTGCTGGCCTTCAGCTGGGTCATGCATGAGTCGACCGCCCGTGGAATCAAATAATTGGGTTTCTCAAAAATATTCGTGGGTTAGCTTTGGGACCGAAAACTTCCCAAGCCATTAACAAAGCTCGGTTTTTAGGATTTCTGCTGCTTAAAGCAATAGCCACCGCGATAGCGTGTCCGTGAGATGGCCTTTCCGCCTACCATCGTGGCAGGGGTATTTAAAGTCACAAACCCTTATTTTGGGAAAATCTATCTGTAAAAACTTTCGACACTGTGAATTTTTTCGTGAAATTTTTCGTGAATTTTTGAGGTTTTGGTCTGCAGAACAGCACTCAGAAACAGATAGAAAATCAGGACGCCGATAAGGCTCAGAAATGTGCCAAGCAAAATAGCCAGAAGCAGAAGAGCTTTTTCGACAAGTAGACTGAAATTCGTCAGACCGTGAACAATTCGCACAACAGCAACTACCGGCAGGAATGTGACAAGGCTAAAGTAAAAAAGGATCAGGATTTCACGATAAGAATTTCGCAAGAGTTTCATATTCACTCCTTTGTAATTAATTTTTTAAGGTCTTCCTTCAGATTAGTCAGATATTTCCGGAAGTAATTCTTCTGGCCGAGAGACGTCAGACCCCAGAACCGGCTGGCAAACACCAGCATGCTTTCATTGTAATTGTCCTGGCGTTTAATAAACTCTTCAGATTTTGTGGTGGCTTCGCCGGCGTAGAACTTCAGATTGTAGTCAAGCAAATCGGCCTTTCGTTCAAACAATGTTTCAAATTGCCGATTGCCGGCAAAACGGCTGTGGTTGCGCATTTTGAAATAGTCGAGATTGGCATTCAAAAATTCACGATAAAGCGCTTCCTGTTCGCGGCTACCTGAATCAAAAAGCAGATCTACATAATGGTCGTAACTTTTGAAAAAGTGGCGCAGGTATTTGTTTCGGTCCGAAAACGTCTCGTTTTGCTTTTCGCTCTTTTCTTTAAGGTAGATGTTCAACGCCTTCACTTCCGGGCGGGTAATCGGAAGCAGGACCTCGCTAAATGAAGCTTTGAAAGCATAAACCGTGCGCTTCTGCAATTCTTTGAATTCGCGAAAGATGAATTTGAGCTCATCACTTGAGAGCTCTTTTTTTTCAGTCAACACCAGCAACTGGTCAATCATGATGTTTACTTCCGTGAAGAGCGGGTCTTTGTTCCGATCAATATCGGCTGCGATGGTCGTTTTAATTTTTTTGTAGCGGTCGGAATCAAGATCAAGCGCTTCATCGATTTCGTTCGCAATAAAACGTGGCGCTAAACTGACCGCCACGTCCATCCTTGAACACGAAGTTAAAAAAAGAAATATAATCAGTGCCTGATAAAGTTTCATTGTTTTCCTATTCGCTGACTAACGCAGATGCATCCCTGAACGGCCCTCGTTAGTTTTACTACTGACCTGACTTAAAGTTTCTTCCAGCTTTTCAGCCGGCGGGTCGGTTCTTGCGACATCGCCTAAAGAAAGAATCCCGACCAGTCTTTTCTGGCGATTGAGCACCGGCAGTCTGCGGATCTGCTGTTCGCTGAATTTATTCAAAACGTCCTCGATCGTGTCATCATCATAACAATAGTAAACGGAGTGTGACATATAGTCTCGGGCTAAGGCTTCACGTGGATCTTTGCCTTCGGCTACGGCGCGAACCGCAATATCCCGATCCGTCAGCATTCCGACGAGGCGATCATTTTCCTCAATGGGCAATAGGCCAAAATCGCCTTCGCGCATTTTTTTCGCGGCCTCTTGCAAGGTCATATCCGGTTTACCGAGTTCTACCTTTTTTGACATACATTCACTCGCTAGCATAATCGTCCCCTTTTTAATTTTTAATAGGGTGCAAACAAAAGGCCACGGCTTTTTCAGTCTAAAAAGCGACTTAAATGCTGCTGCTGATTCAAAACAGTTTTCTGAGAATTGTGATCGGGAAAAAATTCTCCCACCAACTGCCAGAAATCCTTCGAATGATTGAGATGTCTAAGGTGGCAAAGCTCATGAATAATAACATAATCGATTAAAGCCGCCGGCTGACAGATCAGTTTCCAGTTAAGTGAGACCAAACCCTCGGCAGAGCAACTCCCCCAGCGGGTTTTATTCGCGCGAAAAACCAGTCCGCGCGGATACAGGCCCGTCTGACCCACCCAGATCGAAAGTCTTTGCTGCAGATAATTTTCGGCCTCACTCCGGTAAAACCGGCCGAGTTCCCGCCGAATGGAGGCTGGGGTGAATTCTGCTAGCTTTCGGCCTTTAGGTACCCCGCAGATTAAAAAGCCCTCTTCAACACTAAAAGTAAAGCGGCGGCCGGGTGACTCGCAAAACTGCAGATATTTGAGTTCGCCTAAAAAAGGGTAAAGCGCGCCGGTTGTAAAATCCGGTTGCTTAAACTGCGCTTCGATAACTTTGAACTTATGAAGATTTTTTTCGATCCATTTTTGCTTCAGCTGCAAAAATTCGGTAATCTGACTTTGGCTCGTGCGTTTATTTGTTCGGATGCTCATTGGTTTTTCAGGATGCATAACGAGTGTCAGGCTACGCCGGCCTGGCTTTCGGATAATTTCTACATTGAGATTGAGGAACTGAAGCACTTCCATAAAATCTATTAAAGCAAATAAATAGCAATAAAGAAATAGAATAGCGTTCGCGCCCAAAAATTCTTAGTCTATTCAGACTCAAGACAGATCGTTTTTTCAGGTCCGCAAATTCACGAATTTGCGGATCCATTCGATCATGAGCTGAAAATCGCTCGCATCCGCATAACTCTTCATTGCCATATCAAATGTTTCAGCACTCATTTTATCCCGCCGTGAAATCAGCCGTTCACGTGCAAAATTAACCGTAAATTCCGGATGCCCCTGCATTGTAAGTATATGCTCCCCGATCTGCATCATCTGAAACCGACAAAACTCATCCTCCGCAAGCAGTTCAGCCCCCGGGGGTAAAGTTTCAACCTGATCCTGATGGCTGAACAACAATGAAAGTTTTTGCGAAGTCGCACCCGAAGTGTTCATCCATGGCTTATGCGTCAGCATGTCGAAACTGCGGATTCCGACGCCCCACCCGCGCGGACTTTTCGAAACCGTTCCGCCAAGCGCATGCGCGACCATCTGGTGCCCGAAGCAAATTGCAATCGTTTTAACTTTTTTATCGTTGAGTTGAATTACAAATTCCCGAAGCTGATGAATCCAAGGAATATCCTCGTAAACACTTTTCGGACTGCCCGTTATAAACCAAAGCTCGCATTCACTTACTGATTTTGGAAAATCCCCTTGCGCAACTTTATACTCACGGACTGAATTGGCGCTTGAAGGAAATACCGATTTAACAAATTCAATAAATATCCGGCTGTAATCAAGCTGATAGCCGGTATCATTTACGTCGAAGTGATACGCGTTGAGGATTCCGATCACTCAAACGCTCTTTCAAATACAATCGCAAAATCCTTTTCAGTCACCGGAATTATATTGTTACCATGGCAAGGATCGAGAAAAGCTTTATGACTGAGCTTACTCAGCTGTTCGTGTTTAACTCCGTGGAGGCGAAGACCGAATTCAAGACCCAGTTGTGAAAAGAAATTCCGACACGTTTCAGATAACGTGGCTTTCGCAAGGCCTCGATCTCGGAATAATTGCAAAACTTTTTCAAGCCGGCCGCGCTGGGCCTTATTCAGGTCTGACTTTTCGATAAACTCAATGCAAGTTGGTAACACAATAGCATTAGCCAGACCGTGATGAAGTCCGCATTCGCTTGATAACGGATGCGCCATCGAGTGAATCATACCAAGACCTTTTTGAAAAGCAGCGGCACCCATCGTTGCGGCCATCAGCATTTTTCCCCGGGCTTCGAGATTTTCACCGGATTTATAAACCAGCGGCAAATTGTCCAGAATTAATTCCATACCCTGTAAAGCAATTCCGTCGGCCATCGGGTGAAATCCCGGCGCTAAGTAAGCTTCAAGGTTATGGGTAAAAGCATCAAGGCCGGTTGCAACCGTAACTGCCTTCGGCAATTTAAGGGTCAAAGCCGGATCAAGCACCGCGATTTTCGGCATCATCGTCGGATGAAACAGAATTGTTTTATCGTTTGTGGCCTTAAGGATGATGACACTTGAGCGGCCAACTTCACTGCCCGTTCCGGCAGTCGTTGCAATTGCAAATAACGGTGGCAGCGATTTTGTAATCAGGGCATCGCCCCCTTTAGTGTCGTCATACTGTGCGAGCGGTTCCGGGTGGTCCACCAGAATCATAATAGCTTTGGCCGCGTCCATCGGGCTACCGCCACCAAGTGCAATCACCGCCTGACAGTTTTCTTTTTTGTACACAGCAGCGCCCTTCAGCACGTCGTCTTCGATCGGATTCGGATGAACATCACAGAACGCAACCACAGTTAAACCCGCAGCTGTACAGACATCTGTAACCTGTTGCACGATGCCAATCTTTAAGAGCGTGGTATCCGACACCAGCAATAGTTTTTTTAATTTTAATTCAGCAATTGACTGAGCCATAGCCTCAAGGCTGCCGGCTCCGTAATAAATTGTAGTTGGATAGTTAAATTTCTGCATTGGATTCCTCTTTTGGGTTGTTAAATTATTTCAGGCTAAATTATTTCAAAGTAACGTTGAAGTTGCCAGTCGGTAATTGCTTTTTCGTATTCGCGCACTTCCCAGCGGCGGGAAGCTACAAAATGTTCTACGAATGCCGGCCCAAAAAGTTCGCGTGCCGCCGACGAATTTTTAAAATTGGTAACGGAGTCATTCAGATTGGCGGCCAACTGCAGCTCTTCAGGCAGTTTATCCTGAACCGCATAGGCGTTGCCAATGACCGGCTCGCCGAGCTTCAGGTTTTCGCGGATACCGAGCAAACCTGCACCAACCATGGCCGCCGCAGCCAAATACGGATTGGCATCGGCCCCACCCACGCGAAACTCAACACGCTGGGATTTTTCCGAAGCCGGAATTACCCGCAATGCGGTTGTGCGGTTTTCCACGCCCCACGCGACGGTGGTTGGCGCCCAGAAACCTTTAACCAACCGAGTATAGGAATTAACCGTTGGTGCGCACATCACAAGAAATTCTTTCATATACTTGATCTGGCCCGCGACGTAACTTTGCATCATCGGACTCATGTTAAATTTCTGATTACCGTCATGGAAAAGATTTTTTCCGGTTTTTAAATCATAAACCGACTGGTGCATATGCCCGCCAAGCCCGGGTAATCCCACATTCCAGCGCGCCATAAACGTGGCCATTATGTTTCTTTTCTGAAAAAATACTTTCGAGAATGTTTTGAACAGATTGGCTTTATCGCACGAGTTTAAAGCCGCATCATACTTGATAGCCCCTTCCCACACGCCGGGGCCGGTTTCACAGTGCAAGGCCTCCAGTTCCATATTCATGGCTTTACAATAATCCATCAGTGCCTGAAACAATTCAGAGTGCGTTGAATTCCGGATAACCGAATAACCGAACATTCCGGGCGTTAAGGGTTTTAAGTTCCGGTAATTTTTTTCACGCACCGAGTGCGGAGTTTCATCAAAAAGAAAAAACTCATACTCAAATGCCAGGTTAACCCCGAGGCCCTGCGCCTGCGCTGTGTTCAAAACTTTTTTTAGGAGATTTCGCGGGCAGATATCGTGCGCCGTGCTGCCGTCGTTTCCGACAAAATCCGCAAGAAAAAACGGAATATTTTCATCGGGCAGCATTCGCTCAGTCGAAAAATCCACGCGGTAAAGCGCATCCGGATAAGCCGTATGCCAGCCGGTAAATTTAGCGTTATCATAGAGCGTATCATTCACGTCCCAGCCGAAGATGCAGTCGCAGAATCCGGCGGTGGAATCCATAAAACTTTCAAATTTATCCAGCGAAAGATATTTTCCGCGTAGTACACCGTCGGTGTCGGTCACGGCAATCTTCACTTTATTAATGCCCGCTTTTCGATAGGCCGCGATTTTTTCTTTACTCATTGTGTGCCCCCAAAAATTATTCAACTATTTTTTAAAATGAATGGCTTTGGCCCGCGTAACCGATAAGAAACCAAGATGTGAAAGCGCCGATCCGCAACCGGAATTTTTAACCCCGGTCCAGGGCAGTGCCGGATCCAGATAGTCGCAGCGATTCATAAACACCGTTCCGGTATTAACTTCATCGGCAAATTTTCTGGCCTGATCCATATTTTTAGTGAAAATAGCAGACGTCAGTCCGTACTGGCTGTCGTTCACGAAAGTAATTGCCTGTTCAAGCGAATCCACCGCAATCACCGGCAAAACCGGCGCAAAATTTTCTTCCTGAATGATTTCCATACTCTGCCGCACGTCCGACATCAGCGTGGGCTCAAAAAAGTAGCCTTTACCAAGCTTTACCATTTTGCCGCCGGCCTGAATTTTTGCACCTTGAGCCACCGCAGCCTTTACCTGTGCATCAACAAAATGCGCAGCCTTCTCAGAAACGAGTGGGCCAAGATTTGTAGTTTGATCAAGCGGATCTCCCATTTTGTAATCGGCAATCACTTTTTGACACTGTTTCATGAATTCGGCGTAAACTGACTTGTGCACGTACGCGCGCTCGATGCCGCAGCAGGATTGGCCCGAGTTAAACATCGCACCATCAACCACCGTTGCTGCGGCACTTATGATGTCTGCATCTTCGGCTACGTAGGCGGCGTCTTTTCCGCCGAGTTCAAGTTGCGGTTGCATGAATTTTTTTGCAGTATGCTTCAGAATCTGGGCCCCACCGCTGACCGAACCGGTAAAGACCACATGTTGCACATCAAGCTCTTCAATAATTTTTCCGGTGGTGGCGTGATCAACAATAATCTGCTGTAAAAGATGATCGATTTCGCACAAGTCGCCAAAAGCTTTCTGAAAATGAGTGCCGATTGTGGGTGTTTGGCTTGAGTGTTTCAGCAAGACCGCATTGCCCGCAAGTAACGCCGGCACAACAGAATTGATAGTAACCAGTAATGGATAGTTCCACGCTGAAATTACAAAAATCAGCCCCAGCGGCTCGCGCGTAATCGCGCGGTAAAAACCCGGTTTTTCAGGAAGCGTTACGGTTTGCAGCCCCTCATGCGCACTACTGCACAAGTAATTTCCGCGCTCGAGCAGGCCACTGATTTCGCCGCCGGCCTGACTGATCGGCCGCCCCATTTGCTGACTTATGTCTTTTGCAATAGCGTCGCGGTTGACATTAAAATACTCAAGTGCTTTCTGGACCGCTTCAATTCTTTTACCGAGCGAGATCTTTTTCCATTTGCTTTGAGCTTCATGGGCGTTGGTGATTTTCATTTTTACCGAACTCAGCGGATTTACCGGATACTCCCCGATAACTTCCTGCGTGTACGGATTTCTGACTTTAAGAATTTCGTTCATGTTGGCCCCTTATAAGAATTGGTATTGATGACCTCAAGATTAATACCGAATGGAGACCGAGGTAAGTGTTTTTTAACTGGACCAGAAATCAAGAGCGGGTTTAACTTAGTACGGGTTTTATTTTGGCCTTAGAACCAGGCAAGCAGCTCGTCCCACAGTCCGGCATTTTCAATCTGGTTGTAATCATAAACATCAATGCCGGCATTCAGATTTCTGATGGCTTCGAGTGTTGCCACAAATTCCTCGGGCGTGGGTTTAACGATAACACCGTTTTCACCTGTGAAAGAAGATACTTCAACATGGATGATGGGTTTGGTTCGCGAGTTCAGGCTCTTGATAAACTCAAGAGCAGTCTTCTCGGTCCATTTCGGATCGAAGTGCTCCCCGCCGAACTGCGCCGCCCATTGTTGCCACATCAATTCGGTCGATAAATAATCAAGGGTTTTATTTCCTTTTAATTTTAGCAGCCCTTCGATATCCAGCCCGATGTTGTCGCGGACCGCATCGTAAGAAATCAGCTTACCGTCGGCTTTCGCAGGCCAGGTATGAACCAGATATGAATCCTTTTTATAAAAATGGGCCGCGGAATTCATTATACCGATCAAATCCGTGAGGCCCTGTGCCCGAACCAGCAGCCAGTTCTCATCACCAAGTTTTCCTGATGGAAACTGCTTTTTAAACCGCGCGTTGGCCAGCGGGTTATAATCCGATTCTCGCTGCCACCGATAGTCAATAAAAGGTTCGACGATTTCAATTCCATCGATATACGGATTCTTATTTATGAGATCTCGGTAAAATCCGGCAAGCCAGGTTCTGAATTCGGGATGCCACGCCGAAAGCAAAAACATATTTTCTCCCGGCACATAGTCAAGCCCATCGATCGTTTTGGCGCGCCACGCGGATTTTTTCTCCCAGACGCTTTTAAAATTATTCGCCGGAACAGAAGCCACGACTTTCATACCATTGCGTTTAGCCTCGAGTGAAATATGGCTTAAAATGTCGAGGCGCCCGTATCCCCCTTCGACAGTCGTAAACGGATAATCTGTAACATACTTAGCACCATAAGCCGAGTTATACGCGTAAACGAAAAGGGTATTGACTCCGCTGCGGCTCGCTTTAGCAATGAGCTCTTCGGCAAGGGCCGCCACCGTCTTAGCGGGATACTGATTATAAAAATATCCAACGTCTACACGAAGGCCCCGAATTTTATTTGTAGGATCGGAAGTCTGCTGAACAGCCAGGGTAAGGAGCGAAATAAATACAATATGTATAATCAGTGGCATAAAGAGGGTCTCCGATACGAACAAGGTTCAAAAGAAGTGCCACTTTTGGATTTTTTGTGTTAACTCCAAATCTTATGATGCAAAATTCCCCCGTACCGAAAAAAGTTCCCAAAAAGTACCAGCCTCCGGGCTTTGAAATTATCCACGAAGACCCAGATCTGATTGTGGGAATTAAAGCCCCGGGATTTCTGACCGTCGCCGCAAAGTGGGACAAAGCCAATACTGTGCACAACGCCCTAAATGAGTACGTCAGAAAAGGCAGCCGGATTTCAAAAAAATGTGTTTTCGTGGTTCACCGGCTGGATCAGGCCACTTCGGGCGTTTTGATTTTTGCGAAAAGCGAACAGGTTCAGCAGTTTCTGAAAAATGACTGGCCCGCAACCATTAAAACATATTACGCCGTCGTTCACGGGAAAATGGCAAAAAAATCCGGCAAGATTTCAAGTTACCTGAAAGAAGACGAAGATTATGTGGTGCATTCTTCTGATGATGAAAGCGGCAGACTGGCGCACACCGAATACACAGTTGTAAAAGAAACGGCCTACTTCAGCGTTCTTAAAATAAACTTGCTGACCGGCCGGAAAAACCAAATTCGCGTACACCTTGCCGGCGAAGGGCACCCCCTGGTTGGTGACCCGAAATACGGCAAGCCCGACAAACATAAAAATCTGCTGCTGCATTCATTTTCGATTGCCTTTACTCACCCGCACTCAAAAAAGCGGGTCAGGTACGAGGCCCCGGTGCCGGCGTACTTCAATAAAGTTGTCGATTACGCCTACTGAATAACGGTTAATTTTTGGGCCGTACGGGGCAAAACCGCCTACTCGCTACTTTTTTTCGCTGCCGACTTTGCGAAATAAAATAGGGTCTGCTAATCAAGTTTGATGGCTAAACCAATACGGTCGAGATATTTTGTTTTTTTACTGATTACATTTTCTCTTTCCACGGCCTTGGCGATTTTCAGCGTAACGTCGTGGTTGCAGAAGCCCAATAATTTTATTTTTACAAAAGAGGCTTCCGGCTCGTGGAGCCCTGAAGGTAATTCCGGCCACCGCGCCAGCGGCTATAATCTGAAAATCGATTCGGCCTGCGCCAAAAAAATATACGACGAACTCCGCCCGCCTGAAAAAGGCTTCGCAAACGAAATGGCGGAAAATGATTTCAATAGATTTTTAGCCAATAAAGCCAGTGATGTCGAATTCAAAACTTCGGAAATCAGTTACACCGGGCGCTTCAAATGGTTCAAACAAAACTATGTTACCTACAACGACCCTTCCCTGCAAAGTGGAATCCGTTTCAGTTTTGCAAACAAATGCCTTTACGACAAAGACTGCACGGTAAATGATAGCCTCGATTACCTGCTGGTTAAAATCGGAGTTAAATATCTGGTCAATGCAGATCAGAGTAGGTTTCTGCTCGAAAAATGTATTCAGACTGAAAAAGTATTTTTTAAAATCAAAAACAAATACAATTTCGGAAAATCACAACTCTATTACCGCAACGGCCTGGGTATCTGGTTCGGAATCTGGTATAATATGCTATCGCTGTTTGTTCTGTTTTTAGCGGCGGGGCTTATTGTTTACTATCTTTTCCGCCGCCGGCAAAAAAAAGACGGTTCGTTTGAATAATTCCAGCTCAAGTAAGAAGCTATATCCAAAGTAGCTGCCAATCTGCTGTTGATAAACCCTTAAGCCTTTTTTTCTGATATTTAATTTGACCCAAGGCTTCTTTTTCGTTGAGCTCTGACTTTTACCCACAAGTTTTCTTTATTTTACAGCAAAAATCTGGTTAGATAAGTCTTCTTGGGGTCACGGATGAATATTCAAGAAAGCAATTCAGATTGGGTTATGGAAGAATTTCGTAATTTTCATATTGAAGATCCT
>JANPPN010000126.1:0-9001 GCA_031428535.1 Bdellovibrio sp. | reverse complement strand
CCGCATATTATTCTGGCTTCACAGGCTAATCTCAAATTTAAAGAAACAATTCCGGTTAAGTGGGGTGCCGCCGAAGCCGCAGCACGCGGGCCGATTGTGGCCTCGCACACGAATCATAAAAATCGAAATGCCATCGGCGCTCACAGCGGCAGCTATACGGTATACCGTGCGCTTTCAGTTGCCAGCGGTAAGTTTCCATCTTTACACCGACCGGATTTAAATAACACTCAGAGTCCGGTGAAAATCGGCCCTTACCCGCAATGGAAAGACCCTCTGAAAATGGTCACCGTCGACCCATGGGGTCTTGATCCGCAAATTCATTTTAAATCGCTTTTTGAACAGGGCTATGACATTCGCCCGACAATTTCGGTGACGCAGGCTCATCTGCAGATTCCGGAACTGAATGCAGCCATCGAAGCCGGTCGTCTGAAAATTGACGGTAAAATTATTAAAGAAAATGGCGACGTTCGTGTTACGAAGGTTGCGATAGATCCGGTTTGGTATTTGCCGGGAATCGCAGAGCGCCTTGGAGTTGATGAAGGCTTTTTACGAAGTACGTTGTTTCAGGAAACCGGTGGCATGTATCCCGAATTTATTACCCGGCCTGATCTGAAAGTCTGGCTGCCGCCAATCGGCAGTTCTACGGCTTATATTTTCGGCGAGGCTGCGGATCTGGCTAAGCCCGAAGTTGAACTGACGTGCCGAGTGCACGATGAGTGCAACGGTTCTGACGTTTTCGGCTCGGACATTTGTACATGCCGGCCTTATCTCATGTACGGAATTGAAGATGCGGCCCGAACAGCACAACGGGGCGGCGTGGGCATTATTATTTATTATCGTAAGGAAGGCCGGGCGCTTGGCGAAGTTACAAAATTTCTGGTTTACAATGCCCGCAAACGTCAGGAAGGCGGCGATACCGCTGCAACTTATTTTCACCGCACGGAATGTGTGGCCGGAACTGAAGATGCAAGATTTCAGGAGTTTATGCCCGACTGTCTTCATCTGTTCGGAATTTCGAAAATCCATAACCTGCATTCAATGAGTAACATGAAATATGATGCCATCGTTAAAAGCGGCATTGAAGTGGTGAACCGGGTTTCGATTCCGGACAATCTGATTCCGCAGGATGCGCAAGTTGAAATGGAAGCAAAAAAAGCAGCAGGCTACTTTTCGAAAGAACCTAAAAAGACAAATGAGGATCTGAAAAAAGTAAAAGGCAGAGGAATACAGGAGTAAGTGTGGCAGTTACTGCAAAATCGGTAAATTTAACCTCTCAACAGATCGACTACTTACTTCAGCCCGAAGCCATACGCGAGCGTGCGGGCCAAATATTAAAATTGGCGCAGGCGGGGAAGACTTCTTTTGAGTTTCATCCGGAAAAACTTAAACCGACAGTAGCCTACGTGCTGGAAGTAATCCGAAAAAAATACCCGACGCTGGATATTCCTTTTCATTCGCGCTGGGGGCATTTCAAGGCCGGCGGCACCGACCGCGCCGCCATGTTCGATTCGTTGTTTGAACGTTTTGATGCCGCAGAAAAAGCGCGATCCAAGCTGGATCTGGTCATTACTTCAGTGCTGCTTGATGCCGGAGCAGGAGCCGCATGGTCGTACACTGAAGAAAACACCGGTGAGACGTTTACCAGATCAGAGGGGCTAGGCGTTGCCAGTTTTCACATGTTCTGTTCGGGTGTGATGACTTCCGATAAAAAATCATTGATGGCCAATGCTGAAGGTTTAAAAACCGTTACGGATCAGGATTTGATAAAACACTTTCAGGTCAGCGAAAAAAATCCGCTGGTTGGGGTTTCGGGGCGTGTTCAATTGCTGAATAATCTGGGGCACGCAATGGAAAACAAAACCATCTTTAAGAATGGCCGACCGGGAAATATTCTGGATTATCTTTTTACCAAGTGCGGTGAAACAATTCCGGCCACTGAAATTTTGCGAGCCGTGCTCGATGGTTTCGGTGCGATATGGCCCGGTCGTCTTGCGGCAGGGAATTTTAATCTAGGTGATGTGTGGATCCATTCTGGCCTTGGTGCGACCGGTTCTTATGAGTCGCTTGTGCCGATTCACAAACTTTCGCAGTGGATGACGTATTCACTAATCGAACCAATTGTTGAAGCCGGCTATAAAGTAACAAATGTTGAGGGCCTGACAGGTCTTGCAGAATATCGCAACGGCGGGCTGATGATCGACTCCGGATTGCTGACGCTAAGAAATCCCGAGGACCAGAAAAAAGACTGGGCGCCCGGAGCAGAGCTGATAATCGAATGGCGGGCGTTGACGGTTCTGATGCTGGATTTAATCGGAACTGAGGTGCAGAAAGCTCTCGGTAAAACGCCGCAGGATTTTCCATTGGCGAAAGTGCTTGAAGGCGGAACGTGGTGGGCCGGACGTTCGATCGCTCTTGAAAAACGAGCGGGTGGCGTGCCACCCCTGAACATTTTGAGTGACGGTACAGTTTTTTAGAAATTTTTGAATATGACTGAATGGGGAAATTATGGCTGGAAAAGTTACGATTATAGATCATCCGCTGCTGAAACATAAGCTTGGTTACTTGCGCGACAGGAACACGGGTTCATCTGAGTTTCGGGAGCTACTTAAAGAAATCAGCCGGATTCTGGCCCACGAAGTGATGCGCGACTGGAGCGAAATGCGCGAGGTTGTGGTTGAAACGCCGATTGCACAGACCAAGGTTGAACGCATCACAAATGCACCGGTGGTGGTGTCGGTATTACGGGCCGGAAATGGAATGCTGGATGCAGTACTGTCAATGATTCCTTTTGCTTCGGCCGGCTTTATCGGAATTTACCGCGATAAATTTATTCAGAACACAGTTGAGTATTACTTTAAAATGCCTTCTGACATCAAAGGTAAGATGGCGATTTTGTGCGACCCTTTGGTATCAACAGCCGATACGATGATCGCTGCGATTGACCGCCTGAAAAGCTACGAGGTAAAAAGAATCCGGATTCTCACGATACTGTGCAGTGATTTTGCAATTGAGAAAATCCACAATCTGCACCCCGACGTGGATATTTTTACGATAAATATTGAAAAAGAAATCAATGACCTGGGTTACCTTGTGCCGGGTCTAGGTGATGCAGGAGACCGGCTTTATCAGACCAAATAGCCAACCCTACATTTTAGGGGTTGCCGGCGGCAGCGGCTCGGGAAAATCTTTTTTTTCTGAAGCGCTGGTGCGTGAGCTTTCAAAGAGTTGTGGGCGGAATGTTTGCGAAATTGTATATCAGGATAATTTTTATATTGATCAGTCTCAGCGTTTCGACCGTGATGGGGGCGCTGTAAATTTTGATCACCCCGACAGTATTGATTTTTCATTGTTGGCCGCGCATCTAAAAATTCTGAAAGCCGGGCAGGTAACCGAAATTCCAACCTATGATTTTGCTACACACAAACGGAAATCGGAAACTCGGCGGATTGAACCCGAAAATATTATTATTGTAGACGGCATTCTGATTTTTCACTCTTTAGAAGTACGCCAGCTTTTTGATGATCTGATTTTTTTTCAGACACCCGAAGATTTGCGGTACCAGCGGCGGCTTGAACGGGATGTGCGTGAGCGTGGCCGCACACCCGAAGGCGTTCGCGAGCAATTTTTAAAACAGGTTAAACCGATGCACGATCTTTATGTTGAACCTTCAATGGCATTTGCCAATACCGTTGTTAAAGACCTTGGCTTTAGCCAGATTCTGGAACTTTATTGCCAGAAGCTGCAGATTTTACGGAGTCGTTTATGAAAAACAATAATTACGAATTTATGAAACGCGCCATTGCGCTTTCAGAACAGAATGTTTCAACTGCCAAAGGCGGCCCGTTCGGAGCCGTTGTCGTGCTGAATGATAAAATTATCGGCGAAGGGACAAATCTTGTTACCTGCAACAATGATCCGACGGCACATGCCGAAGTCGAGGCCATTCGTGCCGCTTGTAGCTTTATGAAAAATTATGATTTAACCGGCGCTTCGATTTATACCAGTTGCGAACCGTGCCCGATGTGTTTATCAGCGATCTATTGGGCGCGCATCGAAAAAATCTATTATGCAAATACCCGAATGGATGCCGCTAAGATTCAATTTGATGACGATTTAATCTACAATGAAATTCCAAAGGACCCGAAAACTCGGAAAATCCCGGCCGAGCAACTTTTGCATGAAGAAGCCCAACAGGTTTTTGATTTGTGGAGAGTTTCAGCCGAAAAAGTAAGTTACTAATGAGAAATTCTGTTTCATTTTTACTTAACGGCGTACGAAAAGAAGTCAGTGGCAAAGCGGCGTTTCTGCCATTGAGCAGCTATTTGCGCTATGATTGTGCGCTTACCGGTACTAAAGTTGTGTGTGCCGAAGGGGACTGCGGCGCTTGCACAATAATGGTGGCGAAGTGGCAGCCGGATGCACCTCCACACTATCAGGGAATTAATTCGTGCATTGCTATGACTTTCGCAATGGATGGTGCAAGTCTAGTTACGGTAGAGGGCCTCGCCGGAGAACACGGACCCAATGAGATTCAGTGCTCGATGGTGCGAAATTTTGGTGGGCAGTGCGGTTTCTGCACACCCGGTTTTGTTATGGCTATTGCAAACATGTACGAACAGAATTCTGAGCCGACCCTCCAGAACGCAAAAAACTATTTAACCGGTAATCTCTGCAGGTGCACCGGTTATACCCCGATTTTAACTGCGGCACTGGATGTTGATGTGAACAAACATGTCCTTATGCGGGATAAATTTCCGCCGCAACGTTTTGCAGAAGAATTGCTTAACGGCGTTCGGATCACGACTGAAGATGCCGAGTATTTCGCGCCGAAAACACTTGCGGAAGCATGTCGCTATAAAGCTGAAAACTCCAATGTTGTTGTTTTTTCGGGTTCGACTGATCTCGGCGTACAATTCAACAAGGGGCACCTGACGCCGCGCCTAATCTTGAGTTTACATCTTATTCCCGAGCTGTATAAACGTGGCATTTCAGGCCACGGTGATGAACGGGTTGCAGCTATAGGTGCAAGAGTTACGCTGGCCGAATTTCAACAGCTCATCGCTAAAGAGATCCCCTCGCTTAATAGGTTTCTGAATATTTTTGCGTCGGCACAGATAAAAAATGCCGGAACACTTGTGGGAAACCTTGCTAATGCTTCTCCGATTGCTGACATGACGCCCGTGTTGATGGCACTGGATGCCGACGTGCATATACAAAGCCGGGCAGGCGTTCGTGTTGCAAAGTTGCAGAATTTTTATCTGGGCTATAAAAAAACGGATCTGGGAAAAGATGAGATTATCACTCAGATTAGTTTTAAAATACCGGAAAAAAATCAGACACTTGAAAATTACAAAGTATCACAGCGCCGCGATCTTGATATTTCAACCGTAAATGCAAGTTTTAATTTTAGAATGAATGGGAGCAAAATTGCTTCGGCAAAAATTGCGCTTGGCGGTGTTGGCCCCACAACTCTTCGCATGATTCAAATCGAAAAAGCGATCGAAGGCACGGAACTGAACGAAGCAAAATTAGACGAAATTAAGAAACTAATTGTGGCGGGCATTCAACCGTTGTCAGACATGCGGGGCAGCGCTGCTTATCGCAGCTTGCTTGCAGCCAATTTATTTGAAAGATTCGCGCGGGAGCAATTAATTTTATGATTAAAAAAGTTTTTCACGAGTCGGCCATGGCCCACGTCAGCGGCAGTGCCGAGTACATTGATGACCGCACCCCGCTCGTTAATGAGGTTTTTGTTGATGTTGCCTACAGTCAAGTTGCCCATGGAAAAATTCGTAACATCGACATTTCCGAAGCACTTAAAGTAAGAGGTGTGATTGCAATTTATCTGGCAAGTGACCTGCATCTGAATACCTGGGGCACGATTTTTCATGATCAGCCTTATCTGGCAGATAAGCTTGTGCAATATGCCGGTGAAGCGGTGGCCGTTATTGCCGCGACCACGCGTGCAGCGCTTTTGCCCGCAAAGAAAAAAATAATTATAGATATTGAAGAACTTGAACCGATACTTTCAATTCGCCAGGCGCTGGAAAAAAAACAGTTTATCGGACCACTGCGAAAAATTAAGAAGGGTTTGCCTGATCGTGCTATGATTGATTCACGGCACACTTTAAAAGGAAAAATTACCATTCAGGGACAGGATCATTTTTATCTGGAATCGCAGGCCTGCATAGCCTACCCTAAAGAAGACGGCCAACTCGAAATCCATTCTTCGTCGCAACATCCGAGCGAAATCCAGCACATGGTGGCTGAAGCATTGAATCTGAAATTTCATCAGGTGGTTTGTGTTGTTAAAAGAATGGGTGGCGCATTCGGCGGTAAAGAATCCCAGGCTGGTCCGTTTGCGGTTTATGCGGCCTTAGTAGCCCAGAAGCTCAACCGCCCGGCACGTCTTATTCTTACAAAAGACGACGATATGCAGATCACCGGCAAGCGAAATCCGTTTGAAAACGATTATGAAGTGGGCTTTGACGAAGCCGGCAAAATTACAGCGCTGAAAATAAACCTCTTTTCTGATGGTGGAGCGTACGCGGATTTGTCGACGGCAATTATGGAACGCGCGATGCTACACAGTGATAATGCCTATAATATTGAACATATGGAAGTTACCGGTCAGGTTTGTAAAACCAACACTGCGCCGAATACCGCCTTCAGGGGATTTGGCGGGCCAAAGGGCATGCTGACGATCGAAAATATTATTGAAGAAATTGCCGGTTACTTAAAGAAGGATTCTTTTGATCTGCGGGAGCTTAATGTTTACCGTAAACTTGATCGAACTCATTATGGTCAACAGATAACCGATAACGTGCTGCCTGAACTCTTTCAGAAAATTCGGAAGAGTTCGGCCTATGATCTGCGGAAAAAAGAGATCGATCTCTTTAACCGGACGTCTAAAAATCAGCTTCGCGGTATTTCGGCGACGCCAATTAAATTCGGGATTTCATTTACAACCCGTCACCTGAATCAGGCCAATGCGCTGGTTAACGTTTATCAGGATGGCACCGTGCAGGTTTCGACCGGAGCAACTGAAATGGGTCAGGGCGTGAATACCAAGATTGCGCAGATTGTGGCTGAGGCCTTCGGCATTGAAATTTCGGAGGTGCGTGTGATGGCAACTTCCACCGAGAAAAATGCCAATACGTCGGCTACGGCGGCATCAAGCGGGAGTGACCTGAACGGGCGTGCTGCTGAAGCCGCATGTGAAATAATTAAAGACCGACTGGGGCAGGTGGCTGAGCAGGTGCTTGCAAGGCCTCCCGAACTTCGGGGCCGCAAGGTTGCCGGCAGCGGAACTACGGCTGAAATCGGTATTGATGAATCCCTGAAATCGAAAATGTTGTTTAAGAGCGGCGAAGTTCTTGATCCGGTATCAAATCAAACAATTTCATTCAAAGAATTATTGATTGAAGCCTACCTGAACCGGATTTCGCTTTCGGCGTACGGTTTTTATCGTTATCCCGGCATCTATTTTAATAAAGAGACCGGCACCGGCGAACCTTTCTTTTATTTTACAAACGGCGTAGCCGTAAGCGAAGTCTCGGTAGATCGTTACACGGGAGAAGTAAAAGTGTTACGCTCGGATATTCTGATGGATCTGGGGCGACCTCAGAATTTGGGAATAGACATCGGGCAGGTCATGGGTGCATTCGTACAAGGCCTGGGATGGGTTACCACCGAGAAGCTTTTCTACAACGAAAAAGGATTACTGAAAACTTTTTCGCCGAGCACTTATAAAATTCCAAGCATACATGATGTGCCACGGGAATTTAACATCGGATTTATTGAAAATCCGCACAACCCCAAAAATATTCGAGGTAGTAAAGCGGTCGGCGAGCCTCCGTTGATGTTGGCAATTTCGGTATGGACGGCGATTAAGTATGCGATAAGTTCAAAGTCGCGAAAAGCATCTGAGCTTAGGGTTCCAGCCAGCCAGGAAGCCGTCCTGATGAGCTTACAGCCGTGAAAACAGATTCTGTAACAATTACTCTGGTTGAATACAAAGGCAGCGTGCCGCAGGCACTGGGCGCAAAAGCCAGGGTTGAGCTTTCGGGTTTGATAGCGGGAACTGTCGGCGGCGGAAAAGTTGAAGCTAAGGCAATTCATTTTGCACAGGAAATGCTTCGGCAGCCAGATGCCTTAAAGTGCCGGCTTATTACCTGGAACTTAACTCTTGATGTGGGAATGACTTGCGGCGGAGTGGTTACTTTTCTTTTTGAAGTTGATCGGCCCAATGCCTGGAAAATTGCGGTGTTCGGCGCAGGCCATGTGGCGCAGGAACTTGTGCCGCTGCTTTTAAGGCTTGAGTGTTCTGTAACATGCATTGACAGCCGCGCAGAGTGGCTCGATCGAATTCCGGTGGCTGAAAATTTGGTTAAAAAACTTGCGCCAAAACCGGAAGTCGTGCTGAAAGACCTTAGTGATGATTGCTTTTTTATTCTGATGACTCAAGGTCACGCAACAGATCTGCCGATACTTGCGGAAATTCTGAGAACCCGGGCGAAAGTGCCATATATTGGTGTAATTGGCAGCAAAACCAAAGCCCTTTCCCTGCAGGCGAACTTAAAGGCAATGGATTTTACGAAG
Source organism: Bdellovibrio sp. (assembly GCA_031428535.1). Classification (GTDB taxonomy): domain Bacteria; phylum Bdellovibrionota; class Bdellovibrionia; order Bdellovibrionales; family Bdellovibrionaceae; genus Pseudobdellovibrio. Next base: position 400 of record JANPPN010000126.1, on the reverse strand, counting down.
GAAAAAATCGAAAGCTACCATTGCCCGATCGGCCTTGCTATCGGGAATAACACGCCGGTTGAAATTTCCTACAGTGTTGTTGCACAACTTCTGCAAGTGAGAGATTATTCACTTATGAAAAAAGGAGATTTGTAATGAAGCTATTAATTTTTTCAGGACTTTTATTACTGACAGTGCTGACTTCGGCTAACGAGGCGCAAATCGGTATTGTACTTGGCTCGACAACCGGCCTTTCCGGCAAAATTGACATTGGCGGAAACCGTTCAATCGACGGAGTTTTGGCTTATTCAACTGATTCTAAATATGGAAATTATTTTCATATTGATTATATCATCGAAAAAGCGCGGAATTTTGCAATGGGAAGTGTAAGTCCGGTTTATCTCTATTACGGGCCGGGGCT
>JANPPN010000125.1:0-12246 GCA_031428535.1 Bdellovibrio sp. | reverse complement strand
CTCAAAACCCCCTAGAACTACGTGTTCAGCCCTAGAGTTCCTAGAGGACCCTTTGCGCAGGAGGAAAAAAGAAAGAGCATGACAAAACAATTAAGCAAGAGCGAAAAAGAAAAACAATCGGTTTTAGCGTTACTGGATGCAGAAGATGCTAAGATCCCAGCAAATCCTGGTTTGAATAATCAAGCTTCAGGTGGAGAGTTTGAACAACTTTTCTCAGCTTCAACAAAAGAACAAGATTTCCGTGTAGGTGATGTGGTCACCGGTCTTATCGTTGAAGTTCAATCAGACTTCGTTTTAGTTGATATCAACTACAAATCAGAAGGCCTGGTTCCGATCAATGAATTCCGCGTCGTAGACGGAGTTCGCCAAGTTAAAGCCGGTGATCAAGTTGAGGTTTTAATCGATCGTATCGAAAACGAAAACGGCATGGTTGCCTTATCGAAAGATAAAGCCGACATGTTGCGCGCTTGGACTGACATTTCAAAAGCAGCTGAAAATGAGGAAATCATTGAAGGTACTGTTGTTGCGAAAGTTAAGGGCGGCCTTTCTGTTGATATCGGCGTAAAAGCATTTTTACCCGGCTCTCAAATCGATTTACGTCCGGTCCGCAATATGGATGTTTATCTCGGAAAGAAATATAAATTCAAAGTTATTAAATTTAATAAAAAACGTGGAAACATTGTACTTTCCCGCCGCGCAATTCTTGAAGAAGAACGCGATAGCTTGAAAGCGCAAACCGCTGATACAATGAAAGAAGGCGCTACTGTTGTAGGTCTTGTTAAAAACGTAACTGATTACGGTGCGTTCATTGATCTCGGTGGTATCGACGGATTACTTCACATCACAGACATGAGCTGGGGCCGCGTAAAGCATCCTTCTGAACTCATCAATGTGGGCGATGAAATCAAAGTTAAAATTCTAAAGTACGACACTGAAAAAGAGCGCGTGAGCCTTGGCTTGAAACAATTAAGCGAAGACCCTTGGGCTGATATCAAAACCAAATACACAATCGGTACCAAAGTTAAAGGTAAAGTTGTTTCTGTTGCAGAATACGGCGCTTTTGTTGAACTTGGCGATGGTGTTGAAGGTTTAATCCACGTTTCTGAAATGTCTTGGACTAAACGTGTAAAGCACGCCAACCAAGTGTTACAGGTCGGTCAGGAAGTTGAAGTTCAGGTTCTCGAAATCGATATGGAAAATCGCCGTATCAGTTTAGGCATGAAACAGCTTCAGGCTAATCCTTGGGTTGAAATGAAAGAATCTTATCCTCCGGGAACTATCCTGGAAGGGGAAGTTAAATCAGTTACTGATTTCGGTATCTTCGTAGGTATTGAAGAAGGTATCGACGGTTTGGTTCACATTTCGGATTTCTCTTGGACTAAACGTGTAAATCATCCTTCTGAAATGTTCACTAAAGGACAAAAAATCAGAGCAGTTGTATTGGGCGTGGATTCTGAGAACGAAAGATTCTCTTTAGGTATTAAACAACTTGAAGGTGACCCTTGGTCACAAATCGAATCTAAATACGGAATCGGAACTCAGCACAGTGTTAAAGTAACTAAATCAACAGACTTCGGTGCTTTTGTTGAATTAGCGGCTGACATTGAAGGTTTGATCCATATTTCTGAGTTAACAACTGATAAAATTCAAACAGTTGAAGATTTTGTAAAAGTGGGCGAATCAATCAAAGCTGAAGTTATCACAATTGATAAAGATGCCCGTAAAATCGGTTTGTCTTCTAAATTGGTAAAACTTCGCGATTCGAAAGCTGATGTAGACGAATACGTTAAAAAAGCTACTTCGACAGCGAAAACCAGCTTTGGCGATGTTTTCGGTGATCAACTGAAAAATTTGAAATCAGACGGTAAAGAATAGTCCTGCTGCGTAGCGATGCTACGCACCTAGGCAAGAATTACGAAAAGGGAGCCTTATAGGTTCCCTTTTTTTATTTTTATTTTATGATCAAGGGTGCATTTTTATATAGAAAAGGATTTTTATGAAACACTGGTCGTTCAGGAAAAAGTTTGTTGTGGGTATCGTTCTTGTGTTTGCTGCTGTTTTTATTTACCGAGCCTCAACTTCCTATATTAACGATGAGGACAATCGAATAACTCGAAATGAAATTCTGCATCTTGAAGTTAACGGCGTTATCTTAAACGGCAATAAATTTCTGGCTCAACTTAAGAAATACCGAAAAGACGATTCCGTAAAAGCAATCGTAATTGAAATCAATTCTCCGGGTGGGGCGGTGGGGCCTTCGCAGGAAATTTATCATGAAATTCTCACCACAAAACTTGAAACAAAAAAACCGGTTGTGTGTGTGAGTACCAGTCTGATTGCCAGTGGCGGCTACTACGCAGCACTTGCATGTGATAAGATTATCGTAGCCCCGGGAACGATGATTGGTTCGATCGGTGTTATTATGGAATTTGCCAATCTTGAAAAACTTTACGATTGGGCAAAAATCAGCCGCTACACAATCACCTCAGGTAAATACAAAGATTCAGGCTCTGAGTACCGGCCGATGCGTGACGATGAACGGAAATTATTTCAGGATATGATCGACGAAGTGTATGCGCAGTTCAAAGGAACTGTTGTTGAAGCCAGAAAATTGCCGGAAGCAACTGTTGCCGCCTATGCCGATGGCCGGGTGATGACGGGTGCAAAAGCCGTCGAGCTTAAGTTTGCGGATGAGGTCGGCTACTATGCAGATGCCGTTAAGCTTGCGGCTAAAATGGCAAAGCTGAAAGAGGAAGACTACAAAATCTTCAAACCTAAAAGAGAAAAGTTTCATTTTATGGATGTTTTCACATTGGATGAAGACGAAGACGATCTGAATTCTCTGGTGAAAAATCTGAAGTCGGGTTCGGCACAAGTTATCGCGAAGGAATTTGCACAGACTGTGCTGAAAACCAAATACTTAAACCAGCCACTGATGCTGATGCCAGGTTACTGGGAGTAGTGTTTGGCAAAGGCTAAAAAAAAAATAGCAAAAAAATCCTCCAAAAAAAAATCTGCGGATTGGCCTTACAAGCGAAACGTACTTTTCAGGCCCGACCGCATGGTTTACGTCAGGAAACTGATTAAAAACGAAGGCTGTGTATTCTGTATTTCTGCTAAAAACCTGATTTCGCTTGAAACCCTTTGTGTTTACAAATCGAAGTATTCTCAGATCGTCATTAATAAATATCCGTACAACAATGGTCATCTTTTGGTGCTGCCGCTGGATCATATCGGTGATTTGTTGAATCTGAGCCCTGAACGCTACGATGATCTCCACCGCACAATTCGGCTTGGAGTCGAAGCGGCTAAAGCGGTGTATCAGCCCACGGGCTATAACATTGGTTTAAATAATGGAACCGCGGCAGGTGCCGGAATTCCGGATCATTTGCATTACCATATTGTTCCGCGCTGGGGCGGCGATCTGAACTTTTTTCCGTTGATTGCTGAAACCAAAATAGTGATTGAACGAGTGGAAGACAGTTACCATAAATTTTTGAATTTTTTTGAGAAAGTAAAAGAGTAATTTATGAATCAGATTCAGGTTGCACCTTTAACTCCAGTCGTTAAAAAACTCATGATCGCAATGGCCGTTGTCTGGGTCGTGGTTCAGATCGTTCTGGATAAATTTCTGAAAACCAACATCAGTACGTGGTTTGTACTTCATCCCGATCAGGTGATTGAGAAATTCTGGGTGTGGCAATTAGCTACTTATATGTTTTTCCATGCGACGTCGCCTTTTCATATTTTCTTTAATGGCTTGATGCTCTGGTTTTTCGGATCTGAACTGGAAAAGCACTGGGGCGCTCGCTTTTTCTCAACCTACTTTTTTATCTGTGGCGTGGGCGCGGCTGTGTTTTACTGTCTTGGTGTGGCGCTTTACGCCATTATCAGCGGTAATCAGACGCCTATGATTATTCCGGTGCTTGGAGCTTCGGGCGCGCTGTTCGGTCTGCTGGTGGCTTACGGCATCGTATTCTCAGAAAGAGTTATCTATTTTATGGGTTTGTTCCCCATGAAGGCTAAACATTTTGCAATGATCGCGGCGGCTTTAGATCTTTCGTCGCTGTTGACCACGGGATTTTCGGGTACCGAAGTGGCTTATCTCTGCCATATCGGCGGTGCGGTGGTCGGCTTCCTGTATTTGTGGGGCCATACCCGTTTGAAGCTCGGAAAAACCAAAACTAAACTAAAAAAGAACACCGGTTCGTTAAGGCTCGTTGTCGACAACGAAAAGCTCAAAAAAGAGGATAATCCGAAATACTGGAATTGATTTTTGGCGGAATTGAATATATAAAACCTTTATATTAATAATAGACCAAAATAAAAGAGGCAAAATGTCGCTCAATAAAGCACTGGAAAATCTGAAATTTGATAAACGATTAGTAGAATTGAACCTGAAATTAGGTCGTTTAACCCAGGCCGAACTCGATCAAAATACCAAGAATTTACCTGATCTTGAAGCTCAATGCGAAAAACTCGATATCGAAAAAGAAGACAAAGACCTTAATTAGTACTCAGCGTATTGAGAGCGGCCCATTCTTCTCGTTTAATTTTTAACGAATTGCCCTGCTTAAGAACATAAAGTGTTTTTATGCCGATGTCTTTATGGCCGTCGGATTCGTAATCCTGCACAAATTGAATAACGTACTGATTTTTTATCTGAATAATATTAGGCTCGAACGCATTCACCTTTACGTACTTATATTTCAGTTTCAGTTTCTGTTTGTGCGCAAGCCAGGTTTTTTTATTGAATGGCGGCGCCGAAAATTCATCTGAGTAATTTTCGATATATTTATCGAACTGCTGTTCCTGCCACTGGGTGCGCCACTGATTGAACCAGTTCAGCGCAAATTCCTTGGCCTTGATATGGTCTTCGTGATTGATCCAGTCGATCTGGCTGTCGATAATTAAAAAAGTTTTATTCAGCAGAATCGAAGACTCAATTTTTTTGATATCGTCATTACGTAAAACCACACACCCGCGCGAGCCGCGTGTCAGCGGAATTTTATCGGGTACGGAATGCAGCCAGATGCCGCCTCCGGTTTTATTTTCACCTTTATCAAAGTAGTTCGGATAATTTGTCGTGAAGGCCAGAGAGCCATAAGTCTCAAACGGAATTTCCGGTGGTGTCTTGCGCTCGAGCAGACGGTAAATACCCTCAGGGGTTCTGCGGTCGTCGCGCTTTTTTTTGTCACCTGAGTTTTTTCCGATGTCGATCGTGTAATCCTGCTTCGTGCCGCCTTTTGCAAGGCTCTCTGAATCGATCAGACTAAGCTGGCGCTTGGATTTATCAGCCAGCAGGGCATTGGTTGCAACCCGAACATCCGATGAAAGATTCAGGATCTGTTTCGGATAGCGGATGCTATCCTGTGCCGCCGCCACCGACAGCAAGCCGATTATCAAAAAAAATGAAAAAAAGTTAAACAAAAAGTGCGCCATATACCTACTTCATAAAATAATATCTAAGAGCAATTTTGTATATGGAAATCTCGGGTTATTCTCAGTGTCTTAAATTGAGAATCGTTAAGCTTCCACTAAAGGCCAGTCCTGTGCCGACCGATCCATTAAACATGAATGCAATTCTGAAAAAACTGATAGTCGCCTTCCTCATCACAGTGAATCTGTCAGTACTTGGCCTCGGCACCCACTGGGTGTTTATTTCAACATTGGGCTATGATTTTCCGAAAGTAACCGAAGCCGGTATGCGCGAACCGGCCAGCCTTAAAGAAAAATTCGGGCAGGCGCCGATGATTTACACCATGGATAAATTTGTTGTGAATTTATCTGGTATGCCAAAGCGGACAATTCGGCTGCAGGTCAATCTGGATATGATCAGTCCGATGGCCTTTCAGGAAATCATGGATTTTGACAACCGCGCAAAAGCCCGCGACAAAATCGTAAGGATTCTCAACGAAAAAACCTTCGATGATCTGGAATCAATTCAAGGAAAACTGTTTCTTAAAGATAAGATCGTTGTTGAAGTTAACCAGATTCTCAACCGGGGCCTGGTCAAAGATGTCTACTTCACAGATTTTGTAATGAACTAAAAAGTACCCGGTTCCTATTGCTTATGCACCGCTTCTGTAAAAGGAAGCAGGTACCTATCGTTTCTGATAGATTTTCATACCGATGTAAATCAGTATCGCCAGAATAAACAATGCTAAGCCCAGCACCATTTCATTTTTGAAAATTCCTTTTTTACCGGAACCAACGCCTTCGTCCGCAGCGAGCAGATCCGAAGGCATGGCCTGACCTATACCCGATCCAAGTGTATCGCCTGCGCCGGCTAGCGGGCCCAGATCAGGGCGCGAAAGCAAATCTTTTGTGGCAATCACCCGTAATGAACGAATTGTTTTGTCGAAGTTAGGGCTGTGTTTGGCGTAAAGCTTATTGTGCGCACTGAAAGTTACAAGAATCGCGATCTGATCTTTAATGGTGGCCAGATAACGTGTGAAGTAATTCTGCACTTCGCTGTCCTGATGAAGACCATCTAGCCACGGCTGATCGTTGATTTTCTGATTTTGTGCCTTATATTTCACCGCAGACGTCAGCGGGGTACCGGCTTTTGATACCGTGTTGATCGGGTTGTTCATGTGATTTTCGTAAATGGCAAAAGAATCAGTAGGCCCTCGTTCTTTAGCGGTCAAAATTATCACCGCTTCTTTGGCTTCCTGCGGATCTTCGGCCCGACAAACCCATTCGGTCTGTTCGAGATTACATTTCCAGTTGTCCTGCATTTCAAATGAGATGTACGCATTCTTAAAGGTACGTGACTCTGCGTCGACTGGGGCCAGCGCCAGAAAAAATAGGAACAGGGAAGCGTAAGTAAATTTAGCCCCAAGCCGTAACATGATGACCTCACTTTGATGTGGACGTAAAGTTTGTTTACTGCCTATTATTATAGGCATAAAAAACTAATACGACTAGGAGAATTTTAGTGCTTAATTTATCTCAACTCCAGACCTTTGTCACAGTAGCGTCCGAAGGTAGCATGACTGCAGCCGCAGATAAATTATTTCTTACTCAGCCGGCGGTTAGTCAACAAATGAAAAATATGGAAGACGATCTGGGTGTCGAACTTATAGTCCGTGGTTCCAAGCAAATCAAAATGACGGCTGAGGGTGAAATACTTTACGAGCACGCAAAAAAAATTCTGAGCCTGGCCCAATTGGCGGAAGTCGCGATTAAATCTGTGGGCGCGCAGCTCAAAGGCGAACTCAGAATCGGCACTTTAAATTCGATCGGCCTGCACTTGATGAGCCCGGTGGTTAGCCGCTTACTGAAATACAATCCGGATTTTAAAATCAAAGTTAATTATGCAAAGGGTGAAGATCTGATTGCCAGTTACAAGCGAGGTGAATTGGATGTGCTTGTGCTGCCTGAAGTTGAAACCAATTATAAAGTTTCGTTGAACGATGCCAAAGCGCAGATACTTTTCAAAGAAGAAATGTGGCTGGTCGGATCCGGCAAAGATGAGTTTTATCCAACGCAGATTGCGCTGAATGAAATAAAAAAAATTCCTTATGTGCACTTTTCTGAAGAGTATCCGGATTTCGACCGGAACCTTGCCGCAAAGATTGGTACGGTGGTGCCTTCGGTTTTTGAATCAGCCAACGTCGGTACACTGAAGCGAGTTATCGAGTATGGATTAGGAATCGGATTTTTACCTTCGCATTCAATTCGTAAGCAGGTTCGCGGTGGACGTTTGAACCGCGTTAGAATTACGGATTTTGAATATAAGATGAATTTTTATTTTTATTACAAAGCCGTCGGTGTTCATGCCGAAACAGCACAGATCATGTTTCAGGCGTTAACCGGCGATCAGGAAAGATCTTAGCTTTACTCTTTTTTTACCGACGTCGACTCTTAACCAAGTTGATTGTATTTTGGTAACCGTTTTTTCCAAAATAAATGCTGGAAGCCCTATTGAAGGCTTCTGCGGCCTCGCTTTCTGTTTTAAAATCTCCGAGGTTGATCATGCGCCCGTCAAGAGTAATGCCGGCGCGCCAAAGCTTTTTCTTCTTGGCAAAAGATACTCCTCGGTATTTAGAACTGGTGTCTTTGCGTTTTTTAGGAAGCATTCTCTGACGTTCCTGCAATGTACAGATGATCAGGTTTTCCTGGCGGTAATCAAAACCATCAAAATACCGGCGAGGGTAAACCAATTTTCCTTTGGGCGGATTCATTATAAATTTACCCAAGCTGATATTTCGTGATCCTTTCGTTGTGCGCACGCTGGTAATAATAGACAACTTGTCTACATCATCACGCTGGCGGATGCGCCACGTTTGCTGCGAAACACGTTCCAAATCTGCTGTATCTATCTTGACCTTGAATTTACTAACTAAAAAATGGCACCATTTTTTTTTCATTTCATTTATTTTAAGAAAATTTTGGATATTTGCAATGACTTACAGGCTTTAGGTCTAGCTGTTAGGCTTGGTTCGCGCATCTCGCTATTTTGCAAAGAAATCTCCTGTTTCATTTTCAAAATAAAACAGATTCTGGCCAACCCATTCTTGATGCGATAATTCTGACGATTTCACTGGCCGTTTCTTCAAGGGCCCGTTCGGTCACATTGAATACCGGCCATCTTTTATTCTGTTTAAAAAGATTTTCGGCGTATTCGATTTCTTTTAAAATCTGCTGGCTTGAAGCATATTCGCCGCCCGAATCCTGCCCGAATTTTTCAAGCCGGTTTTTCCGGATTCTCTGCAGCGAATCGATATCAATAATGAGCCCCACAATTTTTCGCTGATCGATTTTAAATAATTGTTCAGGCAGCGGTGAACCCAGCACCAGTGGAACATTGGCCACTTTCCAGCCCTTATGACTGAGAAAAATCGAAAGCGGCGTTTTACTTGTGCGGCTGATGCCCAACAAAACGATATCGGCCAGATCAAGTTCGTTCATCGTTTTACCATCATCGTGGCGAACGGTGTACTCGATGGCTTCGATACGTTTAAAGTACATGTCGTCGGTTTGCCGGAGGGCGCCCACTTGTTTTGATGAGGGCACCCCGAAAAAATGATCAAGAGTTAGAATGAGCGGGCCCAAAAAGTCGATGGCCGGAATGGATTTCTCGATACACAGCGCTGCGGTTTTCTGACGCAGGCTCGGGCTTGCAAAGGTGTAGGCAATCAGGCCGCGTTTAGCAAAACATTCATCAATGATCACACGCAGCTGATCTTCGGATCTGACATTTTTGCAGCGCTGAATATTAATTTCCTTTTGCGAATATTGCACGAGCGCTGCGCGGATCATCGTGACGGCGGTTTCGCCGGTTCCGTCCGACAGAATAAAAAGCGTGTAGGTATTTTCAGGCAAAGTCGTCATAATGAAAAATTAATCTTCATCAGAGTATTTTGCAAGGCTTCGATTTTAAGTTTAGCCCAGGGTTCCGCATCGGGTGAAACCACGATTATTGTGTACGTGAGCGAGATCGGAATCAGGTAGGCGGTCATTTTTTCATTCGGATCGAAATGCCCCATTTCAAAATGGTTCAGAAATGGAAGGGCTTTGGTATTCAGAATTCTGAAGAGTTCGGATTTCGGCAGGCGGATGGCGTGCGAATTTTCAGGCAAAGACATTTTTTTTGAATAGCCGAAGATGTCTTTCAGATGGAATTTGAGTGAGTGTGGATTCAGTTGCAGCAGAAAGCCGACTTCAAAATATGCCGACAGTTGCGAAAAGAGGTTGGTGAGTTTTTCGGGATTTATTTCACCGGTGAAAATATAACTTAAGTTCTCAAGCGCACAGACACTGTCTTCGGTCTGAAATTCCTTTTTTGGCATTTTCGGAGCTTCGTGAATAATTCTGGGGCTTTGAGGGTTCTGGTCAAAGAGGTTTTCAAGCTTGGCATTAATTTTTCTGAACATGGGTCTAATATATAACCTTAGATATTTTCTATATACGATATAGTGACGGAACTGGTCGAAAGGCGGGATTTGAGTTGGGGCAGAATTTTAGCATCTGAAAACAACCGGATGCTCGGTGCACGCAATTGCAGACTTGTGGTTTCAATTAAATCAACCAGCTCATCATCGGCGAGATTGTTCCATAACAGGACCCATCTATTAAGAAAATGGTTTTCGGTTCCGAGCAAAAGGGCATCGTGTGAATACTTCAGTTTCGATAATTTCAGATTGGTGGCATCAAGGACATTCTGCAACCCGATAACCGTGGGGCTTTTGCTTTTCAACAGGCTTTCCGACAACAGGTATTTCGCATGAAGATCGAGTTTTTTCCACCAGAAAAGAGCGGGGTCATTCTTGATAATCCAGAGGCTTGCGCCTTCGCAAAATGCGCTGGATTCGAAAATATTACTTACGCTCATTGCGCACGATCTGGTCTAAAAGACCATTAACGAAAGATGCGGATTCCTGCGAGCCGAAAATTTTGGCGATTTCGATGGCCTCGTTGATGGCGATTTTATGATCGAGCTGTTCAGGTGCGTGAAAAATTTCAAACACCGAAAGACGCAGGATATTGCGGTCGACGCCGCCCATGCGTTCGATTTTCCAGTGGCGGCTGGCTTCCTGAATTTTCTGATCAATCGGAATTTTATGGGTTTGAACGCCCTGAATAATTTCGTTGGCGTACTTCATAATGCTGTCTTCTTTTTTTTCGTCGAACAGCGCAAGCATTTCTTCTGAAGAAATTTGCGGAGAGTACTCAAGCTGAAATAAAATCTGTAAAGCAATTTCGCGGGATTGTCGTCTCATGGTGTTGTCCTTAAAATCTTATTTAGTTGTTGCCGCTGAAGTCTTTATTGGTTTTACTAGCGGGAAGAACGGTCAGGCTGAGTTGCGGCCCGGTGGATTCAATCATGTCGACCAATTCGTCGTCTTCAAGTTTTTCTACAAATTCCTGCACATCTTTAAAAGTCCGGTAAACACTTGCAAATCTGACGTAAGCCACATCGTCGAGCTGTTTCAATTCGGCCATGACTCTGCGGCCGATAACTTTAGAAGCCACTTCGCCTTCGCCGCGGGTGATGAGCCAGCCGGAAATGCGTTCAACACTGGCTTCGATCTGGGCCAGACTGACTGGTCTTTTCTGACAAGAAGCCTGCATTCCGCGAATTAATTTTTCTTTATTGTAGGGCTCGCGCCTGCCGTCTTTTTTTATGACGAACGGATAGCTGAGCATAACGGTTTCGTGAGTTGAATAGCGCGACTTGCATGAAAGGCATTCGCGACGCCGTCTGATGCCGCCGTCCTTCTGAACGCGGGTATCTAAAACTTTATCTTCGGAATGACTGCAGAAGGGGCACTTCATATTAGCTCTAAATTAGGTGAGGCTAAAGTCAGGGTCAATGAAGTCAGTTTGCAAATCCAAAAACTTGCGCGTAGCATAAATAGATTGAGGAAGTATCATGACGGGTAAACATCTCAAAATTCTGTTTACAGTGTTGGCGCTCTGGAGCGGCGGATTTGCAAATGCCAGTGCACCCAAAGTAGGCAGGACGGCTGCAGCCAAATACTTTGCAAAAAATCCCGAAGAACAGGTGAAGATCGCGCGGACTACGGCCTCTGAAGTTGTGGGCCTCGGAAGTGAAGAGCGCTACCTTGCGTTTGGCGCCAGTTTGTTTACAAAGTCTGAGTCTTTCAACTGGGGCGGCACCGGGAAAGAAGAAGATGTCGGCAAATATGGCGTTGATATGACTTATCGCTTAAGTGAATCCAACTACGTCGACTACGCAATTCGGATTTCTTACACCGAATATCTGCCCCGAAATCAGAAGGCCAACAAGATGAGTTTTATGTACTCGGCCACGCTGCCCGACGCGGGTTCTAAGTTTCCGCTCTATTTCGGCGCGGCTGTAGGCGCCGGTGTGTTTTTTACCCAGTTGCCCGATGAATCACCGGTGTCTTTAGACTATCAGCTTTTTTTAGGCTTACGGATTTTCAATTTATTTGATAGTACTGGCTTTTACGTTGAAGGCGGCATGAAAAATCATGTGCAACTGACGTCGGATGGTCAGCTGAACGGTACGTATTTTTCGGCCGGCGCGATATTTACTTTTTAACTATTTACGTTTTAACAAGGATATTTTTTGGCGGTACCTCTTCACTATCATCTGGTTCAATCTATTGCCGATGCGCTTGATGAAATTTTCCTAGACGGCAAATACGCAGATAAAGTTATTGAGCGTTGTTTTAAGAACAACCGCAAATGGGGAGCGCGCGACCGTAAGTTTTTTGCCGAAACCGTTTACGAAATCGTCCGCCATAAACGGCG
>JANPPN010000124.1:0-3532 GCA_031428535.1 Bdellovibrio sp. | reverse complement strand
TTGTTTGAACTTTCATGCTCAAACAACCCCGGCGGGTTGGCGATTAAACTGCTCTGATTCTAACTTTGACGTGGCACAACACGATGGAAATCGCCTGGTACACTATCAAGGAAATTAGGTGGTACACAATGGTGGAAATTCGACAGTTGAGATGACCGAAGAGGAATTTCAAAGAGTTGTCGATTACGTCAAAATTTTATCGAACTGGGACAAGGAACTTTTTGTAGAAGCTTACAATGGCACTAATTTAAAACTACGTATTTTAGTACCTGAAGAAGCCAAGAAGTTTGTGGGAAAGTACGTGTATATCTCAATGTACGTCAAAGAAGAGATTCAATCGAAGACGTATGACGTTTATTACAAACTAGAAAAAGTGAAGCTGTGTAGTATTGCCAAAAAAGGAAATGAGCTTACGATTGAGGGGCTCGACGGCAAAGCTATTGAAATTGTGAATCGACGGGTGTTTGTTGAAATCCATTAAAGCAGATACGTTTCTAAGAATAGTTCTATTAAGGTAAAAGGCTGTTGATAACGCTGACTAGCTTTGCAACTCTTTGTTGGGTGTATAGTTCCTTTCTTTTATTGGTTTCAAGGTTTCCTATGTCACTTGGGTGAATTTTTAAAGCAAGTTGTTGAAGCCTTACAGCTAATCCTTTTTGTGTTAAGCCAAGATCTTTCCTTTTCGTTTTAATCCAAATGGGGAGCTTTGGGTCGCCAAGTCCAGGAAGTGTTTGTGAGGTGTTCTCAACAAAGCTTTCAACTTTATCTTGAGGAATTAAGCTCAAAAGAGTTGATAAAATAGTTCTATTAACTATTAAAAGATCTTCAATGTTGCTGCTAGACTGAGACACCAGGTTCAAAAGGTTTTCTATAGAGTGATTTATGCGGTACTGAGGTCTAGCCATATTTTCTTGTCGGCATTATGAAGAATAGTTTTAACAACTATTTTTGTTATTTCCGTTGCTTTAACGCAACGAGGCAGGGTATAAAGTATATATGTGATCTGCCGATAAATTAGGGTAGAAACACTTACTCTTTAACAGAGAGAACTTATGAAAAAAGTAACGATTCCAACAATAGAAAATGAAAAATCCAAAACTTTATCTCAGAATGAGATAGTTGTGGTTTCTATTGGAAAAGAGCTAACTGTTAAAGACTTAGCTAAGGAATGGTCATCATTTGATCCAAGAGTTCCTTTAGCTTATTTGCTGGCCTCTAAACGTGCTGCTCGTTTGAAAAATGCCTTTTAATAGTAGCACGACTTAATAAAACGTAATGCAACTTTTAGCCACTTTGTTATCACAATATAAAAATACTATGTACTTTGAAGGATCTAAAGGTGATCTAAGCACTGGCGACGTAGTAAAGCTGACCTCCGATGATTTTAAAAACGTACTCCGATACCCTTCGATTCAATCAGTGCTTGAGCAATATCTATTAGATCCGAATTACGTTACTGGGCACTGGGTAATCCTTAATCAGCCTTGTGATATTGTCCACGACGTTAAGAAAAATAGAAAGATGAAAAACAGCCTTTTCCTAGCTCCGCTACAGGGGCTGAAAGCAGCGTTAAGAAAAGGTATTCCTGCTGGTGACGTTTTACATTATATAAGTGCGCCTGATATCGGCAAGACCTTTGAAAAAGCATATCAGTCATATCTGGTTGATTTCTCAAAAAAAGAAAACCCAGCTCTAGCAGACGAAAAACCACCTGAATATAATAAGAGAATACATTCGGATTTTGTGCATCCGATTATTAGTGATGTATTAAAAATCATTGAACCCGTTAAACACTTAACTGACCACCCAGATGATTTACTAGATTCTCTGATTGAATCTAGCACTGACAACGAGAAGCTTAATTTGTCGTTAACATCATTTAAGCAATCTACTTTCTGGCAGGAAGCGCTATCAAAATTTGATCAAAATATGGAAAAAATAGCCGAAAGAAGTAAAGTAATTATTCTAAAAAGCAAATCGGCAGAAGATGTAATGGCAAAGTTGTGTTTGAATCAACTTGACTCACAAGGCGTATTTTTCTTTGAACCGAACGAAAAGCTATCGAGTGTTGAAACTGATTTGGCTTTCGTAATAAAGTTAGATGATCTTCTGACTCTTAAAATAGAAAAAAAGAAGTTAGATAATGGGGATTTGTACAACTTGTTACTAAAAAATCGAGTATTGAGCCTTACGGAAAACTTTTCAGACAGACTATTGAACATAATGGGCACCTATTTTTCAAAGATTGGAACCGATGACGTGATGTCTGGAAAAGTTCTTGATTTGTACAATCAAATCTACCCAGATATGTTCTTTCTAACTGATGAAAAATATGAAGAGTATAGTCGTAAGACGCATAGTCAAAGTAAGTTGTAGTATAATGTAGTTGATTACAAATGGGAGCTGAGTGATATTAACTACTTAGAGAATTCCCTCCGCCTCCACCATTTTTTGAAGGAGTAATGATCTGGACTTGAAAATTAAGAGATGGGTTTTGACCCCACACTCGGTTGAAAAAATTTTAAATCGTAAGATTTCAATAGAAGAAATGGAATCTTTGATTAAAAATCCAGATCAGATTATTGCTCAAGGACCGAAGTTTATTCTGAGTAAGAGATTTACTAAGCGAAAAGATAACAATGTTGCAGCAGTTGTAATTGAGAGAAAAGGAGAGGATTTATGGGTCGTCATAACGGTCATGGTAAACTTTCAAAAAAAGTAGAATCGTATCCTAAAATACTAGTCGATAGAGATAACGACTTTGCCTCGATTAAAATTGCTAAAGGCGTTGAGTCGCGTTCTTATGAAAAAGATGGGTTTATTTTTTGTGAAGATAAATTGGGTCGGGTTATTGAAATTCAGGTTTTGAATTTAAGCAAATTGCCGGAGCTGTTGAAGAAGGCGTCGTAATGCCGGCGTACAGTTAATTTTATGGTAGTCGGTGATTTTTTAATATTATCGGTGAGTGCATTATTCTTGTTTGGCGCAGCGTATTCTTTTTTTGACTACAAGAAATTTAAAAATAATAAAAGCGCAAAATTAAGCGAAAATGAAAAATTCTTTTTAAAAAAAGGTCAGGGAATAGGAATTCCAACTATGTTACTTGGGCTGATAATAGGACTAGGCTACATTTTTGTATTTTCAACAGACCTGCTATATTTAGTTGAATGCCATGGAAGAGGTCGATGTATCGAGGCTCATGTATTGAGTTGGTGTGTATTTGGAGGATCGGTTTTTATTTGCGGGTTCGTGTTATTCTTTTTTGGCCGCAAAAAAATAGCAGAGGTTCGGACGAGAGCAGAGAGCGAAAGTAGCGTTATAAATTGATAACTAAATCTTCTGGTAGTTTATTGTAGTTTAATGCCTATATGATGTAAGTAATACCCGCTACTTGTGGAGGCGGCGATCTGGAACAATACAGTTTTCGCCGGAATGGCGCCGCCACGGCTACCAGTTTCAACGGTTTGGATGACTACCACTTTTGCTTAAGACGTGAGTACGCCTTGCCGAGCAGATTTTTACCGATAGCAAT
>JANPPN010000123.1:0-24923 GCA_031428535.1 Bdellovibrio sp. | reverse complement strand
GGTCGGGGCCAGCAGGAATGGGTTGAATTGTTTTTCGGTTTTCAGCGAAAGCGGCACCGACGGAAGTCTGAGTGATCGTCGTTTCATTAGGGCGTTTTCATAGGTTGCAAGGCGCGGGCTGGCTTCATAAGCGATGGATTTGCAAAACTGAAGATTTTTTTCGGTGTATTCGTGGGCGCAGAAAACTTCAGTGGCATCGGGGAGCTGCCGGATTTTTTGCAGACTTGCAAAACCCTGCTCAAAATCGCCTTCGAACAAGCGCCCGCACCCGAGGCCAAAAAGCACATCGCCGGAAAACAGCCAGTTTTTTTCTGAAAACCAGTACGCAATATGGCCAAGTGTATGCCCGGGCAGCGCAAGAACCTGAATGCGCGAGCCTGCAAGTCTGAAAACGTCGTTATCCGAAACGTAATGATCGGCTGTTATCTGATCTTTGTTTTTTACCGGCGCCCAGATCGGAGCTGCAAAAGTCTGACTGAGCTCACTCGCACCGCCGATGTGGTCGGCATGATGGTGAGTGGTCAGGACACCAAGTAGTTTGAGTTTTCGCGCCTTTATTATCGCGGTCACGGCAGCGGCTTCGCCCGGGTCAACCACCAGAGCTTCGGACGTTTCCGGATCGGAAATCAAAAACACATAATTATCATCAAATACCGGAATCAGTTCGACAGTCTTCACGTTTTGAGTATAGATTGAAAAAGGCATGGCTTCAATTAATAGTCATTTTACGTTTAACTATTCCCAACCGATTGAGTACCGCCTTTCGCATGACTCTGTTTTTTTGGCGCGCGAAATTTTTGAACGTTTATCGGCGCTGGACCTCGCGGGGAAGCGGGGGCTGGATATTTGCGCGGGCAGCGGAATTGTAGGAATGGACTTTCTGTTTCATCGGCGCGCGGCCGGTCAGAGTGTTCCGGAAATTTTTGATTTTCTGGAAGTTCAGGAAATTTACAACGGCCATTTTTCTCTGAACTGCGACCGCCTAGGCCCCATCGGCACTAACTTGAATTTTTTATGCCGTAACTATGATACGCTGACTGCCGCTGAGAATGCTAACGTCTTTGACCTTATCGTCTGCAATCCGCCGTATTTTATGCCGGGACAAGGAAAATTATCTCCTAGTGAGTTTAAAAACCGGTGCCGGTTCTTTATCGACTCAGATCTGCAAAGCCTGCTGGCCGGCGTCTATAACTGTCTGAAGCCCGATGGCATCGGCTTTATGACGCTGAGAGAACTGGCGGAACATGGCCTTGATATTCTTGCCGAAGCCCGCAACTTCAGCGAAAATAAACTGCAGCTTGAAGAGGTCGGTATTATTCGCGGCACTCATTTGCTAAAACTGACAAAAGTAAAATAAAAAAGGAAAGTCTGTGAACACATCTGATGCAGAAATAAAAAAACTTCTGCAAACCTATCGCAAAATAACGGTGCTGGGCCTGAGCCCCGACCACACAAAAGCCAGCCATCGCATACCGATGTTCATGCGCAACCAAGGTTATGAAATAATCGGCGTCTACCCCGAGAAAATCGAAATCGCCGGCGTCAGGATGTATCAGCACTTAAGCGAAGTACCGCTGAATGATCGCGCCTTTGTGAATGTGTTCAGGCGCAACGAAAAAATTCCGCAGGTCGTTGATGAAATTCTCGAAGTCGGTGGCGTTGAAGTGATGTGGTTACAATTAGGAATTACCAATCCGCCTGCCGAAAAACGCGCAGAATTGGAAGGTCTTGCTGTTGTTTCTGACCTGTGCCTTTTAATTGAGTACAATCGTCATTTCAGGTCAGCGCAGGAAGTTGTATAACAAATGTGGTTTCGAGCCGGTCGACGTCATTGCGGTCAATTCAAATCATCAGAAACAAATTTGGGATTAAACTTAAAGACTAATAAGACCGATCTTCATCGGTAGCCGACGTTTTTCCCGGACCCTTGCGGTGATAGTTGTAATATCTTTTGTTTGAAGTGTCGGCACGCAGTTGGAGAGACTTGTTGATAAACTTTTCAAGTTCTCTGTCATAGACCTCAATATCTTCAGGCACACTGGTGCGTCCGAATTTTACAAGTCTCGGTACCCAGCCGCTGTTTACTCCGATGTTGTAAGATCGTAGCACATCGACGGCGTTTCTTTCGTACGAGTAACCATTATTGGTACCCTGAGAAGTGATACCTTCAACTTCATCGAGCATTTCTTTTGTGGCGCGTGCAAGGTAAATCATGCCTTCCTGCGGAGTCATGTTTTTTCCCTGAAAGTAGGCCGACATTTTAGATTCAAAACTTGTCTGATTGGTATCGACCGCTTCCCAGAAGGCTGAAATCATCGCGTAACGACGGTCATTAATACCTCGGGAATTCATAAAGTTAATAGCAAGGTAATACGGATGCCCATAAGCATAGTGTAAGTGATAAAGATCATGGTCACGAAGGCCGATGCCCCACGAGTTATTCGAATAAAGATGGCGGATGTCCGGCCACGCGATAAAGCCCACATCAGAGCCGAGATTCCGGTAAAGAGCCGTGCCGTCGATATAGGACTCTACCATTTTGTGAAAATCCTTAATGTGGAGCGCTCCGCTTTTGCCGAACACTTCGGGGGTGTCGTTTTTTTTGAATTTTTTCAAGCGCATGCGTTCCATTTTCAACACAGTTTCGCCGACGAGATAGCCGAACATCAGTTTCTGATCTTTACTGAAATCGCCCACCGCCAGATCATAAAACATGTTCAGAATTCTTGCGATTTTTTCGGATTTTACCAGTGAGGGCTCATCAGACCCGTTGCGAATGTGCTCACCCATCGCGACAAGGGCCTCGGTAATTTTTTTAGAGGATAATTCAACACCATGATCAGAAAAAAGTGCCTTTACTTTTGTGTAGGTTGCCGGTTTCATGGTTAAGCTTTCAGAGCCGCGGATTTTCTGCAAAACAACTTCGCCCGCGCGTTCACCATTCGTGGTAATCCGGCAGGATCTGGCAGATTCAGCCCGCTGAGCAAAGCCTGTAACCGACAGGCCTGCAACGAGGGTGAGCGAAAATAGTGATTTAATCAATACTTTGTTGTTAAAAATCATATCAACCTCACGTGTTTATTTTTCAACAATCAAATTAGAATGCAGGTCGTGTTCCAGCCTTAAATGCCCGCTAAATCGAGCTGAGGCGTCTAACTTTGTGACAGATTTTATTATATGACTAGACTGTCGACGAAGTTCCGGGTTTTAATTTAGTCAGATGGAGCCTCAATGAAAATCAGAATTGCGATCTTGGTATTGTTGTCGGGCGCTTGCAGCTTTGCGCTGGAAAACGAAATTAAAATGGAGCCTGCTACCGGCACAGTAAAATTTGAGGCTATTGGTCGCCCGAAGATGCTGTTTATCAACGGCACGGGTGAAGGTGTGTCTTCAAATCTGAAGATCTTTGACTCGAAAATTTCAGGCGAAGTCAGCTTCAGACTAGCAAGCCTAAAAACCGGAATCGAGCAGCGCGATCAGGAAATGAAAGAAAAGTATCTCGAGGTAAAGCAGCATCCGCTAGCTAAACTGGTTTTTAGCCAATTTCAGATGCCGGCCGGTTGGTCGATAAAAAATCCGAAGGTCGTTGAATCCTCATTTCGCGGAAAATTCTCATTACATGGAGTCGAGCGAGAGATTACCGGCCTTTATTCAATCGACCAGTCGCTGAAGAAATCCACGGCAAAATTCGACATCAAACTTTCGGATTTTAAAATTCAGTTACCGGAGTATCTTGGAATAAAAGTCGCTGACTTTGTTAAAGTCAGCGTGGTGATCGACAAACTGGAAGTTGTGAAATAGCTTACTCGCGGGTTTTGGCACGTTGCTGAAAGCTGTCTTTTAATAATTTCTTTTCATCGGGCCGCTCTTCAATAACAACATTTGCGGTTTTCTCAAGGGCTTTGCCTTTATTGTTCCGGAAGTAGCGGACCTTGATTTTTTTGCTTGGTTCTTTGTCTGAAATGATGTCGATTAAATTCTGTGCGTTTTTGACTTTCTGACCATCGACCTCAGTAATGACATCATAAATTTTTAAGCCGGCTTTATCGGCCGGACCATTCGGCTGTACATTAACGATCACCGAGCCGCGGTAATCCTCTTCCATTCCTAAGAACATCGCGGTCTGGTTGTCGAGATCCTGCGGGCCGATACCCAGATAGCCTTTGCGGATTTTTCCGTTTTGTTCAAGCTGAGGTAAAATCGATTTAACTTCATCAATCGGAATTGCAAAGCCGATTCCTTGCGCGCGGGCATCAATTGCGGAATTCACCCCGACAACCTGTCCTTTTGAATTGACCAGCGGGCCGCCGGAATTTCCGGGGTTGATTGAGGCATCGGTCTGCAGTAAAGGAAATTTATTTATTTCCTGAATGGCACGTCCTTTTGACGAAATAATCCCTTTCGTCATGGTGTGCCCGTGACCATAAGGATTTCCGAAAGCCGCGACCCATTCGCCGACTTCGAGATCTTTTGAAGAACCGAGATTAGCCGCCGGTAATTTACCATCAGGTTTTATTTTGATCAGCGCGATGT
Organism: Bdellovibrio sp.; assembly: GCA_031428535.1. Classification (GTDB taxonomy): domain Bacteria; phylum Bdellovibrionota; class Bdellovibrionia; order Bdellovibrionales; family Bdellovibrionaceae; genus Pseudobdellovibrio. The sequence continues at coordinate 20,390 of JANPPN010000123.1, read as the reverse complement.
CTGTACGCTGGTCGCTTCCGATAACTTCGGCTTTGTACTGCTTATCTGCGCCTTCGGTCAGTTGCACCTCGATGAGGTCGGCATCCCGGATGACGTGAGCATTGGTAACGATCAGGCCGTCATCGCGGATAATAAATCCGGTTCCGAGGCCAACGCGGCGGGGTTTGTTTGTCCAGCCACCTTCGTCTTGCGACGGAACGCCGTAAAATTTTTCGAGCATTTCCAGCATGGGATCTTTCGGGCCGCGTTTTGCCAGCGCTGAAGTTGAGATATTAACCACCGAAGGGTTAATGGCCTTCGCCAGTTCAACAAAAAGATTTGCGGGCAGAGGTTCATTCAACTTCAAGGTTGGAAGCGGTTGCTGTGGCAAGGTGTTCAGAGCAACTTTAGCCGGTTTCGTCTGTGCGATTGCGGAATTTTGTGAAACATAAAAAAGTACTGTTAAGGTAACGCTGAGAACGGATACGACAAAATATTTCTTCATACAAACTCCTTTACTTAGTTTGGACAAATTTCAGTTGAAGATCTTGCATAATGTGATCAAGCAATCCGGTTTCTTCGCTGTTGAGATTGCTTTTGGTTTTTTCTCGTAAGATCAGCAACAGGTCGATGTTAAAGCGCGCCATATTTTTATCGATTTCAATTTTTCCATTTTGCGGGTCGGCAGTTAAACCCATGTTCATCATCGCATTTGAGGCAATAGACATCACCAGCAAAGAAAACGAGGCCTCTAATTTCGGTTCGGTTTCAGTCGTCGTCACTAAACATCCCTTCGCTTCTGATTAAATAGCAAATCCCATTATTTTTTCAAGCCTAAGTTTTAAGCTCGGAATTCCGTACTGGTCGAAAAAATTAAATTTTTTCAGACTTAATACTGAAAAGTATTCGGTACCCAGTTGTTTTTTGTAGTGGTGAAATTCAAAATTATGAAGTTTGTTTAAAAAGAAACCAAGTTCGTAATCCGAAGCGTCAGCCTGGCTTTTGAATTTGGCATCGGCCGTTAAAACATCACGTTTAATTTTAAATAAAAAAGCCGCCGTTTTAGAAAACAATGCCGAAAAAATATTTAATCCGTAAAAACTCTGGTTGATGACCGAAAGAATAGGTGTGATAAGGAAAGTGCGTTTTTCAAGATGCGAAAGTAAAAGCAGCGAAAGCAGCCGGATTTCGCGAGCATTCAGATTATCAAGAAGTTGTTGATTAATGAGAAGGTGGCCTTCAGTCGAACGACTGCGCCAGACGAGCGGCGGCGTTTGAAAACCGGTTCGGTAAACGTGAATTTTTCTGAGGCCGAACTTCAGCTTCTGACTATTGAGCTCGGTTAGAAATCCAGACGAGTCGTTGCCCGAAAAAAGTTGCGCGTTCAGTTTCTTTTTAAAGAGTCTTACCCCGCGATGAAGCGTAGCATAAACGATAAATAAGCTGACAATAAAAGCAACAAATAAACCGAGGCGTCCCGCAAGCTGAAAACCGAGCAATAAAAATAAAAATGTCAGGGTTAGAAAAAAAACCCAGACTTGAGTCAAGGTACGCATAGAGATGTATATTCTTACGACTTGAGGTTGAAATCAAGACTAATTGTGACAGAATAGTAAGGCATAATCATATTGGGAGTAATAATGGCAGACATCGATTTAGCAGAACTCAATCAAACCGTTAAAGAACAAAGTGTATTCGTTTCGCAGATGATGGTTGAAATGAACAAAATGGTAGTCGGGCAAAAGGAAATGATCGAAGGCATTACGATGGGTTTGCTAACAGGCGGACATATTTTGCTTGAGGGCGTGCCGGGCCTTGCAAAAACGCTGACGATTTCTACTTTGGCCGACACAATTTCGCTTGATTTTCACCGTATTCAGTTTACGCCAGACTTATTGCCGACGGATCTAATTGGTACGATGATTTATAATCCGAAGAGCGGGGACTTCACTGTTAAAAAAGGTCCGGTCTTCGCCAATATAATTTTGGCCGATGAAGTCAATCGTGCGCCGGCAAAGGTGCAGTCGGCCTTGCTTGAGGCGATGGCTGAAAAACAGGTTACGATCGGTGACGAATCCTACAAACTTGACCATCCGTTTCTGGTACTTGCAACACAAAATCCGCTTGAGCAGGAAGGTACCTACCCATTACCCGAAGCCCAACTTGACCGGTTTATGTTTAAAATTAATGTGACTTATCCGACTAAAGCCGAAGAACTCGAGATTGTTTCGCGAATGGGAATTAATCAGAAGCCCGTTTTAAAAAAAGTAATCAGCAAAGAGCAGCTGCTCAATACAATTGTGCTGGTCGATCAGATTTACGTCGATCAAAAAATAAAAAATTATATCGTGGATCTGGTTATGGCCACACGCTATCCAACCCAGTACGGGCTGGGCCGCCTTGATAAACTCGTTACGGTGGGTGGTTCACCGCGCGCAAGTCTCAGCCTAATTCGCGCATCTAAAGCACACGCGTTTTTGCGAGGTCGCGGTTTTGTGACAGTTGAAGATATTAAAGCTGTAGTCTATAAAGTATTACGTCATCGGTTAATTTTGTCGTATGAAGCTGAAGCTGAAAATCTTAAGCAGGACGACATCGTAAAAGAAGTTTTAGCGGCAATTGAGGTTTCGGGGTAAAAGTTGACAGTACCGGCAGAGATTTTAAAAAAAGTTAAGCGTATTGAAATCGACACGCGAAAAATTGTAAATAATATTTTCTCGGGCGAGTACCATACGCGTTTTAAAGGGCAGGGAATGACCTTTGCCGACTTCCGCGAATATGTGGCCGGTGATGATGTGCGTTCAATCTCGTGGTCGCTAACAGCCAGAGCCGGAAAACCCTATATTAAAAACTTTGAGGAAGAGCGTGAACTCACGATGATTCTGGCCGTTGATGTCAGTGGTTCACAGGATTACGGCTCTAAAAATTATTTTAAGGGCGAGACTCTCACTTATGTTGCCGCAACCCTGGCCTTCAGCGCGGTTAAAAACAACGATCAGGTTGGACTTCTCCTTTTTTCAAATGACGTCGAGCTGTATATTCCGCCGAAAAAGGGCCGCGCCCAGGTTTACCGGATTCTGCGCGAGTTGCTTTATTTCAAACCGAAAAGTACGCACACGCGTTTGTCTTCCGGCCTCGATTACCTGCGCGGAGTTCTGAAAAAACGTGCGACGATTTTTTTGCTCAGCGATTTTCAGGATACTAATTATGAAGTTTCATTGCGCTTGCTTGAACGAAAACACGAAGTGATTGCGGGCCTCGTGCAGGACGAAACCGAATTTCTTTTTCCGGATGTGGGTATTATCGAATTGCAGGACTCCGAAACCGGCGAAAAAGTGCTGGTCGACACCTCAAACCCGGTGTTCCGCGAAGAGATGAAATCTAAATTTAAAAATGATTTTGAACATTTTCAGAAACGGCTGGCCAAATCAGGTGTGCGGTCTTTTAACTTTGCACCCGACGATAACTATCATCACGCGCTAATGGCATTTTTCAGAAGAAAGAAGGCCCGCTGACGTGAGCCCGATCAATTGCCGTCTCGATAAAGAAAAAATAACGGTCGGAGAGCATCTGAATCTAAGCTGCACCGACAGTGGCATTGAACGCCTACCAATTAATGTTGCCAAGGTCGAATTTAAACTTCCGTACCCGCAAAAATACACTCTGAAAGTGCTGCACTCGAGTGGCACCCAAAGTAACTTCATACTGGATTTTACGATTTATGCGCCGGGCGAATACAAGATCAGCGATCTTATCCTGACCGACGGCACTTCGGAATTACCGCTCTCGGGCCCGACTGTAAAAGTTGAATCGGTTTTACAACCGTCAGCCGAAGGCAAACCGCCAGAGCCCTTCGGTTCTATTTTGCCGATTGGGATTCCTACTCCGCTTTACTATTATCTGCTGCTGGCGCTGATGATTCTTTTGCTGGCCGGTTACTCGGCTTATCGGGTCAGGCGCAGCATTTACTATAAAAAATTGAAAGAAAAACTGACGAAGCACAATTCACCACTCGAGCCCGATACCCAATTTTATCGAAGTATCCGTTTGGCTGAAAAAGCCGGTTATCCGCTCGAGCAGGTTGAAAAAGCCTTCAGGCTTTATAACCTTAGGGCCTACCAACTGCCGATGTTTGACCTGACCAACGAGCGAATTTCAAAATATTTCAGAAGGAATTTACCGCAGCACAAAATTACCCGCCAGAATCTGAACAAGATTCTGAGCGAATTTGAAGAGCTGCATAAACACCGCGAGCTTTCGGTTGCCGACAGAAGCGAATTTATTAAAAAGTTGCATCGTTATGTGAGCTCACATAAAGGACATACCCCATGAGCCAGTATCTGTGGGGGCAGCCCCTTGCATTTACCTTGTTGATTCCGTGGCTGGTGCTTGTTTACTGGCTTCTGATTCGCAATAAATCTGCGGCTTCGCTGAAAATCAGTTCGGTGAGAAATTTTTTGAAATGGAAAAATCGCGGCCGGATATTTTTTCTGAAACTGAACCAAGTGCTGCTATTGGGCGCGCTACTTTTATTTATTGGCGCTTTAGCGCGGCCGCAACGGGCCGATTCGCAAGTGAAGCGAACGCTGGAAGGCCTCGATATCGTTATCGTCCTGGATATTTCAGACAGTATGCTGATCGAAGATATGAAACCCAACAACCGGCTGGATTCTGCCAAGCAAACGATTGCAAATTTCGTTAAGCAACGGATGTCTGACCGTATCGGTATTGTTATTTTTGCCGGAGAGGCTTTTACACTCGTGCCCCCGACTTTGGATTATCAGTTGATTCTTGACCGGATAGATCAAATTTCAACTGCGGCTTCGGCCCGGATCAAAGACGGAACAGCCATCGGCGTAGGAATGGCCAGCGGAGCGGCCCGCCTGAAAGATTCGCAAGCTAAATCCCGCGTGATGATTTTTATGACCGATGGTGAAAACAATTCAGGAACGATTGATCCCGAGACCGGTCTGGAAATTGCCAAAGGCTACGGAATTAAAATCTACACGATCGGTATCGGGCGCAGCGGACCTACGCGCATTCCGATTTACTCGCAGGATCTGTTTGGTAACCGCGTAAAGCGTTATCAGCCATTCGAAAGCACAGTCAACGACGAACTGCTCGGGCAAATGGCGGCGGTTACCGGCGGAAAATACTTCAGGGCCTCGAAAGAAGATTCACTGGCCGGCGTATTCAATGAAATCAATAAACTTGAAACCACAAAATTCGACGACAACAAATATGTCCGGTACGAAGAATTCTTCCCCGACTTTTTGCTTGCGGGAATAATGCTGTTTTTACTCAGCCGGTTGCTGAGTCTTACAGTCTTAAGAGTGGGGCCGTAATGACAGTTTTTCTAAAGTGGGGAAATCCCAACGCCTTTTATTATCTGATTCTCGTGGGGCTGTTTGCGGCAGTGTATATTCTGTTTGAAAAATTTTTCTCGGAAAAATTAAATAAAATTTTCGGAAAAAAGGTAGCCGGTTATCTGACCCAGAGTGTTTCACTGACTCGTCGGCGTCTGCAGGTGGTCTTGCAGGTGGCAGGCTTGATTTTTCTTGTGATTGCACTGGCCCGGCCCCAGGCCGGTGAAAGCCAGCAGGAAATCAAAAGCGAAGGCATTGAAATGCTGATTCTGGCCGATGTTTCCGACAGCATGATGAGTGAGGACGTGCGGCCATCCCGGTTGGCCCAGATGAAAATTGAACTATCTAAGTTGCTTGATCTCATGCCCGGTAACAAAATCGGAATAATTGCGTTTGCCGGCAGCAGTGCACTGCTTTCCCCACTCACCAGCGACCCTAACGCGCTTCGGATGTATATTGATTCTCTTGATATCAACTCGGTCAGTTCGCAGGGAACCAATTTTGAAAATGCGTTGAGTTACGCAAAAGAAGCCTTTGAAAAGGGCGGCGTTACTCAGGACAAATCCTCACGGACGACGCGTGTGGTGCTGGTAACGTCCGATGGCGAGGATCAGGAAAAAGGTGCGCTTGACGTTGCCGGAAAGCTGGCAAAAGAAGGCATAAAAATATTTACGATCGCCTATGGTACTGAAAAAGGCGGCGCTATTCCAGTGCGCGACAGTTACAATGCGATGACAGGTTACAAAAAAGATTCGTCCGGCCAAACCGTTCTGACACAGGTTCGCGGCGATTTTCTGAAATCACTTGCCGAAGCCGGTGGCGGACGTTTTTATTTTTCCTATGTTAACAGCGATCATCTTAAAAAATGCGTGAGTGACATCAGCGAACTCGAAAAATCACAGTTTCAGTCGAGTACGATGACTCAGTATGAAGAAAAGTTCACGTTGCCGCTGTTACTGGGTATTCTGTTGATTTTTGTAAGCCTCTTTATCGGCGATCGCCGCACAGTTACCGGTGAGTGGAAAGGTAAATATGAAACCTAATAGGGTTTTGTTTTTAGTTTTTCTTTTGAGTGGCCTGCTTGTCGGCTGTTCGGATAGCCTGAAGTATCCGTCGTTTGAAACCCTCTATAGTGACTATTTAACCCGGCAAGACATCAAAAAAGAAAGATATGAGGATGCACTGGTTAAGTACTACGCCTTACTCGAAAAGGAAGGTACACGCGGCGGGACACACTCAAACATCGGGGTGATACTCAACACAATTCAAAAGCCCGAAGAGGCGTTAAAGTCGCTGCAACACGCCCTGAAACTGGCGGAAACGGCACAGGATAATGAACTGGTTTTTCAGGTGCAGTATAATCTCGGAGTTTATTTCGGTGCGCAGAAAAAAGTTCCGGAAGCGCTCGAGCATTATCAGGCGGCGCTTGAGCTGGTACCGGAATCAAAAGAAATCAAAACGAATATCGAATTGCTGATCCAGCAACAACAACAAGACCAGCAAAAAAACGGTAAAGGCGATAAAGACCCGAATAACCCGCAGAACAAGGGTGAGGGCGAAAACAAAGACGAACAGAAGCCGGGCGAGGATCAGCAGAACCAGAAAGATCAGAAAGACGAGAACGATCAAAAAGAAGGTAAAGACAAAAAAGAAGATCAGAAAAAAGAAGGATCACCGAAGTACCAGCCGCGGCCTTTTAAAGGAGACCAACTTTCGGAAGGTGACGTAAAGAAAATTCTGGGCGAACTGAAAAATCAGGAACAGAAGATTCGGGCAAATTTTGACAAAAAAGAAAAAGGAAAATCGAAAAATAATGAAAAAAACTGGTAAACTTCTCATTCTATTGGCGATGATGTTAACAGCTTCCGTTGCATTCAGTGCAAATGTTAAGGTTAATGCGGTTGTTGACCGCGACCAAATGGGAATCGGTGATTCATTTACACTTAATATTTCGGTGCAGTCAGATGAGGATTTTGAATTGACCGAGCCCGAGTTGCCGAAAGTGCCGGGCCTTGAAGTTATCAACGCGGTACCGGGCGGTCGGCAATCTTCAAGCAGCATGACCATCATCAATGGCAAAACCCAGTTTATTCAGCGAACTTCGCAGGATTACAATTTCGTACTGTCGCCGCAAAAAGAAGGCGTGTTTGTGATTCCGGCAATCGACATAAAAATCAAAGGGCAAAGTTACCGAACTAATCCCGTAAAGATTGAAGTGCAGGAAGAATACAGAAACGGCCGCGCAAAACCCAAAGGCGGGCCACGGTTTCCGCCGGGTTATGGCGGCCGGCAAAATGACGACAGTGCCGGAAATCCCCTCGGCAACATTCAAGACACGGAAGATCTTTTTGAGCAGATGTTGCAGCAACAGCAGCGGCTGTTCGGCAACGGCGGAAATAATCTTCCGGGCTTCGGTCAGGGGCAGCCCCAGCAGGAGATTCCGTCGCGTAAATTAAATATCGACACGAATGATGCTTTTTTTATTTATCTCGACCTCGATAAATCGGAAGTTTACGAGGGCGAACAGATCACCGCCAACTGGTATATTTACACTCGCTCGAATGTTGAATCGCTCGACCGGGTCAAATTTCCGGATTTGCGCGGCTTCTGGAAAGAAATAATTGAAGAAGTTCCGGCGCTTCATTTTACCGAAGAAATTGTGAACGGCATGCGGTACCGAAAAGCTTTACTTGCAAGCCACGGACTTTTTCCGATCAAGGCCGGAGTTGCAGTTATTGACGAATTCAGAATCAAAGCCAAGGTCAGAATGCCAACGCAGTTCGGGTGGGGGCAGGCCCGTGAATATACAAAAACTTCACGCCGGGCCGAAGTTAAAGTGTTGCCGCTGCCGCAAGATGGCCGCAGTAAGAATTTTTCAGGTGCCGTCGGAAATTATCAGGTTTCGCTTAAGACCGAGGGAAGTACCTTTCCGGTAAATCAGCCCTTTTCCGTTAAAGTTCGCTATGAGGGCGTCGGCAATGCCAAATTAATTGATCTGCCGAATATAGCCTGGCCCGACGGGGTTGAAGTTTACGACACCAAGAGCGAGTCGAAATTTTTCAGAGAAGGGTACAGTTTCAAGGAATTTGAAATTTTGGTCATCGCGCGCAAAGAAGGCGAATTGAAGATTCCGCCGTTTGAGCTGAGCTACTTTGATCCTCGTCAGAAAAAATATATCTCGGATGCCACCCCCGAACTGGTTCTGCAGATTACTCCCGGAGACAAAATTCAACCGGCGAACGGCAGCACAGGAGCAGACCCCAAAAAAACTGTGGTAGCCGATTTTAAGCCGCAGGTTATTTTAGAATTGCCGCGTGCGGGGTTTTCAGTAGCCGATTACCGCCTGCCGATTTTTTTAATGACGTTGCTGCTGGGTATTAGCGGAATGCTTGCGCATTTTTTCCTGCAATTCCGGAATCTTAAATTCAAACCCGAGTTTCTGACTGAAATAAAGACCAAGCTTGCGCTGATCGAAAAATATTCTTCAGAAAATGAATATCGCAAAATCGGGTCTGAGGCCACCAATGTGATTTACATCTTGGTTGCAAATCTGGCCGGACAGAAAAAGGCAGATCAAGAAATACATTTGTTGATCAATGAAATCCCCTCTAAAGACCAGCAATTATATCTGCAGCGGATCACACAACTTTTCGATTATTTCCAATTACTGGGCTTCTCGCCAGAAGAAATTATGCATTCTGTTTTAAAGAAAAAACCGCTGCAGGAACAGATTGAAATGTTGAAGATTTTGGCTAAAGAAATCGTTGCTAAATTAACAAAACAAGACAAATATAATGAATGACAAAAACGCTGAAACTTCTGTGCGCAGCTGCTTTACTTTTAATCCTGTCAGGCTGTGCAACGACTTCTAAAAGTTCATCTGATGAAGCTGCAGAGGCGGGCGCAGGTATTGAGCATTTTCGGCTAGCCGAAGTAGCGAAAGAGTCCGCAGCACAAGTGCATAAAGTCGAAGAACTCGAAATTATCCCGACTGAAATCAATGAAAATGTCGAAAAGTGGATCAACTACTTTAAAAACAGAGGACGTCCGCACATGGAGCGTTATCTTTTGCGCTCGACCCGCTATGAAGCACTGATGAAGAAAGTTCTGCGCGACAACAAACTGCCCGAAGATCTTTTTTATGTTGCGCTGATTGAATCGGGTTTCAGCTCGCAGGCTTTCAGTCACGCTTCGGCAGTGGGGTACTGGCAGTTTATTCGCGGTACGGGTAAGCGTTATAAACTGAAAATTAATCAACTCCTGGACGAGCGTCGAGATCCGGAAAAATCAACTCAGGCCGCAGCTGAATACTTCAAAGATCTGTTTCAACGGTTTAATTCCTGGTATCTGGCCATGGCGGCTTATAATGTGGGGGAGGGCCGGATTGATCGCGTTATCAAAAAATACAAAACAAAAGACTTCTGGGCACTTTCGAAAATCAAGCGAGCACTTCCTGCCGAAACTGATAATTACGTTCCAAAATATATCGCTGCAAAGTTGATTGCAAAAAATCCGGAAAAATACGGATTCGAAGGAATCGATTATATGCCGCCGATCGAATTTGACCATATTACCGTCAGTCAGCCAATCAATCTGCGACTGATGGCCGAAAAAATGAATCTCAATTACGAAGATTTTAAAGCCCTGAACCCCAAGTTCAAAGGTGAGATTGCGCCGCTTGAAACTGACAGCACGCTGGGCCTCAGGATTCCGCCGGGCAGTTACGAAATTGCGCTGACGGCTTCTAATGAAAGTATCGCGGATAGCGTTGTATACGTCGCCGATCAAAAAGAAATCCAGTCGTACAAAGTTAAAAAGGGCGACACTCTTTCTTCATTGGCCCGCCGCTACAAAACCACCGTTGCTTACCTGCGCGATATCAATGATTTCTCCAGAAAGAAAAAAATATCGGTAGGTCGTAAGATATTCGTACCGGATCGTACGCCGCTGACAGAAAAAAGGCCCGAATTGGCTGCGAAGAAATTTCACATCGTACAACGCGGCGATAATGTGGCTTCGATAGCTAAAAAGTATAAGACCTCGGTGTCGTTGCTGAAAAAATTGAATAAGTTGAAGAATAAAAGCAGCCTTAAGATAGGTGCCAGAATTTTATTGCCTGAAGCGTAGAGCTGTTTTTATAATTTTTTTTGTATTCGCACTATTTTTGCATTCTCACAAAAGAAAAAACCCTAAGCTCGTCATCCGATGAAAGCCTAGGGTTTAAGGGGAATGAAACCAATCCATGATATAATTTTTAGAACGTTTTTTACTTCCATTTGCAGTTTTCACCGCAGGTCATTTGATTACCTTTGGTAGCTGGCTGGCATATCCGAAAATAAGCCCCTATAGCTTTGCGTCTCCCGGTTTCCCGAGGTTTGCCTTGAGGCAAAGGAAGTACACGGTTTGTGCCGTGACTCAAAGTCCGCTAGTGCCTCCTATTGTTTAGTTAATAGACCACACAAGAAACCTTTTGCCTTAATATTGTGAAATATTTTATTAGGGTTCTTCTTCACTTTGGTGTTTTATCGTTGTGGCTGAAAATTCGCTTCACACGTACCTCCCATGTTTGCCAACTACTGAACCCGAGTGACTGTTCGATGGCTTTCACCACCCTCAGGCTTACGTTGATTGCTTCCGTCTGAGTTAAGAATAGCGCCTGAAGAAACGCATTTCCAATTTAAAATATTATTTATCAAAATAGTTCAAAAACCGCTTCATTGTGAATTTTCCATGTGGAAAATCCCGCTCTGAGACAGTCAAAGATAAATTTTAATGAAATTTGAAATTCGTCTGAAATATTGAAAGAACCCAAGTATGACGATCATGTTGTATTGGTTCCTCTGAATAATTAGTGGGTTATTTCGCGATTCGGTAGCCGAACAAGTCTGTGATTGAACAAGTTATTAATTTAACTGGATAATTAACATTTTTGACATCTTCAGTATTGAATTCGAATAAGACTTTTTGAAACCACTATGGCTATGTTATGCTTTGTTATGCCGTGCATATGCTGTTTTTTTTCAGGAAAAACTTAGCGCGGAGCCGACAATCTTTTACCTTCATCAGCAAGTACGACCGGTCTTCGGACAAAACGTCAGCGCAAGCTTTGGAAGTACCGGCCTTTTTTCAAGAGTCGTGAAGGGTTGGAAATCCTTCAAAATGTAAAAAAATTAAGAACAAAAATCCGAAATAACGGATCAGGTCGACAGCGGAAACGGGCAGTCTAACCAGAATTTGCAGGTTTCGCAGAGCGGGGCCGTCACGGAAGCTAAACCGAATTATCTTAAAAATCCGGCACCGGTTTACCCGATTCGCGCGCGTAATCAAAGGCAACAAGGTTTAGTTGAGCTGGAAGTTGAAATCAACAGCGATGGCCAAGGTGTTGCGTCCCATGCTGTGGTGCCCGTCTGTTTTAAAATCGCCAAAGGCAACTCTGAAATTTCGTTAAAATATTAATGCCTGTTGAAACCTTTTTGATTCATCTGTAAGGTACCTGCATGATTTCTTTTAATGCAGTCACTAAACAACAGGGTTCTAAGATTTTATTTTCGAATGCGTCGTTTCAGATTAATTCTGACGAAAAAATCGGCTTGGTTGGCCCCAACGGCGCGGGCAAAACGACGGTCTTTCGCCTGTTGATGGGTGAAGAATCCGTAGATCAAGGTTCGGTCAGCAAACCTGAAAAAGTTAGAATCGGTTATTTTTCCCAGAACATCGAGGAGATGAAGGGCCGCACAGTGCTGCAGGAAGTGCTTTCCGCCGGAAATCTTGAATCAATTAAAATTGAAATTACCACGCTCGAAGAAAAACTGCAGGACCCTGAACTCGGCGAAGACGAAATGATGAGAGTTGTCGAACGTTACGGCGATCTGCAGGCGCAGTTCGAGGCCATCGGCGGCTACGACCTTGAATCGCGCGCGCAGGAAATTCTCGGCGGACTGGGTTTTTCCAATGAAGACATGCGTGTCGACGTGGGTAAGTACAGCGGTGGCTGGAAAATGCGCGTAAGCCTTGCAAAAATTCTTTTACTTTTGCCTGACGTTCTGCTGATGGACGAACCGACAAATCATCTTGATGTTGAATCTATCGTGTGGCTTGAGCAGTGGCTTAAAAATTTCAAAGGCTCTGTGCTGATGACTTCGCATGACCGCGAATTTATGAACCGCCTTGTAACGAAAGTTATTGAAGTGGCAAACCGCACAACGACGGTTTACTCGGGTAATTACGATTTTTACGACAAAGAAAAAGCCATCCGCCGCGAACAGTTGATAGCGGCGGCTTCGCGCCAGGATGACATGCTGGCCAAAGAAGAAGAATTTATTGCAAGATTTGCGGCCCGGGCTTCGCATGCGGCGCAAGTTCAGTCGCGCGTGAAAAAACTAGAAAAAATTGATCGCATTGAAGTTCCCACCGAAGACCGGGTGATGAAATTTGAATGGCCCGAGCCCATTCGCGGCGGCGAAGAAGTTGTTAAGTTTGAAGGGCTTTCAAAAGTCTGGCAGCTTGAAGACGGGCGCGAACGAAATGTGTTTTCAAATGCCACAGGCCTCGTTAAACGTATGGATCGCATTGCGGTTGTGGGTGTTAACGGCGCAGGAAAATCAACTTTACTTAAGATCATAACCGGCCAGGCCGAGGCTACCGGCGGCAGCTGCAAAATCGGACCGAGTATTCAGTTCGGCTATTTTTCGCAAAACTCGCTCGACGTGCTCGATCCGAAAAAAACCATTCTGCAGGAAGTGGAAGGGCGCGTGCCGAATGCGTCGATGGGTTTTATTAAATCTTTGCTGGGTTCTTTTTTATTTTCAGGCGAAGAAGTCGAAAAGAAAATTTCAGTTCTTTCCGGCGGCGAAAAATCGCGAGTGATTCTGGCCTGTATTTTATCACATCCGGTTAATCTGCTGGTGCTCGATGAACCGACGAATCATCTGGATATCAAATCCCGCGAAGTGTTGCTGAACGCCATTAAGACATTCCCGGGCACCGTAATGATGGTCAGCCATGATCGTTACTTCCTGAAAGAAATCACAACCAAAGTCTTCGAAATCGACAAAAACCACCTGACAATCATCGACGGCGATTACCAGCACTACCAGGATTTCAAAGCTTCGCGCGCGTGAGTTTTGAATGGAGTTAATCAATTTCGCGTAAGGCTTTGTTGGAGTTATTCAATTTCAAGCTCCATCCAAAGCGGTTTCGTGGATCGGTCCCCAATCAAGCTCCATCCAAAGCGGTCGTTGTCAAAGACGAAGTGCCATTAAGCCATTTGGCATAAGGATTCTTACGTGCCACGTATTTTACAAAGCCAATAGCCTCGAGGGTGTTTTGTTTCAGATAATTCAGACAGCCTTTATAATCATTTCCCCAGTTAACCACCCGCGAAAATGGCCTGAACTGCCAGAAGCCCAGCGTTTTATCCTCGCCCCCGGGCCCATCGCCCCGCTCTGACGCTGCAAAACTCGTCGATATTTTTTCCTGAAAATAATCAGAGAAACTTCGCCCACCCATGACCTGACTTGCGATTTTACCGGCAACCGCTTTAATAAATGCGCGATAAAGTTTTCGACTGGTAATCCTGAGGAGCAAATGGATATGGTTGCCATTGATCGACATTTGGTAAATACGTACGCCGAATTTTTTTGCAAAATGATTTAAAATCCGATGCACCTGAGGCTGGTGACGCCTAGCCAGAAAGCTGTCGCGTCCGACGGCAAATTCGCTGCGCAAGACAAAGTGAATGGCATCTTTCGATGATAGCGGACGCAATGTTTTTCTTTTTCCTTCAAGGAGGGCGCCGCCAAAGAATTTTTTCATCGAATTCGAATTCGATTTTGAATTGAGGAATGTTAGTTGTTTTGATTTTTTCATATCTGAGTTGATTGCAAGAGTGGGGCGATGGGCCCCAAGCCTTCGGTTGTAGAAGGGGGTTTGGTGGTTCGGGGTGCGGATGTGTTCGCGGATTTAGGAAGAAGCTAGGGATAGGAATTCAATGCATAATGGGGCGATGGGGTACTAAGGCATTCTGGAGGTTAGGGAACGGGCGTTTTTTGGTGGGTATATTTAGCGGAATAGGAAGGAGGGTGCAGAATTCGGTTAACTGTATTCAGAATACAGTACGGAATTCAGAATACAGTACCGTACCCGGAATACCGTTAACCGTACCCAGGATTTAGAACTCCCACACGTTACAGTGTGCGCGCAGCCAATTTTTTAGCAATTTCCTTAAAGCACATCGCTTCAACTCCATCAGAATTACTCTCAACGATCGGAATACCGGCCTCCGAGCCCAGTGAAACAGAGGGATTAAAAGGAATTTCTCCTAATTTCTCAAGTTTTTTTGAGTCTAAATAAGAATTGAGATCCCCTTTGGGGTACAGTTGAATTTTTTCGCCGTTTGTGGGGTTCAGCATGTAAGACATATTTTCGATAACGCCCGCGATTTTTACGCCGGTTCGCTCGAACATATCGATGGCCTTCTTAGCATCAATCAAAGAAATGTTTTGCGGGGTGGTAACGATAACCGCATAATTTACGGGCACCTTCTGTACAAGCGAAAGCTGCACGTCCCCGGTTCCGGGCGGGAGATCGATAATAAGGTAGTCTAGGTCGCCCCAAACGACATCCCGGAAAAACTGATCCATTGCCTTAAAAAGCATGGGGCCCCGCCAAACAACGGCCGACCCCTCATCAACCAAGAAACCGATGCTCATCATTTTAATATTATAACGAACAACCGGCGTGATTTTGTTACCTTCTGAAACCATAGGTTTCTGGTTCAGGGCTCCCATCATGCGGGGTAAGCTGGGGCCATAAATATCGGCATCCAAGAGGCCGACGCTTCCGAATTCACGCAGTGCCAGGGCAAGATTTGTTGCGACCGTGCTTTTGCCGACGCCACCTTTTCCAGAAGCAATTGCGATAATATTCTTAACACCGGAAATTGTTTTCTGTTGGTTGAATGGATTGTTGGGATTAGCAGCATCGGCGGCCATATAAAAACCTCTTTATTGATATCTTTACAAATAGAAATCTTCTTTTCATAATGAAATTAACGTGAATAGCCAACACTTATTCCTTATAAACTTCATTATCTTCTTAGCACTCGTGCTATTGTTTGTATTTCGCTCAAAACCCAAACAACCCACAGTGTTGAATCTGAAAGCGGAACCAAAACATGCTGAAGTTGAATCCGCTGGTGAGAAATCGGACGACGTGCGTGTGGATGGAGCCAAAGACGTCACGCCGCCGCCATCGAAAGTCATTAATCCAGGTGTCAACAAATTGATTCAGAAATCCAATTCGGTATTTTTCATGTACAACGGGCACGAATGGGAAGCTTTTGAAGTCTTAGGTCTGCCCAAAGGTTGTGATATTCAGTCGGCCACCAGCCATTATCAGAATCTGATTCGAACTTCTGATCCCAGCACATTTGAATTTTTTGAATTGGCTTACGCTGCAATATTAAAATCCAGACAAAACTGATCTGTTACTGTAAAGTGCGATAAAGGCCGATTCTCCAGTATCAAAGTTGGCAGGAAAAAGCCCGATACTCATGCGGTCATGACACTCTACAACATCTCAATACCTTTCTATTTTTTTGAGTCTAAAAATGCTAAATTTTTCTCAATCAAAACAGGAGCTATAAATGTCTGCACAGGCAAATCAGCAAGTCCGCCACTTAAAAGATTTAAATATTCTGGTCAGTCTTTCAAAACGGCGGGGATTTGTTTTTCAGAGTTCTGAAATTTATGGTGGCCTTGGAAGTTGCTGGGATTACGGCCCGCTGGGTTCATTGTTGAAATTAAACGTCAAACGCGCGTGGTGGAACGCCATGACCCGCAGATCCGACATCGTAGGCCTTGACGCCGCTATTCTGATGCATCCGATGGTATGGAAAGCCTCTGGCCATATCGATGGTTTTTCTGATCCGCTCGTCGATTGTAAAGATTGTAAAACCCGTTTCAGAGCCGACAACACCGATTCCTACATTAATAAAAAACAGTGCCCGACGTGTGGCTCTAAAAATCTTTCGGAAGAGCGCAATTTCAATCTGATGTTCAAAACCCACATGGGTCCGCTTGAAGACTCGGGCTCAGAGGTTTATCTCAGGCCCGAAACGGCGCAAGGTCACTTTGTTAATTTTCAGAATTGTCAGCAAAGCTCGCGGCATAAAATACCATTCGGAATCGCCGCCATCGGAAAATCTTTCCGGAATGAAATCACGCCGGGTAATTTTATTTTCAGAACCCGCGAGTTCGAACAGATGGAAATGCAGTATTTTGTAAAACCCGGAACTGACGCCAAGTATTTCGATGAATGGAAAGAGCGTCGCTTGGGGTTCTATCTGAAATATGGAATCAAACAGGAAAATCTGAAGTTTAAAGACCACGAAAAGCTCGCGCATTACGCGCGCGCCGCAACGGACGTCGAATATAATTTTCCGATGGGTTTTTCGGAACTCGAGGGCATTCATAACCGCGCGGATTTTGATCTCACCCAGCATTCAAAATTCTCGGGTAAGAATCTGGAATATTTTGACGAAGCCAACAAAGAAAAATTTATTCCGTATGTGATCGAAACGGCCGTGGGCTGTGATCGTCTGATTCTGGCGTTTATGTGCGACGCCTACCGTGAAGAAATCACTGTCGCAACCGATGAAGCCGGAAAAACCAGCGAAGATGTGCGCGTGGTTATGGGTTTTCATCCGGAAATTGCGCCGATCAAAGTTTGTGTTCTGCCGCTTTCAAAAAAAGAAGAACTGACCGTGCCCGCAATGAAAATCCGCGAGCAGTTGGCTGAGGACTTTGATGTTTCCTATGATGAAACCGCTTCCATCGGTAAACGGTACCGCAGGCAAGATGAAATCGGAACGCCGTTCTGCGTGACCGTCGATTTTGAAACCGCCAATGATCAGGCGGTGACTGTGCGCCATCGCGATAAGATGACGCAGGAACGGATTAAAATTACACAACTGAATTCGTATGTTGTGCAGGGATTAAAAGATTTTTATAAATAAAAATGACGGGGTTGCCCCGCAACACGAAGTACAATATTTTGTATCACTTTTAAAAATGGAGCCCGAACGTTATGGAGACTTTTACCCATTCGAAATCCCAGTCTAAATTAGAGATTCCGCAGAAATTCATTTATTACTTTGCCGCGGGAGAGGCCGAGGGTAGTGCCGCGATGAAAAATATTCTCGGCGGCAAAGGCGCGAACCTTGCGGAAATGACGGCCATCGGGCTGGATGTACCGCCGGGCTTTACAATTTCAACTGATATCTGTTCGCACTTTTACGCTGAAGGCGGAAAACTTCCCGACTGGGTCAAGCCGAAAGCGCTGGAATCACTTAAGCGGGTCGAAAAGAAAATCGGCAAGCTGTTCGGAGATCATAAAAATCCGCTGTTGGTGAGCGTTCGCTCAGGGGCGCGGGCCTCAATGCCGGGTATGATGGATACGATATTAAATCTCGGCCTGAACGATCAAACGGTTGAGGGGCTTGCGGTTTCATCGAACAACCCGCGATTTGCGTGGGATTCTTATCGCCGGTTTATTCAGATGTATTCCGATGTTGTGATGGGCGTAAATTCTTCTTTGCTGGAAGTTACGCTCGAAGACATGAAAGCCGAAAAGGGAATTCATAACGATACCGATCTCAATACTGATGATTTAAAACTTTTAGTTAAAAAATTCAAAGTCCTGATTCAGCAGATGACCGGCCAGAGCTTTCCGAGCGATCCGCTTGAACAGTTATGGGGATCGGTTTCAGCGGTTTTCAAAAGCTGGAATACCGCGCGCTCGATTACCTACCGCGAACTTCATAATATTCCGGCCGATTGGGGCACGGCTGTTAACGTGCAGTCGATGGTGTTCGGAAATCTCGGAGATGATTCTGCAACGGGCGTGGCCTTTACGCGCGACCCAAGCACCGGCGAAAAGAAATTTTATGGTGAATTTTTAGTTAACGCCCAGGGCGAGGACGTGGTGGCCGGGATCAGAACCCCGCAGACGATTTCGCTGCTTCAGGAAATTATGCCACAGGCCTACCAGGCGCTTGAAATAAATTATCAGAAACTCGAAACCTATTTTAAAGACATGCAGGATATTGAATTCACAATCGAGCGAAACAAGTTGTGGATGCTTCAGACCCGCAACGGTAAACGGACCGCCAAAGCGGCCTTGCAGATTGCCTGCGACATGATCGATGAAAAGATGATCAGCGAAGAAGAAGCGATCTTACGAATTGATCCGGCTTCGCTTGACCAATTGTTACATCCCACGCTTGATCCGATGGCTAAAAAAATTGAACTGGCCCGCGGCCTGCCGGCAAGTCCGGGCGGGGTATGCGGTCAGGTGGTCTTCACTCCGGAAGATGCGGTGGCATACAAAGAAAAAGGAATTAAAGTTATTTTAGTGCGGGTTGAAACGTCGCCGGAAGATATTGCGGGCATGATCGCGGCCCAAGGCATCCTGACTTCGCGGGGTGGAATGACTTCGCACGCGGCCGTCGTGGCGCGTGGAATGGGTAAGTGCTGTGTTGCCGGCTGTTCAGAAGTTGAAGTCAATTACACAAATGAAACTTTCAAAGCCAAGGGTTACATTATTAAAAAAGGTGATATCATCACACTCGACGGCGGCACCGGCGAAGTGATTCTCGGTGAAGTCAAAACTGTCGAACCTAAACTGGATGAGAATTTTCACCGGTTGATGAAGTTGAGTGATAACTTCCGCCGCCTGAAAGTACGGGCCAATGCCGATACGCCGAAAGACGCACAAACCGCGCGCGACTTCGGAGCTGAAGGTATCGGCCTTTGCCGGACCGAGCACATGTTTTTCGGTGAAGATCGGATTGATGCCGTCCGCGAAATGATTGTGGCCGATACCAAGTTTGATCGCGAACGCGCGCTTGCAAAACTTTTACCGATGCAGCGTGAAGACTTTTATCAGTTGTTCAAGATCATGGAAGGCTTTCCGGTTACAATACGTTTATTAGACCCGCCACTTCATGAATTTGTTCCACATCAAGATGCCGAAATTTCAGAACTCGCAATACGAATCAAGCACGATGAAAGCCGCCTGAAGCACAAAATCCACTCGTTGCATGAATTCAACCCGATGCTGGGCCACAGGGGCTGCCGTCTGGCAATTACGTATCCTGAAATTTATCAAATGCAGGTACGTGCCATCGCCGAAGCGGCATCGGCACTTACTAGCGAGGGCGTAAAGCTCGTTCCGGAAATAATGATTCCACTGGTTGCAACGGCCCGCGAACTTGAAATCCTGAGAGCACAGGCAATTGAAGTCGTTGAAAAAGTTCAAAAAGAAAAAGCCATAAAATTCAGTTATCTCGTGGGCACGATGATTGAGCTGCCGCGTGCCGCGGTTACAGCACATGAAATTGCCCATCATGCCGATTTTTTCAGTTTCGGAACAAATGATCTGACCCAAACAACCCTGGGGCTTTCGCGGGATGATTCAAGCCGCTTCCTCGGAAGTTATGTATCGCAGGGAATTTTTGCTAAAGATCCTTTCGTCAGTATTGATCAGGTCGGAGTAGGAACACTGGTTAAAACGGGTGTTGATCTTGGCCGGCAAACTAAAGGTGATCTCAAAATTGGCGTTTGTGGTGAACATGGTGGCGATCCGGATTCAATTCAGTTTTTTGAAAATGTAAATCTGGATTACGTCAGTTGCTCGCCTTACCGGGTTCCGATTGCCCGACTTTCGGCTGCCCGTGCGAAAATCAAGCGAGGTTCTAAATAGACTTTAGTTCAGCTTTTCAGTCTTTTGAGTTCTCACGCTGATACGAGTGTAAGGACTCTTTTATTAATAGCCCAGACTTCTGTTAAGATCCTGTAAAAAATTGCAAAATAGTCAGAATAAAATTGAAAATAGCGACTGAAATGCCGATCAGTTCATTATGAGTGCAGCGATTAAAGTTCCGCAGCTACATCCTTTTTTGAATAGCTCGGTGATACTTGATATTTCAAATGGAATGTTTGAAACAACTGAGGCCATGGCGCAGGTGGTTTGCATTTGTGAAAA